>NZ_VYQA01000018.1:0-104417 GCF_008710165.1 Sphingobium limneticum | reverse complement strand
GACCCGGGGGCGGCCATGGCTCTTGGGGAAAAATGGCTCAAGCCGTGCCATCTGCTCATCCGTCAGCCAGTACAGGTCGCTCATACTCAGTCTCCTTGCGGAGCCTGAATCATATCGAGCCTCCCATTTCAATGGGTCCTGACCCTAGTACCGTGCCTAGTCGCGGCACTGGTGGGTGACTGGACCTGTCTTGCCTGGGGCATTCATCACGGCGCCTACCATGTCGATGCGATGGTGCCGGTCGACGCGTTGCTCGTCGCCAAAGCCGGCGTCGCGGGCGTTGTATTCGGATTGGTCGGGCTGGCCTTTGCAGAGGCCAACCATGCGCTCGGCGGATGGCTGAAGCGCGTGATACCCTATGGCCCACTACGACCCGCTATCGGTGGTGTCGCCGTGATCGCGCTGGTCTGGCTATTTGGCACGCGAGACTATCTCGGCCTGGGCACGCTGGCGGCAACGCCGGGCGACCTGACCATTGCCAGCTTTTTCGGCCCCGATACGCACCCGTGGAGCTGGGCGCTGAAGCTGCTCTTTACCGTCGTTACCCTGAGCGCTGGCTTCAAGGGCGGAGAGGTGACGCCGCTGTTCTTCATTGGCGCGGCGCTCGGCAATGCGCTCGCGCCCATGTTCGGAGTGCCGACAGGGGTTTTCGCGGCGATCGGTTTCGTCGCGCTGTTCGCGGGCGCGGCCAACACGCCGCTGGCTTGCACGTTCATGGGGATCGAGCTGTTCGGCGCGGCCTATGCGGTGCCGATCGCAGTCGCGTGCTTCGTCGCCTATCTCTGCTCAGGCCACAACGGCATCTACCTGTCGCAGCGCGTCGCCGTGCTTAAGGTGCCTGCCGCACACCTCACACCCGACGCCACCCTGCGCGATGCCCGCACGCGCCGCGCTTCTCGCCGGCGCGCGCGCGCCTGATCCCGCTTCCTGTCGAAAGCTCTACCATGCCCGACCTTTTCACCGTTCAGCACCGCGAAGTCGGGATGCTGCGCATCTATCTGAAGCCGTCCGACAAGATCGGCCCGCGTCGCTTCTGGGGGGCAAAGCCGCTCTATCGCGAGCTGATTCGCACCGCGAAGGCGGACGGCATCATCAACGCCGTCGCGCAAAATACCCATTACGGCTTCAGCAATCACGAACCGATCCGGGAGAACGGCTCGGAAATTGCCGATCCGCATCTGACGATCTGTGTTGAACTGGTCGGTGATCGCGATCAGCTCGACCTTTTCTGTCGCCGTCATGGCGATCTGCTCGGCGACAAGGTGATCGTCTACAACTAACTGGAGCATTGGACGATCACGCGCCAAACTGAGCGAGCCAGAGCTTGATCGGCGTTCCCGGTTGGGAAACGACCAACGACATGGCCAAGGCTTCCCCGCAAGGATGGTATTTCGGGAATTGACGTTGCTGCATTGCAGCGACATATATCTCTTCAAGGCGATGGATTTCCGCCGGGTCGTCTGACCGAACCGCCCTAGCAAGGGCCGATGATTCCTACTTGGCGCCGCAAGGCAGCAAAGGAGGAATCGTGCGCGCGACGTTTCGCAATCTGTACCATGAGTTCAACGTGGCGGCGTTCTTTTGCGACCGGCACGACCATGCCATGTCGGTGGTTCGCTGGACGCTGATCCTGCTGCCGATGGCGGCGCTGGTCGGGACGTTGTGCGCGGCTTTCCTATGGAGCCTCGATGCCGCTACACAGGCCCGCTTCGATCATCCGTGGCTGCTGTATCTCCTGCCCGTGGGCGGGGCAGCCGTCGCGTTTCTCTATCATCACACCGGGCGCTCGGTCGAAGCCGGCAACAATCTGATTGTCGAGCAGATCCATGAGCCCGGGGGTGGCGTACCGCTCCGCATGGCACCGCTGGTGTTCCTTGGCACGATCGCGACGCATCTGTTCGGCGGCTCGGCGGGACGCGAGGGAACCGCCGTGCAGCTCGGCGGCAGTCTCGCCAGTGCCATCGCCGGCCTGTTCCGTCTCGATGCATCCGGTATTCGCATCCTGCTGATGGCCGGCGTCGCGGCGGGCTTCGGCGCGGTGTTCGGCACGCCCTTGGCAGGCGCGGTGTTTGCTCTTGAAGTGCTGGCGCTTGGCCGCGTCGAATATGGCGGGATCATTCCGTGCTTGCTCGCCGCGCTGGTCGGGGACTGGACGTGTCATGCCTGGGGCATCCACCACACGCCTTATCACATCGCCTATGCCGCCCCCGCCACGGGCGCGCTGCTGGTCGAGCCGCTGATGCTCCTCAAGGCGACGATCGCGGGCGTCGCCTTCGGGTTCGCCGGCCTCGTCTTCGCCGAAGCGAACCACGCATTCGGCGGCTTCCTCAAGCGCCGCATACCTTACGGACCGGCCCGTGCCGCTCTGGGCGGCGTCCTGGTCATCGCGCTCGTCTGGATCGTCGGCACCCGCGCCTATCTGGGTCTGGGCGTATGGTCCGCCATCCCCGGTGATCCTACGATCGCGGGCTTCTTCAGCGGCCCGGTCGATCGGTGGAGTTGGGCGCTCAAGATGCTGTTCACCGTCGTGACGCTGAGCGCAGGCTTCAAGGGCGGCGAGGTGACGCCGCTGTTCTTCATCGGTGCCGCGCTCGGCAACGCGCTGGGGTGGCTGCTCGGTGCACCGCTCGACCTGTTCGCAGCGCTCGGTTTCGTCGCCGTGTTCGCCGGGGCGGCCAACACGCCGCTGGCCTGTACGATCATGGGGATCGAGCTGTTCGGCGCCACCCATGCCGTGCCGATCGCGGTGGCCTGTTTCGTCGCCTACATCTGCTCGGGCCATAACGGCATTTACCTGTCGCAGCGGATCGCCGTGCCCAAGCGTCCCGCCCGCGCTCATACCGGCACCTTAACGCTGCGCGACGCCCGCGCATCCCGCCGTAGCCGGCGTCCTTCCAACACCGTCAAGGAGCATAACTGATGCCCCACAAGGTCACGCCCAGCGAGATCGGGATGATCCGCATCTACATGAAGCCGTCCGACAAGGCTGCGGGCGCGCGTAGCTTCTGGTCGCGCAAACCGCTGTACCGCGAGCTGGTCGCGCAGGCGAAGCGCGACGGCATTATGAACGCCGTCGCCCATCACACCCATTACGGCTACAGCAATCATGGCCCGATTCGGGAAAATGGCTCCGAGATTTCCGATCCGCACCTGACCATGTGTGTCGAGCTGATCGGCCAGCGCGGCGAACTCGAACGCTTCTGCGAGGGGCATGGCGATCTGCTCGCGGGCAAAGTGATCGTCTACAAGCATCTGGAGCATTGGAGCATCGGTCCGGGCGGCGTCCGGCATGAAGATGCGGTGCCCGCCGAGCTGGCCGATGAAACGGGGCAGGCGTGAGAGTGGGAAGCGTCAGCTCCTCCTCGTGGCTCGTCTGGGCGCTGGGTTCCGCCGGATTTGCCGCGCTGACCGCGATCTTCGCCAAGATCGGGGTCGAAGGAATCAACTCCGACCTGGCGACCCTTTTCCGCACGCTCGTGATTGTCGTGGTGCTGACCGCCCTGCTCGCGCTTACCGGCAAATTTCAGCCCCTCGGGACCATCGCGCCACGTACCTGGCTGTTTCTCGGGCTGTCCGGCCTGGCGACCGGCGCGTCATGGCTCTGCTATTTCCGCGCCCTGAAGATCGGCGACGCAGCGCGGGTCGCTCCCATCGACAAGCTGAGCGTCGTTTTTGTCGCCGTCATCGGCGTGACGCTTCTTGGTGAACACCTCTCCCTGCGGGGCTGGTTCGGCATCGGTTTGATCGGTGCCGGCGCCGTGCTCGTCGCGCTTGCCTGATGCCTTTCGAACGGAAACCAACGATGCGCTATCTCCCGATCGTCGCCGCTGCCGTCGCCATTGCCGCTACACCGGCACTCGAAGCTCGCACCGCAAAGCGCGCCCGCACTCCGCACAACGTCATTCTGGTCGTCATCGACGGGTTGAGAGGCAAGATCGTCACCCCTCAAACCGCGCCTGAACTGGTCCGGCTACGGGATGCCGGGACCTACTTTCCCAACAGCCATTCGGTATTCCCGACGTTCACGACCGCCAATGCCTCCAGTCTCGCGACCGGCCATCAGCTTGGCGATACCGGCGATTTCAGCAACACGATCTGGACGGCCGCCCCGATCGCAAGCGCGGCGGGCAGCGTCACCCCGTTCCTCGAAAACGATGCCGTGCTCGGCGAGGTCGATACGCACTTCGGCGGCAATTACCTCAACGAAACGACTGTTCTCGAAGCCGCACGCAAAGCGGGATACGGCACCGCTGCGATCGGCAAGCTCGGCCCAGCGCTTATCCAGGATCACCTCGCTCGCGACGGTATGACGACGATCATCGTCGACGACTCCACCGGACGGCCGGGCGGCATCGCGCTTTCGCCCGACACTGTCACAGGAATGACCAGGGCGGGGCTGCCGCTCGTCGCACCGGACAGGGGTGCCAACGGCCGTTCGGGGGACGCTCGCACACCCGGCACGCGCGAGGCCAATCGTGCGCAGCAGGACTATTTCATCGATGTCGCCACCCGCGTGGCGCTGCCGTCATTCAAGGCACGTCACCGGCCTTTCGCGATGGTCTTCTGGTCACGCGATCCCGATGGGACCCAGCACAATCAGGGCGACAGTCTCAACCGCCTGACGCCCGGAATTAATGGTCCGACGACCTTTGCTGCGATCCGCAACGCGGATGGAGATCTCGCAAAGCTGCGAACGGCGCTCAAGCGGCTTGGCCTAGATCGGACGACCGATATCATCGTCACGTCGGACCACGGCTTTTCCACGATCTCGAAGCAAAGCGACACGAGCCGTGCAGCACGGACGCGGTATGCCGATGTTCCTGAAGGCTTCCTCCCGCCCGGCTTTCTCGCGCTTGATCTGGCGTCGGCGCTGAATATGCCGGCATTCGATCCCGAGGCCGGCAACGCGCCGGTGACAACGGGTGCTCATCCCAGTCGCGGCAACGCACTGCTGGGGGCCGATCCCTCTCATCCCGACATCGTGGTTGCCGCCAATGGCGGGTCGGACCTGTTGTACCTGCCTGGACGCGATCCGACGCTCGCGCGCCGTATCGTCACCGCGCTGCTTGACCAGGATTATATCAGCGGAATCTTCGTCGATGATCGGCTCGGCTCGATCGCCGGCACGCTGCCATTATCGTCGATCAACCTCAAAGGGGCAGCGCTGCCCCCCGTACCGTCGATCGTCGTCATCTTCCGCTCGGCAACGACCGGCTGCGCAATACCGACGAACTGTCAGGTGGAGGTGGCGGATACGACGCTGCAGCAAGGCCAGGGCATGCACGGCAGCTTCGGCCGCGGCGACACCCTCAACTTCACAGCGGCGATCGGCCCCGATTTCAAACGGCGTTTCGTCGATCCGGCACCGGTCAGCAACGCGGATATCGGACACACGATGATGGCCTTGCTACGCCTCTCCCCGACGCCGCATGGTGCGCTGACCGGCCGGGTATTGAGCGAAGCGATGCCCGGGGGGCGGATGACCCCCTATGTCCGGGGCGAGCAGCGATCCGCTGCCGCCGGGAATGGTCTCGTCACCCTGCTGCGCTATCAGGAGGCGGCAGGCATTCGTTATCTCGACGCCGGGGGTTTTGCGGGCCGCACTCTCGGCCTGGCTGATGTGGCAGCACCTGAAGCCGCTGGCCGGGGAGCGCGTCGATGACGGGGCTGCCGCAATTCTGGCTTGTCCGTCATGGTGAGACGGCCTGGAGCCTGACACGTCAGCATACGGGTCGAAGCGACATTCCCTTGACGAAGGGCGGGGAGGAAGCTGCCCAACGCCTGAGCGAGCGCCTGCCGGCACGTCCCTTTTCGCAAATATGGTCCAGCCCGTCGCAGCGCGCGCGTCGAACCGGCGAACTGGCAGGCTTCTCCCGGAAGATCGCAATCGTCGATGACCTCGCGGAGTGGGATTACGGTGCCTACGAAGGTCGAACCACGAAAGAGATTCTGGCCGATCGCCCGGATTGGATGCTGTTTCGCGATGGCTGCCCGCAAGGTGAAACACCTGACGACATCACGGCGCGGGCGGATCGCGTCGTCGAACGCCTGCGGGCCTCCACGTCCGACATCCTGATCTTTTCCAGCGCCCATATCCTGCGGGTGCTGGCTGCGCGCTGGCTGGGGCTTCCCGCCGCGGCCGGTGCGCTCTTCATCCTCGACACCGCCAGCATCAGCATTCTCGGTTACGAGCACAATGATGCCGAGCGGGTCATTCGCGGATGGAATCTGGCATGAACCGGACTGCCCTCCTCGCATGGGCGATAGGGGGCATCTTCGCACCGCTGGGCGGGATCAGCGCCGGCATCATCACTTACGCCGAATATAGCCAGCACCGGCTTCCCAAGGGGCGGGCAGCCCGTGAGGCCCTGCGAAGCGGGGCGGTGGCGACGGTCGTCCTCCTGACGGTCACCGGCCTGTTCGGTTGGTGGGTGGGCCGGTCATGACGAACACGCATGACGATGCCTCTCCGCTCATTCTTGAGGGCGTTGTGACCGAACTGAGCGGCCGGATCATCCACGACGGTGTGGACCTCGTCATGAAGCGTGGCGAGGTTCTTGGCTTGGTCGGCGCGTCGGGATCGGGAAAATCGGTTCTGCTTCGATGCATTATCGGCCTGCTGCCACCGAAAGCGGGCACCGTCAGGCTGTTCGGAGACGATCTGTACCAGGCTGACGACCGGACGCTGGCCGCGATCAAACAGCGCTGGGGCGTGCTCTTTCAAGCCAACGCACTGTTTTCCGATTTCAGCGTTCTGGACAACATCGCGATGCCGCTGCGCGAACATCACGGTTTGCCGGAAGAGCTGATCCTGTCGGTCGCAAGAATGAAGGCGCTCGCATCGGGACTTCCCGAGGATGCGCTGTGGAAGTTCCCGTCCGAGCTTTCCGGCGGGTTGCAAAAGCGTGTGGGGGTGGCGCGGGCGATCGTGCGCGACCCGGATCTCATCCTCCTCGACGAACCGACTGCCGGTCTCGATCCGATCATGGCAGCACAGATCGATGCCCTGATCGGTGGTCTGGCAAGCGAACTAGGCCTGAGCGTGGTGGTCGTGACCCACGACCTCGATACCCTCTACACCATCTGCGACCGTGTCGCGGTTCTGTCGGATCGCACGATCCTTGCCGTCGCCCCCGTCCGTGAGCTGGAGCACAGCCAGGACCCGTGGCTCCGCAACTATCTGCTGGGCACACGGACGCGGGCCGGGCGCATAGCTGATCCAAAAGTCGTTCATCCCTCGCCACAGGAGATCATGTCATGAAGCTGCTTGCTGTCATCGTGGGCGCGGACAGCGCGCCTGCCTGTCTGGATGCGGCGGTTCTTGCCGCAAAAGCATTGGGCGACGCTTCGATCGAAGCACTCAACGTCGTCGTCGATCCCGATAGGATTCACGCCTCCAGCGATGAGGAAATCCAGTTCCAGCGCATGCGCGAACGTGATGAAGGGACCGCGCAGGAGCGTGCCGATGCGGCCCATGCCGCCTTCGTCGCGTGGAACGCCGGGGCAGGCGAGGACACGCCACGGGTATTCTGGCGGTCGGTCGTCGGCACGGAAGAAGCCGTCGTTACGAGCGAGGCCGCGAACGTCGATGCGCTGATCGTGGTCGCGCGCGAACAGAGCATGGACAGTGGCGATGCCATTCACGCAGCCCTCTTTTCCACCGACAAACCGGTCCTGATCGTACCACCGCACTGGCAGCCCGGTGCCGTCACCGCATTCAGCCATATGGCTGTCGGTCTCAGCGACAGCGATACGGCCCGCCATGCGATCAGGGAGGCGGCACCATGGTTGCGGGTGGCAAGCCGGGTCACCGCGATCCGCATCGGCGAGGATGGCGATCCGGCGCTGAAGCTCGAGGCGCTGCTCGACGAACTGTGCGTGACGCACGAACTTCATGTCGTCCCCCGACAGGGTGACAATCTGGGTGCGCAGCTCGTCGCGGAAGCCAAGGCTGTCGGAGCCGATCTACTGGTGACCGGCGCCTACCGGCACAACCAGCTCGTCGAATGGTTCATGGGCGGCACCACGCGGCATCTGCTCGCCGCAGCCGAAATCCCGTTGCTGATGGCCCATTGAACGATGAACGGAGCTGCCCATGCGCGCCTGATCCTGCTTCGACATGGAGAAAGCGAAGCCAACGCCGCCAATCGCTTTACCGGATCGGCCGATCCCGCATTGACGGCAAACGGGCGCGGACAGGCCGACGCCGTTGCCCGTCAGTTGCTGGACCGCGGCATTCGGCCCGCCCGCATCTTCCGGTCGACGCTACGCAGGTGCGCCGACACCACTGCCATCGTCACGGCCGTGACCGGCAGTCAGGACGTTCCCGTCATCGCAAACCTGGCTCTCAACGAACGCGATTACGGCGCGCTGACAGGGCTGAACAAGGCGGAAGCCGCAGATCGGTACGGCGTCGAACAGGTGCTGCGCTGGCGCCGCTCCTATGCCGATGCACCGCCCGACGGGGAGAGCCTGCGCGATACGGCAGCGCGCGTGCTCGCCTACCACATCCACGTCATGCTGCCTGCCATTATGCAAGGCGGCGCCACGCTGGTCGTGGCGCACGGCAACAGCCTGCGCGCACTCGCCATGGCGCTCGACGGCATCGATGCGGTCGGGGTCGAGACGTTCGACATCCCGACCGCCGGTGCCATCCTCTACGAATTCGCCGCAACGACCGCGATCCTCGATCGCGCGATCATCTCCTGACAGGAAATTTCCCATGTCCATCGACAGCCAGATCGCCCGTCTCCAAGCCCTGGAAATCCTGGATTCCCGGGGCAATCCGACCCTGTCCGTCACGGTGACGCTGACGGACGGAAACTCGGCAACCGCCTCGGTCCCGTCCGGGGCTTCGACCGGCCTGCACGAAGCCGTCGAACTTCGCGACGACGACCGTAACCGTTACGGCGGCAAGGGCGTGCGGCGCGCTGCCGCTCATGTCGAAGGCGAGATTGCAGATGCACTCATGGGGTTGGATGCCCGCGCGCAATCCGACATCGATCATGTGATGATCGCACTCGACGGCACCGACACCAAGGGCCGGCTCGGTGGCAACGCCATCCTGGGCGTTTCCATTGCCGTCGCGCGCGCCTCCGCGCTGGCACAAGGGCGACCACTCTACCGGAGCCTGAACGACGCCGATGACTATCTCCTGCCGGTGCCCTGCATGAACGTCCTGAACGGCGGCAAACATGCCGACAGCAGCCTGGACTTCCAGGAATTCATGATCGTGCCGCACGGTGCGCCGGGTTTCGCGGAAGCCGTGCGCTACGGTGCGGAAACCTATGCCGCCCTGCGTAGCCTGTTGCACGACCGCGGGCTTGCGACCTCGGTGGGTGACGAGGGTGGCTTCGCGCCTCGGCTCGACAGCAACGAGGCCGCCTGCGAGCTGATCGTCGCAGCCATCGAACGTGCAGGGTATCGCCCCGGGGTCGATATCGCGATTGCGCTCGATCCCGCCGCATCGTCCTTTGCCGAGGGTGAGAGCTATCACCTGTCGCGGTCGCGCACCGGACGGCTCGATCGGGCGGCACTGCTCGCACTCTACGGGCGCTGGATCGATGCCTATCCGATCGTCTCGATCGAAGACGGCTTTGGCGAGGAAGACTGGGCCGGGTTCATCGATCAGACCGCCGACCAGGGCGATCGGATACAGATCGTCGGGGACGACCTGTTCGTCACCAACCCCCGCATCATCCGTGAAGGCATCGCCCGACACGCTGCCAATGCCGCCCTCATCAAGCCGAACCAGATCGGAACGGTGACGGAGACGATCGAGGCCGTCCGCATCTGCCAGCAAGCGGGATGGGGGACGATGGTGTCGCATCGCTCCGGTGAAACCGCAGACGACTTCATCGCCGACTTTGCGGTCGCGATGGGTGCAGGCCAGATTAAGTCGGGCGCCCCGTGTCGCGGCGAGCGGCTTGCCAAATATAACCGCCTCATCGCGATCGAGGCGGAGCTGGGCGATCGTGCCCGCATGGCGGCTCCGTTTGCCCGTTACGTCGAGAGGCGGGCATGATCGATCCTGCCGCATTGGTCGCACCCGTCGTCCTCGGCATTGTCGAGGGCCTGACCGAGTTCATTCCCGTCTCCTCGACGGGCCACCTCATCCTCACCGAGCGTCTGATCGGCTATGAGGGACGGCAAGCGGGCATCGTCGATGTCGTCATCCAAGTCGGCGCGATTCTGGCAGTCTGCTGGCTCTATCGCGCAAAGCTGTGGTTGGTGGTGACCGGATTGAAGGGCGATGCCGGCGCACGACGCTTTTCGCGCAACGTCCTCATCGCCTTCATTCCGTCCGTCATCGTCGGCGGACTGGCACACGACTTCATCAAACAGGTGCTGTTTTCGCCCTATGTCGTGGTCGTCAGCCTTGTTGCAGGCGGGATTGCGATCATCGTGATCGAACGGTGGGCCAAGCGCCGTGCGGTCGTTGCCGGCGACGTCGAACACCTGTCGCCATCGCTCGCGCTCGGGATCGGGCTTTGCCAGCTTCTCTCGCTCATCCCCGGCGTGTCTCGCTCCGGCGCGACCATCATGGGCGGCGTTGCGTTGGGTGTCGAGCGTCGAGCGGCCACGGAATTCTCGTTCTTCCTGGCGATCCCGACCATGTTCGGCGCCGCTACGCTCGATCTCTATAAGAACCGCGACATCATCGGGGTCGATGACGTGATGGCGATCGGTGTCGGGCTGGTGGTGTCGTTCGTCGTCGCGATGGCGGTCGTAAGATGGCTCGTCCGCTACGTCGGTCGGCACGGTTTCGAGCCGTTCGGGTGGTATCGGATCGTCTTCGGCTTCGTGGTCGCCGGGTTGCTCGCCTCGGGCTGACCGACGCGCTGCCTTCCGTCGGCTTCTTTGCCACTCTGCAAGCAACGGAATGACAATGCCTCTTTGGACAGGTTTCCTGGTCGTGTTCCTTGGCTCGGGCATCGGCGGAATGCTGCGCCACGGGGTTGGTCTGCTTGCCCTGCGTTTCACGGGTGCGAACTTTCCCTGGGGTACGCTCGTCATCAACGTCGTCGGCTCGGCGTTGATGGGCCTGATGATCGGCCTGTTCGCGGCAAGGAGCATCAACGATCCCGAACTGCGGCTGTTCGTGACGACCGGACTGATCGGCGGCTTTACGACATGGTCGACCTTCTCGCTGGATATCGTGACGTTATGGGAACGCGGCGAGATCGGCTCTGCCATTGCTTATGCCGCTGCCAGCATCGTGCTGTCGTTGACGGTCCTGGCAATCGCCCTTCTCGCCGCGCGGCGCTGGGGATGATGCGAACAGCTGCACCAACGCACGGTGTTGACCGATACTGATATCGATCAGGAACGCTCTCGAAAGAATGACGTTTGCCCGGAACTGCAACGGGAGAATTTTCATGAAGATGCTGCTTGCGGCAACGGTCGCGATCGCGTTGGCGACGCCTGCTTTTGCCGATAATGACATGCCCACCAAGGCGCAGCGCGCATCGGTGATGAAGGCAATCCGCGCCGCTGGCTGCACCAATCCGACGAAGGTCGAGCGTGACGACGGTGGATTCGAGGTGGACAACGCCCGTTGCAAGGACGGCGTGTACGATCTGAAGCTGTCAGCGGACTACAAGATCATCTCGCGCGAGCGCGAGGACAACGACTGACCATGCCCGGCGCTCGCGCCGGCAGGCCGGGCGCCGCATGACTGACTATTTGCTACTCGTCCTGGGTGCGTTCGTTGCAGCCGCAATCTCGGGGTCTGCGGGCTTCGGAGGCGCATTGTTGCTCCTGCCGCTCCTCAACCAAGTCGTCGGCGTGACCGAAGCAGTGCCGCTGCTGACGATCGTCCAGATCATCGGTAACGGTGCCCGTGCCGTCATGAACTGGCAGCAGATACGCTGGCGCCCGGTCTTGCTGTTTCTCGCGGCGGCCATTCCGCTGTCGATGCTGGGGGCATTGTCCTTCGCATCACTTCCGACCAGCCTCGTCACTCGCCTGGTCGGTGGAGCGATCCTGTTGCTCGTCGTTCTCAAGGCGACGGGTATGATCGCGTTCAAGCCATCGCGCCGGGTTCTGGTCGTCGGGGGTGGCATTACCGGCCTGCTATCCGGCCTTGTGGGCAGTGCCGGACCGCTCGGCGCCGCGGTCTTCCTCAGCCTCGGCCTGCCCCCGCTCGCCTATGTTGCGAGCGATGCGACTGCGGCCATTGCCATGCACGGTGCCAAGACCATCGTTTATGGCGCGACGATCGATCTTGGACCGGCTTTCTGGCCCCTTGCGATTGCGATGGGCCTCGCGATGATCGCCGGCACCTGGGCCGGGCGCTCGCTTATCAAGCGACTGCCCGTCGACCGCTTTCGCCAATTCGTGATGGTCCTGCTCGCACTGATCGCGGTGCAGATGATCGTCATGGGCTGACAATAGGGGATCGGCGCAATAGCCGTATCCCGTCACTGCTTATCCGAAAGTCCGTGCGATGGATGCCTCCACCGTACTGCTGCTCGCCCTTCTGATGATGGCGGGTGCGGCACTCTACACCTCGGTCGGCCATGCCGGCGCATCGGCCTATCTGGCGATCATGGCGCTGTTCTCGCTGCCCGCCGAGACGATGCGCCCGACCGCGCTGATCCTCAACATTCTCGTCGCAAGTTTCACGACCTGGCGCTTCGTGCGCGCCGGGCAATTCAATGCAAGGCTGCTGCTGCCGTTCGTGATCGGCGCGATCCCGGCCGCCTATCTGGCAGGGCAAGTCCATCTGCCGGGGTACATCTACCGCCCGATCGTCGCGGCCGTGCTGCTGCTTGCCGCGATCCGCCTGTTGTGGCCGTCGAAGCATGAAGCGCCGGAACCGGTGCCGCCTCGCCATGGAATCGCGATCCTCTCCGGAGCGGGCATCGGCGCGCTGTCTGGGCTGACCGGGACAGGGGGCGGCATATTCCTCAGTCCGCTCGTGCTGCTCCTGGGCTGGGAGACGCCGCGCCGCACGTCGGGACTGTCGGCCGCCTTCATCCTGTGCGTCTCGATCGCCGGGTTGCTTGACAACCTCACGTCGGTCGGCCGGTTGCCGCGCGAGTTGCCGATCTTTGTCGTGGCCGTCTTTCTCGGCGCGCTGATCGGCACCCGGCTCGGTGTGTCGAAGCTCGATTCCCGGCGCCTGCTTCAGGCGCTCGGCGCTGTCCTTCTGATCGCAGCCGGGAAACTGGCGCTCACCTGACGTTGCCCCCGGAATCACGCTTGGCCCATCGCAGTGTGAAATAGCCGAGCAGACCGGAAATCAGCGAGCCGGCAAGAACACCGATCTTGGCCTCCGCCTGGAGGAGGGGACTGCTCGGAAAGGCGAGCAGCGTGATGAAGATGCTCATCGTGAACCCGATGCCGCACAGGAGCGCTACCCCGAGCATCTGAAGCCGCCCCGCATGTGCGGGCCTGTCGGCCAGCCCCAGCCTGACCGCGATCGACGCAAAGCCGAAGACGCCTCCGACCTTGCCGAGCAGCAATCCTGCCGCGACGCCGAGCGTGACGGGCGCGACCAGCGCGCTCGGCGGGAGCCCCAGCACCGGCACCGCGGCATTCGCCAGCCCGAAGACGGGAACGATCAGAAAGCTCACCGGCAGATGCAGGGCATGTTCCAGTCGATGCAGCGGGCTGACGCAGGCATGGTCGGATCGACCGGGAGTGCGCTCCATCGGTATGGTGAAGGCCAGCATGACACCGGCGAGCGTCGCGTGGATGCCCGAGCGCAGAACCAGTACCCAAAGAACGATGCCCACGAGAAGATAGGGCGACAGGCGTCGTACCTTGAACAGGTTGAACCCGATCAAAACCGCGAGCGCCGCTCCCGCCCCCGCTAGTGCAGGCAACGAGAGGTCGGCCGTGTAGAACAGCGCGATGATGAGCACCGCGCCGAGATCGTCGATGATCGCCAGCGCCGCGAGAAACACGCGCAACGATGCAGGCACGCGATTACCGAGCAGTGCGATGACGCCCAGCGCGAAGGCGATATCGGTCGCCGCGGGGATCGCCCATCCGGCCGCGGTCGGTCCGGCATTGAATGCGAGATAGATAAGAGCGGGCACGATCATGCCGCCGGCGGCTGCGATGCCCGGCAGGACGCGCCGCGGCCATGTCGAGAGCTGGCCGTCTACTACCTCGCGCTTGATCTCCAGCCCGACGAGCAGGAAGAACACCGCCATCAGACCGTCATTGATCCAGTGTTCGAGCGACAGCGGCCCGACATAGGCGTGCAGCATCGCTGCATAACCCGGTCCGAGAGGCGAGTTGGCGATGATGAGCGCAACCACCGCGGCGGCCATGAGAACCAGTCCGGCTGATGACTGTGCTTCGAGAAAACGGCGGATCGCACTGGGGTGCGATTGGGCATGGCTCATCAACAGGGTATCCGGACGTGAGAATTCGGACGCTGGCGGCCCGACCAGCGTAAGAACCTGCCCACCTCCGAATATGGCGGCGAACACCCGGGGAGAGCTATCGCATCGTCACATCATCAGGGCAACGTCATGTCGTGCCGTGAGCCCATCGTACAATTGAAACGATCCAAGCAGGCCCATGAGAGCTGCAGCGGCCGCTATCATCAAACAGGCGGTCGACATCCGATCGGTATCCGAGGTCTTATCGCTCGTCCCACCAAGGAACGGCCAACGAGACGAGGGGACGTTCTCGGAATCGATCGCGCTTCGGGACAGTGTGAAAGCGATCAGTCCGGGATCAATGCCCAACCGCGTATCTGCAACGTCGCCATCGTCGTAAGCGCCGACACATCGACTTCGACGACCTTGTCGACCTCAGCAGGGGCAATCCCGTTCCCGACCAGAGCCTGGCTGCACACCCGAACGGACACGCCTGCTCGTTTCAACGCCGCTATCAGGGCAAGATTAGGGTTCGTGGCAGCGCCGGTTTTCGTCGCATACGCCCCATTTTCAGCAATAATCGGTGTCGCCGGGCCGTGGACGATCACGACCACATCTCCCTGTGCTGGCCGCACGTTGTCCGCGCCGAGCAGATTCAGAAAGCGCGCGACCTTCTCCAGCGAGGGATTGACCTTGTCGGGGGATGACGCCGCCTTCGTCACGCTGAACAGTACCCGATAGCGCAGGGAGCGGTCCGGCCGCTCAACCGCGCCTTCTACCGGCGTGATCTTGCCATAGCCGGCAATCACGGGCTGTTGAGCGGTGCCTCCCGCTGACCCGGCACTGCTCATGACGGCAAGGCATCCTGCAACTGCGATAACGGGAAGCCGCATCTCATTTTTCCTTCCACAACCGGAATGATCATCCGACCCTCGCAAACACGGCCGCGCCCATGTTTCGCGGCCGCGCGGCAACCGACGCCCCGCGCGCTCGCGCCGGACGGGGAGCGGGAGCTGCTTCCTCCACGGCTGTATCGTCAGCGCCGAACATCGCTTCCAGCGTGCGCACGCACAGTGCAGCTGCGTCATCGGCAAGCCGGTAGTGAACCTGCTTGGCTTCACGTCTTGTCTTCACCAGATCGGCGCGGCGCAGCTCGGCAAGCTGCTGGCTGAGGGCCGGTTGGGTCACGCCGGTAGCAGCCTCTATGTCCGCAACCTGACGCTCACCGCCGAGCAGATAGGACAGGATCATGAGGCGCTGAGGCTGGGCGAACACGCGCAGCTTTTCGACCGCCGCATCGGCGATCGCGCGGGATTGATGGATCGCTGTCATCGATCGGCCTTTAACTGATGAAACCAGTCGTCACCGGCGCTACCCGGCAAGGCAGGCGGCAGCAGGACATCATCACCCGGCTGCCAGTCGGCCGGCGTATAGGCTTGCCCATCGGCCGAACGCTGCAATGCCCTGACTGTGCGGAGCATCTCGTCGACGGATCGCCCGACGTTCATCGGATACCAGTTGAGCGCACGGATAATGCCTTCGGGATCGATGAAATAAGTCGCGCGGACGGCTGAGGCGTCGCCGGCCTGTTCGTCGAGCATGCCGTAGGCGTAACCCACCGCCATCGACGGGTCTTCGACGACCGGGAACGGCACCTCTACACCGAAGACATCCTTGATCGCGCGCAACCAGGCGACGTGCGAATACAGGCTGTCGACCGACAACCCGAGCAGGACGCAATCCAGCTCCTCGAATTGCGGTGCGGCCTTCGCCAAGGCCACGAACTCGCTGGTGCAGACCGGCGTGAAATCAGCCGGGTGCGAAAAGAACACGACCCAACGACCACGATACTGATCGAGCGACATCTCGCCCTGCGTCGTGCGGGCAATGAAATTCGGGGCCGCGTCCCCGATGCGCAACGAGCGCGGTACGTCTGCATCCATCGTTTCCATGCTTTTCAGATGGCACGGGCAGCCCGTTGACGCAAGCAGATTATACAACTACATAAACCATGAAATCAATAAATGGAGACGATCGTGGAGTCGGCGTTAAACAAGGCAGTTGCGCAGATTGAACGTGCGAAGGCGGCAGGAGCGCCGATTGTCCATTCCTTCTTCGATGAGCCGACCAACACCGCGACCTACGTCGTCTGGGACCCTGCCACGCGGAAGGCGGCGATCGTCGACAGCGTCCTGGACTTCGACGCCGCGGCAGGCCGCACCGGGACGACATCAGCGGACGCGGTCATCGCATATGTGCGGGAGCACGGCCTCTCGATCGAATGGCTGCTCGAAACCCATGCCCATGCCGATCACCTGTCTGCGGCGCCCTATCTGCAAAAGGTGCTGGGTGGTCAGCTCGCGATCGGCCGCGAGATCATTCGCGTGCAGAACGTCTTCGGCAAGATTTTCAACGCCGGAACCGACTTCGAACGCGACGGCTCCGAGTTCGACCGCCTGTTCGACGATGGCGACCGTTTTGCGATCGGCGACATCGAGGCCATCGCGCTGCATGTGCCGGGGCACACCCCCGCCGACATGGCCTATGTCATCGGCGACGCGGTCTTCACCGGCGATACCCTCTTCATGCCGGATTACGGCACCGCACGCGCGGATTTCCCCGGTGGTGATGCGCGCCAGCTATTCCGCTCGATCCGCCGGCTGATGCAGTTGCCTGACGAGACGCGACTGTTCCTGTGCCACGACTACAAGGCTGCGGGTCGCGACCGGTATGTCTGGGAAACGACCGTGGGCGCGCAGCGCGTCGGCAACGTCCATGTCCACGAAGGGGTGAACGAAGACGACTTCGTCGCGATGCGCACCAGTCGGGACGCCACCTTGGCGATGCCCAAGCTCATCCTGCCGTCGGTGCAGGTGAACATGCGCGGCGGCCATCTGCCGGCGCCGGAAGCCAACGGCACCCGCTACCTCAAGATTCCACTGGATGCGCTGTGATGCCCGAATTTTTTCCCCATGCCATGCCGCTTGCCGGCTTCATCGGTGGCCTGATGATCGGTGTCGCTGCGGCGATCATGTTGCTGGGCAACGGTCGGATCGCCGGGGTCAGCGGGATGTTCGCGCGTGTCCTCGGCCTCTCCGAAGGGGGCGCTCCCTGGATGACAGCACTGCTTTTCACGGCAGGGCTGCCGCTGGGTGCGGCGCTGGCCGCGGCCGATGTGGATGTGGAAGCCCGCTTCCCGACATCCCTTGGGCTGATCGCCGTCGCCGGGCTGATCGTCGGGATCGGTACGCGGCTCGGCGCGGGGTGCACCAGCGGTCACGGCGTCTGCGGCCTGTCGCGCCTGTCGCCGCGGTCCATCGTTGCGACGGGTACGTTCATGGCGACCGGTATCGCCACCGTGACCCTCATGCGTCTGGCGGGAGTGGTATCGTGATGCGCCAGAGCCTCCTTTCGCTCATGAGCGGCACGCTGTTCGGCGCCGGCCTCGCCGTGTCCGGCATGATCGATCCTGCGCGGGTGCGGGCGTTCCTCGACGTCGCCGGTGCCTGGGACCCGACCCTCGCCTTCGTCATGGCCGGAGCGATCCTGCCGATGGCGCTGGCCTGGCTCATCGTGCGTCGGCGCTCCACGCCGATCGTCGCCGAGCAATTCCATACGCCCGCCACGTCGCCGATCGACGCGCGCCTCATCGGCGGTGCCGCCCTGTTCGGCATAGGCTGGGGCCTTGTCGGCCTGTGCCCGGGCCCTGCCATCGCCGCACTCGCGATCCAGCCTGCCCCCGCGCTGCTCCTCATCGCTGCAATGGCGCTCGGCGCAGCCATCCACTGCTTCGCACTCACCCCACGCCGTTCGGCGTGACCGGATAGGAGACGTCACATGGCCTTCAAGAAGATCACATCGTCCTTCTCGGCTGCTCCCCAACTTACCCGAAATGACGTCGCTGCTGCCGCACAGGCAGGATACCACTCGATCATTTCGAGCCGGCCCGATGGCGAGGAGCCAGGGCAGCCGAGCGCGCACGAAATGGCCCGGATCGCCGAAGAACATGGCCTTGGGTTCGCCCATGTCCCGATCGTGCCGGGCAAGGCGACCGATGCCGATGCGGACCGGATGAAGGAAGCGCTGGCCTCGCTGCCGGGGCCGACGCTCGGCTTCTGCCGAAGCGGCACGCGGGCGGCCACCCTATGGGCGCTGGCGGAGGCGGATCACGCCGATCCGGCGACGATCATCGGTCAGGCCAAGGCAGCCGGATACGATCTGGCCGATCTGAAGTCGGCGCTCGCCCGCCGTTCCGGAAAGGCCGGCAAATGACCTACGACATCGTCATCATTGGAGGCGGAGCCGCGGGTATCGCAACGGCCGCCAGCATTCTGAAGCGCAACGCCCAAGTGTCGATCGCGGTCGTCGATCCGGCCCAAGATCACTATTATCAGCCCGGTTGGACGTTGGTCGGGGCGGGCGTTTTCACCCCCGAACAGACCCGCAAGGCGGAAGCCGACGTGATGCCCAAGGGCGTCGAATGGATCCGGCTGCCTGCGATTGCCATCGACCCCGAGCGTCGGGCGATCACCCTGGGCGACGGGGATACGATCGCTTACCGTGTCCTGATCGTCGCCCCCGGCCTGCGCCTCGCATGGGAAAAGATCGCCGGGCTTCCCGAAGCACTCGGCCGCAACGGTGTCACGTCCAATTACCGCTACGATCTGGCACCTTACACCTGCCAGCTTGTCCAGGAATTGCAGCGGGGACGCGCGCTGTTCTCGCAACCGCCGATGCCGATCAAATGCGCCGGCGCTCGTCAAAAGGCGATGTACCTGTCCTGCGACATCTGGCGCGATCACGGTGTTCTTCCAGCGATCGACGTCGAGTTTCACAACGCCGGCCCGGCGCTGTTCGGCGTTGCGACCTACGTCCCTGCGCTGATGGAATATGTCGGGAAGTACGGGATCGACCTCAGGCTCGAATCCAACCTAGTCGCGGTCGACGCCGATCGGCGTATTGCCACGTTCGAGCACAAGCGGGACGGCGTCAGCGAGCGGGTCGAGCGCGAGTTCGACATGCTCCACGTCGTGCCGCCTCAGGTTTCGCATGACGTCGTCGCCAAAAGTCCGCTCGCGGCGGCAAACGGCTTCGTCGAGGTCGATGAGGCCACGCTGCGCCACAAGCGGTACGACGACGTCTTTGCCTTGGGCGATGCTGCCGGGACGAGCAATGCGAAGACGGCCGCGGCAGCCCGCAAGCAGGCACCCGTGGTGGCGGTCAACGCGCTCGCCGCACTCGATGGTAAAGCCCCAGTCGCCGACTATGACGGTTATGGATCGTGCCCGCTTACCGTCGAGCGCGGCAAGATCGTCCTTGCCGAGTTCGGCTATGGTGGAAAACTCCTCCCCAGCTTTCCGTCGTGGCTGCTGAACGGCACGCGCCCGACGCGCGCGGCCTGGTTCCTGAAGGAGCGGATGCTGCCCCCGATCTATTGGCAGGGCATGCTGAAAGGCCATGAGTGGATGGCGGCTCCGCATGAGATCGGCAAGGCGGCATGACCCTCGAACCGATCCAGTATCTGCTGGGCGCGCTGTCGGGCAGCCTGGTGGGCTTCACCCTCGGTCTGGTCGGCGGGGGAGGCTCGATCCTCGCTGTCCCGCTCATGGTCTATCTGGTGCGCGTGCCCAACGCCCACCTCGCCATCGGCACGAGCGCGTTCGCGGTCGCCGCTAACGCTGCAACCGGGCTGATCGGTCATGCAAGGGCGCACACCGTTAAATGGCGCTGTGGCGGCATGTATGCGACCGCCGGCGTCATCGGTGCCCTGTTCGGCTCCACTGCGGGCAAGGCCGTCGACGGCGGCAAGCTCCTATTCCTGTTCGCGCTGGTCATGGTCGTCGTCGGCGTCGTGATGCTGCGCGGGCAGGGTGACACGGGTAGCCCGGGAGCGGAGTGCAACCGGGAAAAGGCACCGAAGGTGCTGGGCTATGGCCTCGGCACCGGTCTGTTCTCGGGCTTCTTCGGCATCGGCGGGGGCTTTCTGATCGTCCCCGGCCTGATCGGGTCGACGGGCATGCCGATTTTGAACGCTGTCGGCACGTCATTGGTCGCCGTCACCGCGTTCGGGCTGACGACGGCCGCCAATTACGCGTTTTCCGGTCTGGTGGACTGGCCGCTCGCTTTCGTGTTCATCGCCGGTGGGGTTGTCGGTGGCCTGATCGGCACGCGGATCGCGAAGCGCCTCGGCACCGGCGGCACGCTCACCACGGTCTTCGCCGTCCTGATCTTCGTGGTGGCGGCCTATATGATTTGGAAGAGCACGGCCGCGTTTCTCTGATGGGGGGTGCGATTGCCATCGGGCCGCTGATGCTGGTCGTCGATCGCGGGCTTGCTGTGCTATGCATCGTCGTGTTCCTTGGCGTCACGACGCTGGCCGGTCGGTTCCGCTTCCCTCGCGTATCGGCAGCCGCAACCAGCGCCATCGTCGCTGGAATGGTCGCGGCGCGGACCGGTTACGTCGCAGCGCATTGGTCGAGCTACGCCGACGCTCCGCTGTCCATCCTTGCCGTGTGGAAGGGCGGCTTTTCCCCCGTCGCAGGGCTTCTCGGCGCTGCGGCGACGCTGGCCACCCGGCTTGGCCGCTCAAGCGCGCTGGCGGCAGGCTGGGGAGCGTTGGCTGTTGCGGGTGGCCTCTGGTTCTCGCTTCAGGCCCTGATGCCTCCCGTGACCTACGGCCCGTTCCCCTATCATTTCAACCTGACGACCCCGTCCGGCGCTCCGCTTCCGCTTGATCGCCTCCGTGGCAGGCCGTTCGTGGTCAACCTGTGGGCGACATGGTGCGGCCCGTGCCGGCGTGAGCTGCCGATGCTCGATGCGGTTGCATCGCGCCCTGGCGAGGTCCCGATCCTTCTTGCCGATCAGGGCGAGGCACAAGCGATCGTCAGCGGCTTTCTCGACCGTGAAGGTGTCGGTGCGCGGCATGTCGCGCTCGACCCCGATCGCGGGCTTTCCCAAGCCCTGAAGGTGGTGGGATATCCCGCAACGGCTTTCGTCGCAGGCGACGGCACGATCGTGCAGCTCCAGCTCGGCGAATTGTCACGCGCTGCCCTCGCCGATGGAATCGAATTAGCAAGGAAACACCGATGAACCGTCGCAACCTGTTGTCGCGGGGCCTCCTGGCTGCGCTTGCCTTCGCCGCACCGATCACGCCTCTCAGGGCCCAGCAGCCCGATCTGTCGCGCAAGTCCGTCGTCGATGATCCCGCGGCTCCCAAGCGCGCGGGCAAGACCTATGATGTCACGGTGGTCGAGTTCTTTGACTACAACTGCCCCTATTGTCGTCGCATGGAGCCGGTGCTGAACGCCCTGCTTCACTCCGACCCGAAAGTACGGGTCGTGTACCGGGACTGGCCGATCTTCGGACCTGCCTCGCGTGAGGCGTCACGCGCGGCCGTCGCGAGCCAATGGCAGGGCAGGCATGCCGCCTTTCACGAGGCCCTCATGACCTCGCCGGCGCGGCTCGACAGCGCGGGCGTCAAGGCAGCGGCTGCCAAAGCCAGGGTCGACTGGCCCCGTCTGCAACGCGATTTGAAGACGCGTGGCGCCGAAATCGACGCACTGCTCACGCGCACCGATAGCATCGCCCAAGCGATCGGTTTCAACGGAACGCCGGCGTTGATCGTCGGCTCGCAGGTCGTCGCCGGTGCTGTCGATCTCCCGACGTTGCATCGTCTCGTCGCGGAAGCGCGCAAAAAACCTGCGGCGCGCTGACCATGCCCGGGCCGCTCAATCGGAGACAGCTTGCCGGCTTAGGCGCGGTGGTCGTGGGTGGTTGGGCAGTCGGGCAGGTTCTGTGGCGTACCGCCCCGATCGGGCGCGACGTCGGGCCGACCGCTGACCTGATCCTGGCCGGCAATGGCTCGCCTGAGGACGGGCCTGCCGACGCTACGCTCCGGCTTGCCGTGTTCAGCGACTATCGTTGTCCGGCTTGCCGTCACGGGTTTCCCGCGCTGGAAGAGGCTGTGCAGCGCGACGGCAAGGTGTGGGTCATCTACAAGGACTGGCCGATCTTCGGTCCACCATCCGAACGTGCCGCAAGCGTGGCGCTCGCGTGCGCCGAGCAAGGGATTTACCCAGTCGTCCACCGTGCGTTGATGACGGACAGCCGCACGATCGACGACGCAATGCTGCGGGACGTCGTGATGCGCGCTGGCGGCGACTGGCTGCGCGCGACGACTTGGCTTGCGGCCCATGCTGACGCTGTCGCAGCCCGCCTGCGGGCGAACGGTCAGGAAGCCTATTCGATCGGGCTAGCCGGCACCCCGGGTTATCTTGCCGGTCGCCTGTTGGTGATGGGCGCGATCGACACCGGCGATTTCAAACGGCTGTTCGCGCGTGCGCGGGAAGAAAGCTGACGATGCGAGAGGATACGAAACATGATCGAGTATAATCACAAGGGCATGACGATCGCGTCACTCCATGACGAGCGCACCGGCAGCTTCCAGTATGTCGTAGTTGACGAGGCCACGAAGGTCGCCGCGATTATCGACCCGGTCCTCGATTTCGATCCGCGCGCCGGTGCGACCGCAACCGACAATGCCGATATGATCCTCGAATATGTGCGCGCGAAGCGTCTTACAGTAGAATGGGTACTCGATACCCATTCCCACGCCGATCACTTCTCCGCTGCTCCGTACCTTGCTGAAAAGACAGGTGGCAAAACCGCGATCGGCGCCAAGGTCATAGAGGTGCAGAAGCTTTGGCAGGACATCTACTGCCTGCCCGACCTGCCCGTCGATGGCAGCCAGTGGGATCGCCTGTTCGCCGATGGCGAGCAGTTCAGGATCGGCTCGCTCGACGCGCACGTCATGCTGTCGCCCGGCCACACGCTCGCCTCGATCACCTATGTCGTGGGTGACGCGTCGTTCGTTCACGACACCCTTATGGTGCCTGACAGCGGCACGAGCCGGGCGGATTTCCCTGGCGGGGACGCGCACGCGCTTTGGCGCTCGATCCGCGCTATCCTCGACCTCTCGCCTGAAACCGCCACCTATGTCGGGCATGACTACGGCAAGGACGGTCGCGAGGTAGTCGGCCGCTCGACCGTGGCGGACCAGCGCCGAGACAACATCCATGTGCGCGACGGCATAGACGAGGCGGAGTTCGTGGCGACCCGCGAGAAGCGCGACGCTTCGCTGCCATTACCCGACCTGATGCTCGCTGCGCTTCAGGTCAACATTCGTGGCGGCCGGCTCCCCGATGCGGAGGCGTGCGGGACGGCTTTCCTCAAGGTGCCTTTGAACCGCTTCGGCCCAGCTGCGGAATAGTCCGGTCTGCCGCGATGCGTCTGATAGCGGACCGGACGCTCCTGACATTCTCTCCTTCTAACTGCGACGAGCAAATCAGCTCGTCGTGGTCAAATATCAATCCTCGCGAAACATCTCGCGCTGAGACTTGTCCAGTTCCTCGGCATAGCGTCGTCGGGCATAGGATTCCGATAGAATGCCGAGGACTTTGCCGTCACCGGCGACAATGGCCATTTCGTCGGCTCCTGCGGTATCGAACGCTGTCATGACCTCCTTGATGCCTTCGTCAGGCTCCAGAACCTGCTCCCTGTGGATCGCGAGCGTTCCGACCGCGTCTGTTGTCGACACACCCTCAGCAAAGGCGCTGGCCGTCTGTACGATCCCAGCGTAACGATCCTGATCGTCGATCACCACGACCCGGCTCGTCGATCCTAACGGGAAAAGCCGTCGAAACTCGGCGACAGTGATCCGGGCGGGCGTCGCCCGCTCTACCTTCCGCATCATCCGTCCGGCGGTCAGCGTGCGAACCCAACCGACGTCGCGGGCACTCTTGATGGTTTCTCCACGAAGATGGAGACGCCACGTCGAGAAGGAATAGCCGAACGTCTCGCGTACGATCGTCGACGATACCAGCCCAGCGGCGATGGTCGCGCCGGCGAGGGAGAAGTCGTGCGTCGCCTCCAACACCAGCATCGCCATCGTCATCGGGCCCCCGACGACGGCAACGGCCAGCGCCGCCATCCCCACCAGCGCTGCATTAGTAGGATCGACCAGCGGATGCCCTGCAAGCCAACCCAGTCCACCCGCGTAGAGCTGGCCCAGAAGACTGCCGAGGAAGAGCGATGCGAAAAAGAGTCCGCCTCGGAAACAGAAGGCCAGCGATACGATCGATGCCGCGCTTTTCAGAACGAGAATGGCTGCCAGGATCATCAGCGGCACGCCATACTCCAGATCGATGTGAAGGGCGCCGTGACCCGCCGACAGGACTTGGGGTGTTAGCCAGGCCAGCGGAACAAGCAGCACCCCTCCGATGATGGGTCGCAACGAGGCGCGGATCGGCAGGCGTCGGCTCAGCGCCTCGACATCGGCCACGGCGCGCATCAGCAGGATGCCGATCGCCGCGGCGATGGCGCCGAGGCCGGCGTAGATCAGGTAATGGTGGGTCTGAACCTGCTCGCCGACCGTCGCGTCGACGATGTAAGGCTGCGCACCGAAGCCCTGTGCCACGAGCACGCCGGATAGCGACGCTGCCGCAACGGGTGCGATCGCAGCGGGTGTGTAGGCACCGATGACGATCTCGAACGCGTAGAAGGCACCTGCCAGCGGTGCACCGAATGCCCCTGCAATGGCTGCACCGGCACCGGCCCCTACGAGGACGCGAAGGTCGGCGCGTCTCAGCCTGAACCATCCGCCCGCGATCGATGAGACAAGCCCCCCAAGCTGCGCATAGGCGGCTTCGAGGCCGACCGAGGCGCCGAAGCCGTTCGAGATGATCGTCTGGCCGGAGATAACAAGACTGTCGCTCCACGACATGCGACCGCCGTGCAGAGCATTGGCCTCCACCGCGTCGACCATCTTCCGGGCTCGCGCCTTCACGACCCACGAGAACAGCGCCAGGATGGCACCGCCGAGGGGCAGCGCGAGGAGCGCCAAGGCGGGGATCGCCGGCGTCGAGCTCAGGCGCTGTCCGCTTGGCAGCGCGAATAGCAGGTGCTGTATGGTCCGGGCGATCGCGCCTTGCACCACACTCAGCAGACCGGCAGCACCGCCGATTACAACGGCCAGAAGGATAAGGAACGCCTCGCTGGCACGCACTCTTCGGCGCAACCATGACGCCGCCATTCGCAGTGCTGTGACGTCCAGCCTCATGCCATCGTCATCACGCATGTCGCGCCGTGCGCCTTTAGTCGTCATCACGAAGGAGCACCGCGAACACAATCAGGGCGATGGCACCGCTGAGCGTCCAAAGCACAACCGAACCCGCCCATGTCTCTGTCCAGGCGGCAGCGGTCAAGCTGATCAGCAGGGTGATAATGAGTAGCGGCGCGAGGAGAGGAGAGCCGGGAAGACGCATGGTCCCCGTTAGCCCCAAGCTCTTGTCCGGACTATCCTTCTTGGTCGAATTGTCCTTCGGCAGCGCATCCGGAACAGTTTGTGCGGCAAGCCGAGCGCGATGCGCGGCCAAGGCTCCTTGCTTCCGTTCCGCTCCCTGAGGAGGCCATTAGAAGGCTCGGAAAGGGAAGCCTCATTGTCGTTTGATTCGCTGTACCGTCGTCTCTCTATCGTTGCTGGTCTGACCGTGGTTACCGGATGCGTTCCGGCCGGACGACAACCCCTGCCACCCGCATCCGTACCGATCACCGTCCAGACGACCACACCCGTCCGGATACCGCCGAAATTGGTGCAACCCCGGCCACAGCCATCTGCCGGCCTGCTCAATACCATCCAGGCGCTGGGAGCAGGCTTCAACGGCCAAGTGGGCATCAGCGTCCGCGACATCGACGAAGGTTGGGTTGCCGCATGGGAAGGCGACATCCCGCGCCCCCAACAGAGCGTCAGCAAATTATGGGTCGCGATCGGGGTCATGGATGCAGTTGATCGACAGCGATTGTCGCTGACCGATCCGGTGACAGTCACCCGCGCCGATCTGACCGTCTTCCACCAACCGATCCGGACGCTGGTCGGCAAGACCGGCTACAAGACCACCATCGCCGACTTGCTGCATGGTGCCATGGCGCGCAGCGACAACACCGCCAGCGACGTACTCTTGTGGCGCATCGGCGGTCCCGCCATCATCAATCGACTGCTTGGCGACAAGGGGATTGGCGGTGTCCGCTTCGGTCCCGGCGAGCGGCAATTGCAGGCCCGTACCGCTGGACTGGAGTGGCGACCCGAATGGGCCGGGGGATGGGGCTTCCTGCAAGCACGAGCCGCGATGACATCCGAAGCGCGCAACAAGGCGCTGCGCCGATACCTCGCGGCACCGCTGGACGGCGCTTCGGCAAACGGCGTGACGCTCGGGCTATCGTTGCTGGCACAGGGCAAACTGTTGAGCCCGCAATCCACCGCGTCGCTGCTGACGCTGATGCGATCCAGCAAGACCGGTCCGCTACGCCTGAAGTCCGGCCTTCGCCCCGGTTGGACGCTCGCCCATAAAACCGGCACCGGGCAGGACCTCGGCAATCTCTCGACCGGCTATAATGACGTCGGACTGCTCGTTGCGCCGGACGGGCACCGTTATGCGCTCGCCGTGATGATCGCGAGTACACGCCAACCTATCCCCGTGCGGATGCGCCTTATGGGCAACGTGACGCGGGCCGTGATTGCCTCGACTAGCCGCTAATCCTTTACGCTGTGTAGGCCGGCCTATCGATCAGCCAGGCCCGCGCGATCGGCAGTCCAAGTCGCCAGCGACTTGCCGGTTCGCGGGTTGTCGATCGCCACATCGTTCAGCGTAACTGCGATAATGCAGATCGGGCGCTGTTCGGGACCGGCGGGCTGTCGGCACGAAACGGGCGTTCCGTCCGCTGTTTCGCCGATCCGCCCGCGCAAGCGAAGCCGTAATCCCTGACCGTCAGGCACCTCGTCCGCGGCAGCGCGTACCACAGTTTCATATGGCTTTCCGTCCCGCAGCCGTTGTCCTGCGCCACCGGAAAACTGGGCGACCG
The DNA here is from genome assembly GCF_008710165.1 of Sphingobium limneticum. Classification (NCBI taxonomy): domain Bacteria; kingdom Pseudomonadati; phylum Pseudomonadota; class Alphaproteobacteria; order Sphingomonadales; family Sphingobiaceae; genus Sphingobium; species Sphingobium limneticum. The sequence goes on along the minus strand of NZ_VYQA01000018.1, from coordinate 77,163 downwards.
CCAAGGCCTGTCCGGGCAGTGTAACTGCATCGGCTCCCGTAGGCGCGACACTGTCCTGCGAAGGCGGACAGGCTTCGCTGGCTGTCCACGGACGGGGGATCCAGAAACCCTCCGCTACCACATCGCTGGCCGATCCGTCCTCCGACGCACGCAGTCCGTCGCTGCTCCAGACGACGGGAGAGACATGCACTCGCAGCGCCTTTGCGTCTGCATCGTATCGCCAGCGCATCGGGCTATCGCTGCCCGCCTCGGACGGTCCGCGACAGCCGAAGGGGAGCCGCAATTCAAACCGTTGTCCCGCCAGATCGGCGACCCCCTCTGGCAGGGGCTGGCCCGATGCAAGCGCATCCGATGCCTGCGATGCCAGCGCGATCAGGTCAGCGCGCGTTTTGACGAGATCGCGAGGGTCGGGCAGCGATGGCGTTGGTTGAGCAGCGACAGGTGCGGTTGTGACCGGAGCAGCGGAGGGTTCGACCTCCCGTGGTGATGTGCCACGTCCAATCAGGAACCCGGTCCCGCCGACTGCCAAGGCAATCACCAAACCGCCCGCCAGGGCGAGCCGACTTTTCCGCAAGGTTGGCTCGTTCATACGGCATCGATAGCAAAGACAGCCAAATTCGCCTACCCAAGGCCATGACTTCCGCCGACATAATCCTGGAAGTGCCGGTTGATCCCGGCGTTCCTTCCTCTTGGACAATACCGGCGTGACCTTCGATCAGGTCCTGACCCTGTTCGTATTGGTGGCAGTGGTTGCGGCACTGATCTGGGATAAGATGCGCTCGGATGTTGTTGCGCTGAGCGGTGCGGCCGTCCTGTTAATTGCCGGGGTCGTGCGGCCGATCGATGTCCAGAGCGCTTTCGCCAGCCCGGCGATCATCGCGCTCGCCTCGCTGTTCGTGATCGCCTACGCGCTCGAACTATCAGGGCTGCTCGACCGGGCAATCGAAGCCGCGGTCAAGATGTGCAAGCGACTGGGATCTGCGGGCATCTGGCTGATGCTCGGCGCGATCGGGGTCGCTTCCTGTTTCCTGAACAGCACACCGATCGTCGTGCTGGGCGCGCCGGTCGTCCGCGATGTCGCGACCGCTCTGAAACTGCCACCCAAACGCTATCTGATGCCGTTGTCGTACATCACGGTGCTGACCGGCTGCTGCACCCTGATCGGAACTTCGACCAACCTGCTGGTCGACGACATGGCCCGCAACGCCGGGCAACCGCGCTTCGGCATTTTCGAGATCACTCCCGTAGGTCTGCCGATCGCGTTGGCGGGGGCAATCTACCTGTTCCTGTTCAGCGGCAAGCTGATGCGCGGCAGCATCGCTGATGACAGTCCGGTTCCGGACCGCCGCGACGTCGACGTGCCGAACGCGCAGGTCGGCGATCCAACGCTGTTCGCCGAACAGCGCGTCTTCCAACCGGCCAAGGCGGCAATCGCGTTTGCTGTGTTCGTCGGCACTGTCGCGGTGGCTGCGGCCGGCATCGCGCCAATTGCCGCATCGGCCTTTGCCGGCGCCGTGCTGCTGATCCTGCTGCGCGTCATCACCGCTGACGAGGCTTATGGCGGGTTGCGGCCGCAGATCCTGATCCTGATCGCAGGCATGGTCGTCATTGGGCTGGCGATGGAGCAAAGCGGTCTGGCTGCGACAGCTACCGGGGCGCTGGTGGGGTCGATGCAGGAGTTCGGACCGCTGACGGCGCTGATCGTCCTGTACGGCGTGACGATGGTGCTGACCGAGTTGTTGTCGAACGCGACGGTCGCAGTGCTGGTCACCCCGATCGCGGTCGCGCTGGCGGAGAGTCTCGGCGTCAGTCCGCGGCCGTTCCTGGTCGCGGTGATGATGGCGGGCAGCGCCGCATTCGCGACGCCGTTCGGCTATCAGACCAACGTCATCGTCTACCAGATGGGCGGGTATCGATACATGGATTTCGTGAAGGTCGGCTTGCCCCTGAACCTCATCACGTTCGCCGTTGCGATCATGGCAATCCCGGTCTTCTTTCCGTTCTGAACGATGCTGCGGCCCGATCGTCGATCGACCGCGCCACCCTAAAATCCTGCCATGCGCATTCTCGTCTATCTCGTCCGCGACCTTGCGGTGCTGGAGGATGTCGGCTCCGACCACCTGCCGGTCCACGCCCGTCTGTGCCTCACCGGACGACCAGCGGACAGCAAGCGTCCCGAAACCGTGTCGCCCGAGGATCGCCGCGACGTGAAGGAGGTCTTGCAGGAATATCACGAGGAGCAACGTCGCCCCTGACATTGGTCGGCCGTGGACGGGATCGATCAAGGCATACGACAATTCAGCTAGAGCGGCAGGTTGGGATTTTGCACGAACGCGGGTTCCACATTGACGATCAAAGGGAGCAGTCGTGCCCGTATCAGGCAACACTATTTTTCAGGTACTGGCTGGACTAGCCGCGCTCACGCCGTCGATAGCCGTTGCACAGATCACGAGTGACGGCCTGCTGCACGAAGCGATGGGCGCGCCAGACGACTGGCATTTGTCCGGCAGTATCCGCGCCCGCTTCGAGGCGATCGACGGTCAGTTTCGCGAAGACGCCGTGAACCGTGACCAAGTGCTGGCGCTACGGACAACCTTGTTCGCGGAATATGACAGTGGTCCGGTTCGCGTCGGAGCCGAGTTTCACGACGCGCGCGCTTATTTTCAACGGCGTGGATCGTCGGTCGGCACCGACGTGGTCAACGCTCTCGAGTTTTCGCAATATTATGCGCAGGGCGACCTTGGCGAGACATTCGGAGCTGGCACTACCAGCTATCTGAAGGCCGGTCGGATGACGATGCAGCTGGGATCAGAACGGCTCGTCGCACGACAGGGATTCCGTACCTCGGTAACATCGTTCACCGGCGTGCGGCTGACGCGAGAAGGTGAGGATGGTCGCGAATTCGTCGCCTTCTGGACCATGCCGACAGTTCGGCTGCCGACCGGGACCACCGCCATCCGGCGCAACCGACCGCAATGGGATCGCGAGAATACCGACCTTCAGCTGTTCGGCGTGTTCAATCGCGTGCCGATCGGTGACACGACGCGGCTCGAAACCTATGCCTATGGCCTGATCGAACGCGGTGAGAGTCAGGCGGATCGCAGCGACCGACGACTGTTCACGCCAGGGGTGCGGTTGCTTGCCCGACCCGATAACGGCATGACGTTCGAGGTCGAGGCAATGGCGCAGTACGGACGCGGGCGCGACGGCAGTCCGGACAGCGGCAAGCTGGTTGTTCCAGTCGAAGCCTATGGCTTCCACGGCGATCTCGGCTATCGCTTCGCGGGCGGGTGGAAACCCGAACTGACCGCCTTCTTCGATTTTTATACGGGCAATCGGCGGGAAGGACGGATCGGTCGGTTCGATACGCTGTACGGCGCCCGTCGGTTCGAGTTCGGCCCGACCGAATTGTTTGGCGCGGCTGATCGATCGAACATGCTTTCTCCTGGCGTCCGCCTGAATGCATCACCGGCGGGCGGCCTGTCGATAATGAGCGACTACCGCTTGCTCCGCCTCGCCAGCGCGGTTGACCGCTTCAGTAACAGCGATGTTCGAGACGCGACCGGACGCGCCGGGCGCGACGCCGGGCAACAAATGCAAATACAGTTCGAATACGATCTGGTACCAGACGTGGTCGTAGTCGATCTCGGCTATGCTCGCCTGTTCAAAGGGCGCTTCCTACGCAATGCGCCGAACGCACCGGACCCTCGTGACGTGAACTATGGATATGCCACGGTGATGGTGTCTTTCTGATGCACTGATCTTCGTCTGAGCTCGGCGAAGACCTCATCAAACGGGTCGGCTCAAGGAGACATAACGTCATTGCGTAGATGGCGAAACTCCAGCCAGATGGCTTCCCAAAAACGAACCTCCAACGGGACGGATCGGACCAGCATAAAAATGCGCCCGATGAACGCCGGAGCTTTCCCAAAATATGTTCCCGAAATATGAGTCCCGAAATTCGCTGTTCGAGTTGGGATAACGGGACTCATGCTGGTTGGTTATGCGCGTGTCTCGACGTCCGATCAGGACCTGACGCTGCAAACCGATGCGCTGACCAGAGCCGGGTGCGAAAAGCTGTTCACCGACAAGGTTAGCGGCGCGAAGCTGAACCGGCCCGGCCTGATCGAGGCCCTCAATTTCGTGCGGGCCGGCGACACGCTGGTCATCTGGAAGCTCGATCGGTTGGGCCGCTCGATCCAAGGCCTGATCGAACTGGCGGCCGACCTCTCGGCGCGCAAGGTCGATTTCCGGTCGCTGACGGATGGGTTCGACACGTCCACGCCATCGGGGCGGCTGCTGTTCCATATCCTTGCCTCGGTCGCGGAAATGGAGCGCGAGCTGATAAAAGAACGGACCATCGCCGGCCTAGCGGCAGCGCGTGCCAAGGGTGGCACCGGCGGGGGTCGCAAATCGGTGATGACGCCAGACATGCTCGACACTGCGCGCAAGCTGCTGGCGGCGGGCGACAGCCCCGCCAAGGTCGCCAAACTGCTGCAAGTCGGCCGCTCGACCTTCTACCGTCACTTCCCAGCCGGCGAACGATAGCCGGTGTCATAACCGGACGGTTCTGACACCGGCACCAGGATATTGCTTTCCCGCAACTCATGCGGTGATGAGTAAGTTCAGGACTTCGGTGCGTCCCGTTCCGATGGATTGATTATAAACGCTCCCGGGCGGGCGCCATCTTCGTGTCGCGCATGCGCCGCTGCTTTCGCCCACCAGCATAGCTGATCGAACGTCCGATCGAGATAGCCATCCCACCGCTCGCCATCGACGCCGTCGAGGTATCCACCGTCCTCGGCGAACACATCCTGCGCATGGGGCACATGGATCATCGCGGATACGGGAAGGCAGCCGAGTTCGGACAAAAACGTCCTCATACCCACCGCGGCGCGCGTCCCGCCCCACTGCCCGGCGGAATAGGTCACGATCGCGCTGGGCTTGTAGGAAAAGAGCGAGCTGCCGAAATGATTGAGCAAGTCGCTCAGCGCCGGGCTCATCATATGATTATATTCCGGGCTGACCATGACATAGCCGTCCGCGCTCTCGATCTCCTCGGCCAATCGCTCCATCGCCTCCGGCGCCTTTCCCTTGGAATAGGCGAAATGCGGCTTGAAGGGATGCGGCAGGTCGATGTCCACCGGATCGATCAGCGCCGCATCGACATCCTTGCCTGCGAGGCGCGTCATGCACGCAGCCGAGACACGTTCACCGAGCCGGGCGGGCCTGGGCGGACCCGACACGCGCTCGGAACCGAGAAATACCAACATTTTTCCCGTCATCGCACTTTCTCCGGACGCGCAAAGCCGCGGCGCGTCGTTTGTCGAGCGCCTAGCATTCTTATCGGTAAAAAACGATGGTTGCATTCCAGCGTTCCATCGTTTATTTACGATGGATGACCGATGAAGACGCGCTTTCCTGCCTTGCCGCGCTGGGGCACCCGACGAGGCTCCAGACCGTCCGGCGTCTGGTAGAAGTAGGGCCTGACGGCCTTTCAACCGGCGAATTGGTCGATGCTGCGGGTCTTAGCCAAAGCACGTTCTCGACTCATCTGGCCGTGCTGGTCGCGGCGGGCCTGGTGACGCCGGAGAAGCGGGGCCGCCAGATGATCCAGCATGTCGATATCGCCCGCCTGCAAACCCTGATGCTGTTCCTGGTGAAGGACTGCTGCGGGGGCCGCCCCGATCTTTGTGAACCGCTGATGGCGGAACTCGCCTGCTCCTGAAGGTATCGATCCATGACCGACAGAATCTACAATGTGCTGTTCCTGTGTACCGGCAATTCGGCACGCTCGATCCTGGGCGAGGGGCTGATGAACAAGCTCGGGGAAGGGCGCTTTCGCGCCTATAGCGCCGGAAGCCAGCCCAAAGGCACGGTGCATCCGATGGCGATCTCCGTGCTGAACGGGATCGGCATCGACACGACCGACATGCGGTCCAAGAGCTGGGACGAGTTCGCCGGTGCCGGCGCGCCGCAATTCGATTTCATCTTCACCGTCTGCGACAATGCGGCGGGTGAGACCTGTCCGGTCTGGATCGGCCATCCCACCAGCGCGCATTGGGGAATCGAAGACCCGGCAGCGGTCGAGGGAGAGGGGCAGCGCGACGCCTTCATCCGCGCCATTCATTATCTGCGCAACCGGATAAGCCTGTTTCTGGCGCTTCCGTTCGACAGCCTCGACGACATGGCGGTCCGTCGCAAGCTCAGAGAGATCGGGCAAGGCGAAGGCGCGAGCGTGCAGGCCAGTGCGGAAACACCCGGCGAAGGCATCACCATCTACCACAACCCCGATTGCGGCACGTCGCGCAACACGCTGGCGATGATCCGCAATGCCGGCATCGACCCGGAGGTCATCGAATATCTGAAAAACCCGCCCTCGCGCGAGACGCTGGTCGATCTCATCGACCGCGCCGGCCTGACGCCGCGGGCGCTGCTGCGCGAGAAGGGCACGCCCTATGCCGATCTCGGCCTCGGCGATGAAAGCCTATCCGACGACGTACTGGTCGATGCGATGATGGCGCATCCCATCCTCATCAACCGGCCACTGGTGGTGACGCCGCTGGGCGTCCGGTTGTGCCGGCCTTCGGAAGTCGTGCTCGACATTCTGCCATCCGAGCAGCGCGGCGCCTTCACGAAGGAAGACGGCGAACGCGTGGTCGATGATGCCGGCCGGAAGGTGAACTGATGGAACAGCTTTCCAAACCCGAGCGGCTCGGCTTCCTCGACCGCTATCTGACCGTCTGGATTTTTGCCGCGATGGCGCTCGGCGTCATCCTCGGCACCGTCTTCACCGGCCTGCCGAATGCGCTGCACGCCATGTCGGTCGGCACCACCAACATTCCGATCGCGATCGGGCTGATCCTGATGATGTATCCGCCGCTCGCGCGCGTGCGTTACGAGGACCTGCCCAAGGTGTTCGCCGACAAGCGCGTGCTGGCGCTGTCGCTGGTCCAGAACTGGCTGATCGGCCCGACGCTGATGTTCGCGCTCGCAGTGATCTTCCTGCGCGACCAACCCGAGTACATGACCGGCGTGATCCTGATCGGCCTCGCCCGCTGCATCGCGATGGTGCTGGTCTGGAACCAGCTCGCCAAGGGCGACAACCAGTATGTCGCCGGGCTGGTCGCGTTCAACTCGGTGTTCCAGATCGCGTTCTTCAGCGTCTACGCATGGCTGTTCCTGACCGTCCTGCCGCCGCTGTTCGGACTGGAAGGTAGCGTCATCGACGTGAGCTTTTGGACCATCGCGGAAGCCGTGCTGATCTATCTCGGCCTGCCGTTCCTCGCCGGATTCCTGACCCGCAAGCTGCTCGTCGCGAAGCGCGGGGTTGACTGGTACGAGGGCGTGTTCCTGCCGCGGATCGGGCCGGTGACGCTGGCGGCGCTGCTGTTCACGATCGTCGCCATGTTCACGCTGAAGGGCGGGGACGTCGTGCGGCTGCCGTTCGATGCGGTGCGGATCGCGATCCCGCTGACGATCTATTTCATCGTCCAGTTCCTCGTCAGCTTCTTCATGGGCAAGCTGATCGACGCCGACTATCCGCGCACCACCGCGATCGCCTTCACCGCATCGGGCAACAATTTCGAGCTGGCGATCGCGGTCGCGATCGCAGCGTTCGGACTGGCGTCGCCGGTGGCGTTCGCGGCGGTGATCGGCCCGCTGGTCGAGGTGCCGGTGCTGATCCTGCTGGTGCATCTGGCGCTGCGGCTCGGGCGGCGCTGGTTTCCTGCCACAGCCCCGCGCTGATCGGACGCGACCATGACGGAACTGACTGTCGCACCGCTCGAACCGGAACAGTTCGATGGTCTGGCGTGGTTCCTGAATGCCGCTGGGCTGCCGAGTTCCGACCTGGGCGACCCGGGGCGTACCTTCTACCGCATCGATGCCGAAAGCTTGATCGGCTACGCGGGGTTGGAGGGCGAAGGCGACGACCGGTTGCTCCGTTCGGTCGTCGTCCTTCACGATCGCCGGCGCGCCGGCCTGGGCTGCCCGCTGGTCGCCGCGATCGAGAAGGAGGCGCGCGAAATCGGTGTGCGACGCCTCCATCTTCTTACTACGACGGCCTCGGGCTTCTTTCGCGCGATCGGCTATCTCGATGCCGATCGCGTGTCGGCACCTTCGTCGATCGCCGCGTCGCGCGAGTTCACCGCGCTCTGCCCGGCCTCGGCGACCTATTTCGTAAAGGTTCTGTGATGCCGCTACGCACTCTTCCAGACCCCGACACGCTACCCGCGCTCGATCGGCGCTTCGCCTTCGACCGGCCGGCATCGGGCATCGGCACCGACGATCCGCCGCCCCGCATTCTGCTGCTCTACGGCAGCTTGCGCGAACGCTCCTATTCGCGGCTCTGCGTCGAGGAAGCGGCGCGGCTGCTGCAATTCTTCGGCTGCGAAACCCGCATCTTCGATCCCTCGACGCTGCCGCTGCCCGATCAGGTGGCAGGTGACGATCACCCGGCCGTCCACGAGCTGCGCGAACTGTCGTTTTGGTCCGAGGGACAGGTCTGGTGCAGCCCGGAGCGGCACGGTCAGATCACTGGCGTCATGAAGACCCAGATCGATCATCTGCCCCTGTCGATGGGAGGGATGCGCCCGACGCAAGGACGCACCCTGGCGGTGATGCAGGTGTCGGCGGGGTCGCAGTCCTTCAACAGCGTCAACACGCTGCGCGTGCTGGGGCGCTGGATGCGGATGGTCACGATCCCCAACCAGTCGTCGGTCGCCAAGGCGTTCAACGAGTTCGACGAGGCCGGGCGGATGAACCCGTCGAGCTACTATGATCGGATCGTCGATGTCATGGAGGAGCTGGTCCGCTTCACGGTCCTGCTACGCCCCCATGCCGATGCGCTGGTGAACCGCTATTCCGAGCGCAAGGAAGCCGGTGTCCCGATCGATCCGGACACCGACCTGTCCGCCATCGCGATCGGCGCGGGCGGCAGGCGGTAAGGTGACGGCGATGCATCTGGTCATCATCGGCGGCAGCGATGCCGGGATCGCCGCGGCGCTGCGCGCGCGCGAATTGAGCAAGGACGTGCGGATAACCGTCCTCCTCGCCGACGACTATCCCAACTACAGCATCTGCGGACTGCCGTACCTGATCGGCGGTCAGACGCCGGATGCATCGAAGCTCGCGCACCGCACGACCTTCCCCGCCGTCGATATGCGCCTGCGGCACCGCGTCACCGCGATCGACCCCGCCGGCAAAAGCGTATCGATCGAGCGGCCGGGCGGAACGACCGAGCTGCAATACGACCGACTGATCGTCGCGACCGGCGCGCACCCCGTTCGTCCCGATATCCCCGGCGCCGATCTGCCCGGCGCCTTCGTTCTCCATACCATCGATGACGGCCTCGCCGTCCTCGATGCCGTGCGACGGCATCGCGCGGGCAAGGCCGTGATCGTCGGCGCGGGCTATATCGGCATCGAAATGGCGGAGGCGCTGCAACAGCGGGGAATGCACGTCACGCTCCTCAGCCGATCCGACGAGGTGATGCCCGGCGTGTTTTCCGAGATCGGCGCCATGATCCGCGAACGCCTGACCACGGAAGGCGTCGAGGTCGTGACGCAGGCCGGTGTCGAGCGGATCGAGCAGGGCATGGTCGTCGAGCAGAGGCTGGTCGTCTTCACGACGGACGGACGACGCCGCCCGGCGGACCTCGTCATATTGGCGACCGGGGTACGGCCGGCGACCGATCTTGCGCGCGACGCCGGTATAGCGCTCGGGGAAGGCGGCGCCATCGCCGTTTCCGACACGATGGCTACATCGCATCCCGATATCTTCGCGGCCGGCGATTGCGCCGTCACCCGTCATCGCCTGCATGGCAAGCCGACGTGGATCTCGCTCGGCACGATCGCGCACAAGCAGGGCCGGGTCGCCGGCGAGAACGCGATCGGCGGTTCGCGCACGTTCCACGGTATCGTCGGGACACAGAGTCTGAAACTCTACGATCTGGTCATCGCCCGCACCGGCCTGTCTGATACCGAAGCGCGGGAAGAAGGCTATGAACCGTTGACGGTCGAAATCGGGGCGTGGGATCACAAGAGCTATTATCCCGGTGCGACCCAGATCGGCGTCTGGATCACCGGCGATGTGAAGACCGGACGGCTGCTGGGCGTGCAGATGGTGGGGCGTGCCGGCGCGGAAGTATCGAAGCGACTCGATATCGTCGCGGCCGGTCTGTTCCACGGCATCGGCGTGGACGCCCTCAACGATCTGGACCTGTCCTATACCCCGCCACTTAGCAGTCCCTGGGACCCGATCCAGCGCGCGGCGCAGGACTGGTCCCACGCCGCAGCCCGGTCAGGCTGACGCTGAACTAAAAATCAGCGCCGTCGCGATCTGCGCCGGGAGCGCCGTGATCCGGGCCACATGACATCGAGCGCGGTGTAACGGCGCCGAGGTGCGTGCCTTGGTCCGTAGAACCGATACAGGATCGCAACGATTGCAAGAATGAAGGCGATCGCAGACAGGACGCTCGACAGCATGGTCCTGGCTTCAGCGATCGGCGGGCGCAGGCAGTGGCGCATAGGCCGCGCCGGCCGTCGATGCGCGCGATGCGCCCGGTTCGCCGGTCGCCGTGTAGCAGACCATTTCGGCGATGTTGGTCGCATGGTCGCCGACCCGTTCGAGGTTCTTGGCGACGAACAACAGATGCGCGGATTGGGTCGTCTGCCGCGGGTTTTCGATCATATGGACGAGAAGCGAGCGGAACAGGCTGTTATAGAATTCGTCCGCCGCGGTGTCCGCCTCAATCACCTGCTTCGCCAGCGCCACGTCGCGTCCGATATAGGCGGCGATGGCATCGTCGATCATCCTCACGACGAGTTTCGCCATCTCGGGAACGATGACCGCCGGAGCGACCGGCGCCGTCTCGCCGATGACGGGGACGCGCTTGGCGATGTTCTTGGCATAGTCGCCGACCCGCTCCAGTTCGCCGGCGATCTTGATCGCGGAGATGATCTCGCGAAGGTCGTCCGCCATCGGCGCGCGCCGCCCGATCGTTCTGATCGCCTGCTGTTCGGTCGCCGCCTGCAACTGGTCGATTTCCTCGTCCGCCGCCACGATCGCAGCCGCGCCGACGAAATCCCGGCGCACCATCGCATCGACGGCGCCGAGAAGCTGTCGGCCGGCCAGTTGTCCGCTGTCGCGGATCAGTCGGCGGATATGGTCCAGCTCCTCGTCATAGGAGTGAAGCGTGTGGCGTGGACCTGCCTGCTCGGTCATATGCACGTTTCCGATCAGCCGAACCGCCCGGTGACGTAATCACGGGTGCGGTCATCCTGGGGATTGAGGAAGATGCGATCATGGTCGCCGACCTCGATCAGGTCGCCGTCGAGCATGAAGGCGGTGCAACCGGCGATGCGGGCGGCCTGTTGCAGATTGTGCGTGACGATCACGAAGGTGAACTCGCGGGCCTGCTCGGCGATCAGCTCCTCGATCCTCGCCGTCGAGACCGGATCGAGCGCCGATGTCGGCTCGTCGAGCAGGATCACCTCGGGCCGTACCGCCAGCGTGCGCGCGATGCACAGCCGCTGCTGCTGGCCGCCGGACAGCGCCAGCGCCGAACGATTGAGCTTGTCCTTTACCTCATCCCAGAGCGCGGCCTGGCGCAACGAGCGTTCGACCCGTTCCTGCGTTTCGGTTTTCGACAGGCGCTCGTAATGCTTCAGCGCGAAGGCGACGTTGTCGTAGACCGACAGGTTGAAGGGCGTCGGCTTCTGGAACACCATGCCGATCCGCGCGCGCAGCCCCTCCGGATCGACGCCGGCCCGCAGCAGATTATCGCCGTCGAGCAGGATTTCGCCGCGTGCCGACTGGTCGGGATACAGCTCGTAGATGCGGTTCATCGTCCGCAGCAGCGTCGATTTGCCGCAACCGGACGGGCCGATGATCGCCGTGATGCCGTTTTCGGGAATGTCGAAGCTGATGCCGTTCAGCGCCCGGTGCTTGCCGTAGAAGAACTCGAGATCGCGGATCGCGAGCTTGACCGGGCGATCGGCCGGAATCGCCATCGCCTTGAGTGCGGGATCGAGCCGGACGCTCATTTATATGTCCTCGGTCGGAGCAGCACGCGGACCAGGATGCTGAGCGCGAGCACGAAGGCGGTGACGACGAGCGCGCCCGCCCAGGCCAGCGCGTGCCAGCTTTCGTAGGGGCTCATCGCATACTGGAAGATGACCACCGGCACGTTCGCCATCGGCGAGGCAAGATCGGCGGTCCAATATTGGTTGTTGAGCGCGGTGAAGAGCAGCGGCGCGGTTTCGCCGCTGATCCGGGCGATGCCGAGCAGCGCGCCCGTCGCGACGCCGGTCGCGGCCGATCGGTAGACGATGTGGGTTACGACCTTCCACTGCGGCAAACCCAGCGACAGCGCCGCCTCGCGCAACTGGTTGGGGACGAGGCGCAGGGATTCGTCGCTGGTGCGGACCACGACCGGCACCAGGATGATCGCGAGCGCGAGACCACCCGCATAGCCCGAGAAATGCCCGGCGGGACGCACGACCAGCTCGTAGACGAAGAGGCCGATCACGATCGACGGCGCGCTGAGCAGGATATCGTTCACGAAGCGGATCGTCTCGGCTAGCTTCGAGCGCCGGCCATATTCGGCGAGCCAGGTGCCCGCCAGAATGCCGATCGGCGTGCCGATCACGACCGCGAGGCCGATCATCACCGCGCTGCCGAAAAAGGCGTTCAGGAGGCCGCCATCGGCACCGGGAGGCGGCGTCATCTCGGTCAGGAGCCTAGGACTGAGCGCTGCGAAACCCTGGCTGACGGTGGTCCAGAGAATCCACACCAACCAGAACAGCGCGAACAGGGTCGCTGCGATCAGCACTACGGCATTCACCGCTTTCCGGCGTCGGACGATCGAGCGCATCAACGGGCCTTCCGCTCGACCCGCACCAGCATGAGCTTGGCGATGGCGAGCACGATGAACGTGACGACAAAGAGGAGGAAGCCGAGCGCGATCAGCGCGGACAGGTAGATCGCCGAATCCGCCTCGGTGAACTCGTTGGCGATGGCCGCTGCGATGGAGTTGCCCGGCATCAGGAGCGAGACGGAGAAATCGTGCGCATTCCCCAGCACGAAGGTCACCGCCATCGTCTCGCCGAGCGCGCGCCCGAATCCGAGGAAGATCGCGCCGATGACCGCCGAGCGGGTATGCGGGATCGTCACCTTGCGGACGACCTCCCAAGGCGTCGCGCCGAGCGCGAATGCCGATTCCCGAAGGGCGGGCGGCACGGCCTGGAACACGTCCCGCATGACCGAGGAGATGAAGGGGATCGTCATGATCCCGAGGATGATGCCCGCGGTCAGCATTCCGATCCCGATCGGGGGACCGTTCGACGGCCATTGCGGCGCGTGGGCGGGCCTATGGAGAAAGCCGGATCATCTGCGGCGTGCATAACCGCAGCGCGGTGGATGCCGGCCTCATGACCGCTTCCGCGACCCTGGCTGCTGTCCAAAGCTCGCCGGTATTCCAAAGCGACCTCGCTGCGGCACGCGCCGAAATCGACCGCCTGCGTCGCGATCCTTCCATCCCGCCTCCCGGCGCGGTCCGGACCGGCAGACCTGCGAGCCGCGCATCAAAGGTAATACTCATCGAGCCGATATAGGGGATAACGCCGCCCAGTTGCGACCACCCGCCTTTCCCGACGTCCGCAATTGAGAACGGATCGGAGCATCATGAGCGGCGCCTTGTGGCCGCTTTCGAACGCTAGCGGGCGTACTCACCAAGGCCACGCGCAACCAACTCCTCGTTGGAGAGACGTGGACCACGCTTGAGCCTGCTGTTGCCGAGCGTGCGACGGTCCAGCTTCTGACTGGATGGAGCCGGGGAGGGGGCCTTGAACAGGCCGGCGGGCTGCGCGGTGCGCGCCGGCTCGTTGTTGTTGCGCTTGGCGTGGTGTGGCTGAGCCTGCTGTATCACGCGGGCGAGCGCCAGCGCCGCGTCGAGGTGCTTGTTGTCGACCACAGCAGCCTGGTTCACCCGGCGCATCTTATCGAACATGCGATAGGGCAGGGCCGTGCCCTCGTGCTGGATCTCAAGCCGACCGTCCGGGTACTCGCACACGTCCACTTTCTTCCGCGCGAGCGCCTTCGTCGCAGGCGAGGGCTCAAGGATGAACATGACCTTGTTGTAGTGCAAGGTGAGGGCGCCGGTGACGGTGCGCTGCTCGCGCCAGACCAGCTCCGCCTCAAGGTCATCGTGGATGGCCAGCGGCCGGTGAAGGTCGCGCGGGTCGAACGGCGCCTTGGCGAACCGACGATTGTGCTGCGCCATGTAGGAGGGGAGGAAGGCGTTGGCTTGGTCGATGGTGGAGATGCGGTGGAGCCGCATGGCCTTGACCAGGCGATCCTGCAGCGTCGCATTGACTCGCTCGACGCGTCCCTTCGCCTGCGGCGAGTTCGCGCAGATCAGCTCGATGTTGAGCCGGTACAGCGCACGGCCGAGGTGGGTCATGCCGTCGCCCTTTGCCGAGGCCGTGTTGTTGCGGAAGGCGCTGTGCTTGTCCGTGTAGAAGGCGACCGGCTTGCCGTGCCGCTCGAGATAGGTCCTTGTCGCGCGCATGTACGAGAAGGTGCTCTCGCTGCCGACCATCTCAAGGTGCATAAGCTCGCTGGTGGCATCGTCGATGAAGACCAGGAGCGTGCATTGCGGACCGCGGCCCTCGAACCACCAGTGCTTGGAGCCGTCGACCTGGATGAGCTCGCCGCGGCAGTCGCGCCGGTAGCGGGGCTGGTACGGGCGAGGGCGCTTGGCCGCACGGTCCTGCCACAGCCCGGCCTCCAGCATGATGCGCCGCAGGGTCTCGCGCGACAGGCCGATGCCATGGCGCTCGGCGAGGTACTCGCGCGCCAGCGTCGGTCCGAAGTCGGCGTAGTGCTCGCGCACCAGAGTGGCCACCTCGGCGCGGAAGGCGTCGCTGTAGCGTCGGTTGCTCGGGCGTCCTCGCTTGCGCGACACCAGGCCGCTCGCGCCGTCCTCTCGCAGGCGGCTCAGCAGCCGGTAAACCTGCCGCCTGGCAAGGCCGAGCAGCTCCATCGCGTCCGTAACCCGGATCTCGCCGCGGTCGAGCCGCATCAGCGTGTCGAACCGGGTAATCTCAGCAGCACTCATCGCCAGCACCGTCATACAATGCGCGTCCTCGTTGCCGAGAACGGCTATGACACCGACAGCCCGTCGATGGTACAAAGAGTGCCATTTCTATCTAGCGGGCTGGTGTCATTTGTACTTGGCGCTTACAAACATTTAGACCGATAATATTGGTTATGTTAAATTTGGCCAATCCCGGGGCGATTAGAACGCCAGTTCTGCCTGCCTCGGAACCGCTCTCGGCTGCTCCTGGCGACCGCCGATCAGACCGCGCGCGCACCCTGATAGAATATAGACGGCTTGGCGCTGCGCTCCGCGATTATGATGATCGACGCAATAGCCCTGATAGTGCCGCTTGAGCAAGCCAGCTCGCACAAGTTCGGATACCGCCCGGCTTACATTCGTTTTTCCCGACGCCCGTACTTGCTCACGGATAGCGTCGTCGATGATTGCCGTGGCCTGATCGACGTTGGCGGGCAATGCGCCTGACATTGCCAGATCGCTGCGTATCCGCTCTTCCAGGGCAACGCGCCTGGGGTCACGCTGCCCCATCGGGGTAAGCGCATCACAAAGCCAATCACGCAAGGGAATGAGGCCGCCGCCCTTGGCCACCAACGGCCCCGCGCTGCCGTCGGATCGGGAAACCTGTGCAATCAGGTTGAGCACCATGAAAGCGTAGCGCGGTCGAGACGAGGACCGCGCAAGCATCTCTAGCAAGCAGGGCATATCCAGTTGCGGGCGGCCGTCGCCAATGATCGGAGCGTGCAACATAACAGGATTGAATCAAGCACATATAGGGGGTGAAGTGAATCCCCCTTTGCCGCAGATTTCATCATTTTGTCGGCTGTGACACTTTGCCGGAGGGTAAAGTGTCACGCGCGCCCTTCCACCATCATGCCAGGCAACGCCCACTAAAGACGACCTGTGCATTTCTTACGGGGAGTCGGACGTTAGAGGCAGCCGGCCTTGTTTTTCATTGGCTTCGCCGAATGGTGGCTGGACGAAGCCGCAATCGAGATGCGAACCGTTCGCATTATGGGAAGTTTGAAAGATGCCGGTCGCTTGGGTGACATCACTGCGTTCGAAGCAGAATGCTGGCAGGCGACGACCCTCGATCAACTAAAATCCATGCTCGATGCGATCGTGCGTCAGTTCGGGTTCCGCTGGTTCGCATTGGTGCATAATGTCGATCTGAAACGGACCACCCGCAAAGCTCTCCTCATAACCACCTATCCGGTGCGCTGGATTGAGGAGGTGATGGATGCGCGCCTCTATATGGAGGATCCGGTTCACGCCGCCTGTGCCAAGACCGTCTCCGGGCTCACCTGGGATCAGATCGGGGACTACATCGCGCCCAATGCGCGCCAGCTATCAATTCTGCAGCGGGGTCGCGCGCACGGACTGGCAGCTGGGTTCACTATGCCGATCAGGATGCGCGACGAGCCCGACGCGATATTCACGGTGGCGCGTCAAGGCGACGAGATGATTTCGAGCCCTGATCTACTTTCGGCGCGTTTGGTTGGCACGGTTGCCTTCGACCGGGCTCGTACCCTCCTGGGTCCCGACGAGCTGGCCAACGTACCGATAGCGCTCAGCCCTCGCCAGATCGACTGCCTCGATCTCGTGGCACAAGGGAAAAGCGACTGGGAAATTGGCCAGATTCTGGGGCTGAGCCGCGACACGGTCCACGAATATGTCGAAGGCGCGCGCCGACGTTATGGCGTCCGCCGTCGAACGCAGCTCGTGCTTCGCGCTGTTCGCGATGGCCATCTCAATATTGAGGCTCTCGTGTAGCACAAGCAGATCGGCGGTTCATGATCACCCTTGCCGAAGTGCAGGCATTCTGCACCGTGGCCCGTGCCGCTACCACCCCTCATGCACTCATGCAGGCTGTTGAAGAAATCACGGCAGTGATGGGCTTTCGATATTTTGCGCTGGTGCATCACGTCGATTTACTGACCCCTGGCAGCACAATCGTTCGCCTCGTCAGCTATCCTCGAGATTGGGTCGACGCGTTCGAAGAGGGTCGGCTGTATGCTGCCGACCCGATACATCGCGCCAGCCACACCACGACCGTTGGCTTCGCCTGGTCGAAGGTGGCAACGCTGATCACCTTGAACCCGCGCGATCACGCCGTACTCGCTGCCGCTCGCACCGCCGGCCTAGGCGACGGATTTACAATCCCCGCCCATATCCCCGGCGAGGCGAACGGATCCTGCTCTTTTGCCATGCGCGACGGGGAGGAACTGGAGGATGCGCAATTGCCGCTGGTCCAGCTCGTGGGCAGTTTTGCATTCGAGGCCGCCCGCAAGATAGCCCGATCGGGCATCGCGCCCATCCCGCCTGCCCCGCAACTCACCGATCGGCAGACAGAATGCGTGGCGCTTGTCGCGCGGGGAAAGACCGATTGGGAGATCGCTAGGATCCTTGGTGTCGGGGTTGAAACGGTAACCCAACATTTGAAAGACGCCCGCGACCGTTACGGGGTGACAAAGCGAACGATGCTCGCCATTCGGGCGCTGTTCGACGGAGCCATCAGTTTCACCGACATTCTCCGGCGCTGATCTCCCCAGTTCTGGGGATAACGCCGCTCATTACAAACTGCTCGATTGACGGCCTCTCACGAGGAGGTGCGTTATGGTTGTTATTCGTAGTGGCATTGAGCAGGCATTGAGCGACCGCGTGTTTCGCTCGATGTTTGAGGAACGCAAGCGGGTCTTTGTTGATCTGCTTGGCTGGGACATTCCGGTTCTCGCCGGTCGATATGAGATTGACCAGTTCGATGACGATGAAGCGACCTATATTGTCGTGACCGACGAGACAGGCGAGCATTGTGGATCTGCCCGCCTGCTTCGGACGGACCGACCGCACATCCTCGACACAATTTTCCCCTACCTGTGCGACGATATTCCGCCAGCAGGACCGAGGGTCCGCGAGATTACGCGCTTTTGTTTGGCGCGAAGGCTCAAGGCTCGCGAGCGACTTGCGACCCGCAATCGTCTCGTGTCCGCTCTGGTCGAACATGCCCTTTGCAACGGCATCACGACATATACCGGCGTTGCTGAGTGGGCATGGTTTCAGCAGATCCTCGCATTTGGTTGGCAATGCCTTCCGCTCGGGATGCCGAGCAGCGCCGCCCGCGGCCTGTCTGCGATGCAGATAGAGATTTCGCCGGCGACACCGGGCCTGCTGCGCCAATCCGGCATCTTCACGCCGATCCAGCTGATGGATCTCGACCGCGCTGCCGCCTGAGAATTGGGAGATCATGATATGGCAACGAAAATAGCATCCGCGACGCTCGGGTCTGAGCCGCATCGTTCGCTCTGCGAGACATTGTTGGCGGAGGGTTTTTGCGTCGTGCCGAACCTGATGCCAGTGAGCGACGTCGCCCTGCTGGCGGCAGATCTTGCGCCTCACTTTGATGCAACGCCGTTCTGTGAAGGCGGATTTTATGGTGCCCGCACCAAGCGGTTCGGGAGTCTGCTCAAACGATCCCGACATGCGCCGGCATTCATCCAGCACCCGCAGATCATTGAGATGGCACAGGCCGTGCTCGGCACGTGGTGTGACACGATCCAGCTCAATCTCGCCCAGGCACTTGAACTGCACCCGGGTGCCCTGCCGCAATTTCCACACCGGGATCAGGATATGTGGGGCGGCCAGACCGGAGAAATCGAATATCTGATCAACGTGATGTGGCCGTTCACCGACTATCGGGCTGACAATGGGACGACCCTGATCTGGCCGAACAGTCACGCCGTAAATGCGCTGAATCCGGAGCCTCCCGAGAAGCCGGTTGCCGTGGAATGCAGCCCGGGATCTGCGATTGTCTTTCTCGGTTCGACGCTTCACGGCGCTGGCGGCAACCGGTCATGCGATGTGCGTCGCGGCATGATCGTAAGCTACTGCCTGGGGTGGCTGAAGCCGTACGAAAATCAATGGCTCGTCTATCCGCCTGAAGTCGCGCGTACGTTCGCACCCAACCTAGCCGCACTGGTCGGCTATCAGCAGCACAGACCCAATCTGGGGAACTACGAAGGGCGATGCCCCTCTATTCTGCTCGGGGACCAGCGCCTCGACCATCTCGGCGCGATTGATGCCCTCCGTCCAGATCAAGCGGCAGCGCTTGAGGAATTCCTAGAAGGTCAGCGCCGGTTGGGCGCCGCATCGAGCGAAAGCTGATCTCGGCGCGCTCCCCCCTTGCGGGGGGATTGCTCGAAAATGCCGGGGCGGGTTCAAAAGAGAGGTGATTTTCAACGGAGAGTGGTCGGCGCATTTTTAATGCAGCGGCGCTGAAAAGCGGAGAAATCAGATGCAGCGCCTGCGCATTGCCCTTGCTGTGCCGTTCGTGGTGATGTCCGCCCATACGGTTCCGGCGCGAGCCAATGATCTTGGTTGCCAGGTTCTGCTCTGCATCTCAAATCCGGGCGGTGCGACGCAATATGGCGCGTGCATCCCCCCGGTGACCAAGCTTTTGCAAAAGCTGGCGACCGGCGGCTCTTTTCCCGGCTGTAGCGGTGGCGGTGTCGCGAGGACCAGGGTTTACGACCGCGACTCAGCCACCCGCCGCCGTGTCGTGATGACGTTTGCAGATGGTCGGCAACAAACCTATTCGCTGGCCAATATCGAGCGCCTGACGCCGGTCCCGGATCCAGCCGGAATGGGTTCACAATGATCCTGCAACTGGCCAGCGTCGTCGCCCTCGCGCAGCAGTGCGCGCCTTCGGTCGCACCGGAAACACTGCTTTCCGTCGTGCATGCCGAAAGCAAGTTCGACACATTGGCCATCGGCGTAAACGCCCGCGGCGTCCGACCCGAAATACCCGCGACGCCTGCGGCGGCCGCCCGAATCGCCCGATCGTTGATCGCAAAGGGATATAATATTGACCTCGGCCTCGGGCAGATCAACAGCGCCAATCTTCGATGGCTGGGCCTTTCGGTCGAGGACACATTCGATCCCTGTCGCAATCTCGCCGCCGCAGCGCGGGTTCTGTCGAGCAATTTTCTTGACGCGGCGCGCACCCAGGGTTCGTCCGATCGCGCGATCGCCGTTGCTCTTTCGATGTACAATACCGGAAGCCAGGCCCGTGGCTTTGGCAACGGTTATGTGGCGAGAGTCTATGCGAGCTCTGCGGTCATCATTCCCGCGATCAGGGGATTAGCGCCAACTGGCGCAGGCTCGGTCCCTCCACCCCCTCCTAGACCCGCATCCGAGACGCCAATCCAGGAGCCTCGCATTGCGCAGGGGCCGGCGAGAGCACCGCGGTCCTGGGACATCACCGCGCGCGCCCAAACCGCCTCGACGATGGTGTTTGGCGACGGGACACCGCCATCGAGAGAAGGACCGACCGAATGACAATTTCCGCTTCGACCTTATCCACCTGGCTGCCGCCACGTCGCCGCGCTTTCGTCCAGACGCTGGCACTCATCGTCGCTGCCATGCTGGTTTCGATGCTGCTGAGCGACCCCGCGCATGCCCAGGCCGCCGACGGCGTCACGTCGATGGCCGAGAATATCAAGACCTGGCTGACCGGGACATTTGCCAAGACGATCGCGGTGATCGCGGTCGTCATCGTCGGCTTCATGTTCTTCACGGGCCGTGCAAGCCTCGGTCTGCTCGTGACGGTCATCGTCGGCATCTTCATCGTGTTCAGCGCGCAGTGGGTCGTCGATACCATCACCGGCGGCGCGTGAGTGCGCCGCGATGGACGACGAAAAGCTCAGGGAAGAAACGCTCTTCCTGGCCGTGACCCGACCAACGATGTGGTTGGGCGTTCCGATCGAGGCGTCACTGCCGATCGCGCTGGCAGCGTGCCTGACCCTCATCATCACCGGCAACCCGCTCTACGCTTTCGCATTGGCCGGTGCGTTTCTGGCCATTGCTCGACTGATTGTCCGGCACGACGCCAACGCCTTTCGCCTGTTGTGGCTGTGGACCACGACCAAGGCGCGCTGCCGCAACCGCGGCTGGTGGGGCGGCAGCTCTTACTCCCCCCTGCCGATCGAGGGCGCGAAGCGCCCGGGCTTCGCGCGTGGCTAGCCGGGCCAGCTCATTGAGCGGAGCGACAGCCCGCACGCCCTGGCGGATCCTCAAACAAGAGGCCGATCCGGCGCGTTACCTGCCCTATGCGCGCCATATCGACGAGAACGTCATTGCGCTCGACGGGCGGGACCTCATGATGATGTTCAAGCTCGAAGGAATGGCGTTCGAAACCGCCGACCCTGTCCATCTCAACGACTGGCATGAGAAGCTCAACGGTACGCTGCGCAATATTGCCGACGACCGCCTCGCGATCTGGACCCATATCGTTCGCCGGCCGATCACGGACTATCCCGAAGGCGAGTTCCGCTCGGCCTTTGCGGCCGATCTCGATGCAAAATATCGTGCACGGGTCACTGCCAAACGGATGTTCGTCAACGAACTGTACCTCACCCTGATCATGCGCCCGTCCGTGGGATCGGCCGACCGCACCGGCGTGCTGCTTCGCCGTCTGGCGTCGGCGCGCAAGGAAGGGACCGAAGTCGACGAAGACGAGCTCGCACGCTTCGAGGACAAGGCGCGCGATATCGAGAAGCTCCTCGCACGCTGCCGACCCCAACGTCTGCACCTCTACGAGCATAATGGCCTGATGTTTTCCCAACCGCTCGAGGTTCTCGAGTTGGTGATGATGGGCCGCGCCGGCAGGGTGCCGCTGGTCCGCGGCCATCTTGGTTCCGCCATCTATGGGGAACGCGTTATCTTCGGCCGCGAGACGGTCGAGGTGCGCGCGCATGATACGAGCCGCTTCGTCGGCCTGTTCGGTATCCGCGAATATCCGGCCATGACGCGACCCGGCCAGATGAACGCGCTCCTCAGCCAGGATTTCGCGTTCGTCGTCACGCAGTCCTTTGCGTTCATGGGCAAGGCGCGGGCCTCCGAGCGCTTGCGGCGGCGTCAGAACCAGATGGCATCGACCGAGGATGCCGCTGCAAGCCAGGCGCTTGAGCTGGCCGACGCGGCCGACGATCTGCAGAGCAATCGCTTTGTCCTGGGCGAGCATCATTTCTCGCTCGCGGTCTTCGGTGAAAATCAGAAACGCCTGGCCGAGAATCTTTCGACGGCACGGGCCGCGCTCGCCGATGCCGGTCTGGTCTCGGCGCGGGAAGGCCCGGCGCTGGAAGCCGCTTTCTGGTCGCAGCTGCCGGGCAACTTTGCGTGGCGTGCGCGGCCGGCGGCGATCACGTCACGCAATTTCGCCGCACTCTCCCCCTTTCACACCTTTCCTGCCGGCAAGGCGGAGGGCAACCATTGGGGTGCTGCCATCGCGTTGATGAAGACCGCGGCTCAGTCGCCCTTCTACTTCAATTTTCATGTGAACGATCTTGGCCACACGCTGATCATCGGTCCGTCGGGAGGCGGCAAGACTGTCGTCCAGAATTTTCTGATGGCGCAACTCGAGAAAACGGGCGCGCAGCAGATCTTCATCGACAAGGACCGAGGCGCCGAGATCTATGTGCGGTCATCCGGTGGTACGTATCTGGCGCTGCGCAACGGCGTGCCGACCGGCTTCGCGCCGCTCCGCGCGCTCGAGCAGAACCCGGGCAACATCGTCTTCCTCGGCAGGCTGATCCGGCATCTGGTGACCCCCTCGGGCACCCAGCTCGGCGTCACGCAGGAGCGGATGATTGACGAGGGCATCCTCTCGATCGGACGCCTTCCCCCGGAGGAGCGGTCCATCCTCGCGCTGCGACAGTTGCTCGGGCAGCGCGATCCGGAAGGTATCGGCGCGCGGCTTGAGAAATGGTCGCGCGGCGGAGCGCTTGGCTGGGTGTTCGATAATGACCGCGATGA
This sequence comes from Sphingobium limneticum, assembly GCF_008710165.1. Lineage (NCBI taxonomy): Bacteria > Pseudomonadati > Pseudomonadota > Alphaproteobacteria > Sphingomonadales > Sphingobiaceae > Sphingobium > Sphingobium limneticum. The sequence continues at coordinate 54,236 of NZ_VYQA01000018.1, read as the reverse complement.
GTTGACGCTCGAAGCCCGGTTCATCGGTTTCGACATGACGGATTTCCTCGACAATCCCGAGATCCGCACCCCGCTGATGATGTACATGTTCCACCGGGTCGATGCGCTGCTCGATGGCCGTCGCCTCGTAATCGACATCGACGAGTTCTGGAAGGCGCTGGGCGACGACGCGTTCCGCGCCTTCGCGCAGGATGGCCTCAAGACCTACCGGAAGCAAAATGCCTTTCTGGTCTTCGGCACGCAAAGCCCGGCCGACGCGCTGCGCTCGGACATCTCGCATAGCATCATGGAGCAGGTCGCCACCAAGATCCTCTTGCCCAACCCCCACGGCCGGGAGGTCGACTATATCGATGGGCTTGGCCTCACCCGCGCCGAGTTCAAACTCATCAGAAACGATCTGATCCCCGAAAGCCGGCGGTTTCTGGTCAAGCAGGGGCACGATTCCATAGTCGTGGAACTCGATCTCGGCGGCCTGTCCGACGAACTGGCCGTCCTCTCGGGCACCACCGAAACCGTTGGAATCCTCGATCAGGTTCGCCGCGAACATGGCGACGATCCCAGCGACTGGCTGCCCGTCTTTCACGAGCGCCGTCGGGTCACCACCAGAAGGAAAGGATAAGGTCATGATAGCAATTCGAGCGCTCGCGATTGTCGGCGGACTGGCAATGTCCATGCCGGCGTTCGCGCAAGGCATTCCGGTCTATGACTCCAGTACCTTCCTGCAGACGCTCTCGACGGTGAAGAACACGCTGTCGATGATCGAGCAGGGCAAACAGCAGATTTCGCAGGCAACCGAGCTCTACAACAGCGTCAACAAGCTGACGAACGTCAATCAGATTGCCTCGTCCCTGAACACCGATGCTGTTCGCCACCTCTTGCCGAGCGAAGCACGGGATATTCAGCGCCTCATGTCATCCGACACCACAGGCCTCGGTAGCCTTGGGACCGCCGCAGATCGGATCCGTAGAAGCAACCGTGTCGAGCTTCCCGAGCTGCGCCCGGATGCGACGGCTTTCGAGCGCTCGAACCGCGATTCCATCTCCCGAAATGGTGACATGGCGGCGCGCGACGCGGCCATTGCCGAGGCAGCGTATGGCGTCACCGCCCAGCGGACGGCGGGCCTGGAGGAACTGCGCTCGTCGCTCGACACCGCGTCAGACGCGAAGGACGTGATGGATATCCAAGCCCGTGTCGGCGTGGAAAATGCTCATATCCAGAACGACGCTGTCCAGCTTCAGGCGCTTCAGATGCGGCAGGCCGCCGAGGCGAGGCTGCGTTCGCAGCGAGATGACGAAACCGGACTCGCCAAGCTTCAGCAGAGCCTGAGTAGTCGGCCGTGAAGGGGATCGCAGCGATCATCGCCGTTCTGACAGCCATGCTCCTCAATGGTTGCGGGCAGCCAGTCGGCAAGGCGGACCTAAAGTCCGATCCCAAGCTGCGCGCTGAAATCCTCGCCGCGTGCGCCGACGGCACCCACACCAATGCTCAGGAGTGCAGCAACGCGAAAGACGTCGAGAACGCTGACAAGCTCGAGCGTTCGCTGGGTCATAAATAAGCGGGGAATTGGCCATGGCGTCCACACTCTTCGCGGATATCTACACCAACATTGACGGTAAGCTCGATCTTTTCCTGAACGAGCGTCTCACCAACGTCATTGATGTCGTGCGGGGACCGCTGGCGCTTGGCCTAGTCATCTACATTGCCCTGTTCGGCTACATGGTGATGCGCGGAATCGTCAGCGAGCCCTGGGGCGAGCTCGTCTACCGGATGGTGAAGCTGTGCCTGCTTTATGTTGCGGCTACCACGGTCGCTTATTCCGAGTGGATCACGGACCCCCTTTTCCACGGGATGCCGGATGCCATCTCCCAAGCGCTTGCGGGCAAGACCATCACCAGCGTCGGTGCGGTTTTCGACGATTATTTCGGCCAGGTCGATTCCATCGTTCTCATCATCAGGACCGAGGCCGCGACCTATCTGGACATCAACCCTTGGAAGCTCGTCCTGCTTACGCTGGCAGTAGCGATTTACGGATTGGCAGGACTCTCCGCGGCGATCGGATTTGCGATAACCGTGTTTGCGAAAGTGGCGCTTGCTGTCGTGATCGCGCTCGGGCCGATTTTCATCGCACTGTCGCTGTTTGAAAGCACGCGGCGCTTTTTCTACGGGTGGCTCGGACAGGTTTTCAACTACATCGTCCTGATGGCGGTGATCATCGCCATCACAGCGCTCATCACCGATCTCGGCGCCACCGCGCTTACGGCAGCCCAGGGAACGCCGGACGTTACGATCGGCGCCGTCTTGTTCGCAGTCTACATCTTCCTGGGCACAATCTTCTTTTTCCAGGCGCCCTCGATCGCAACCGGCATCGCCGGGGGCGCGTCTGCCGGCATCGGCGCCTTCGCCGGCTCTGCGTGGGGGTCCGTAGCGGCACCGTTCCAGCAACGCCGTATCGCTCGCAACAGTCGCAATCTCGAACGGGCCGCTCAGCGCGGCGGTTCGGTGAGCCGCGCATGAGGAAGGAACACCCAATGACGAGGCCATCCACGATAATCCGTGCGCTCCGACGATCGGCCGTCGTCATCGCCCTTCTCCCGGCGCTCGCCCAAGGGGCCTCCGGGCCGAAGAAGCTGCCCGTCTGCAATGGCAAGCACCTGCGCGACGTGAACATCTATGGGAGCGTTCTGCCGGGCTCGCCAATCCCTGCCGTGGTGGCGCCCCCTGCCCCACCACCCGTGCCGCAGATCAAGCAACCCGCTGATCGCGGCACACCGCCCCCGCCAGTTCCCCTGTCCGAGAAGACATCGGCGCGAACGGCTCCCAGCACCTATGGAAGTTGCTGATCATGCGGAATCAGACCGAAGGCGTGCCGTCCAAGGACGCCGAACTCTATTTCGGCCACGCTCGATCCTGGGATCAGGACCGTCAGCGCAAATCCTTACGGTCCGAACGCATCGCCTGGATTGTGGCCGGCCTGGGCCTGCTTGCCGCGACCGCAGAGGGCTTCGCACTTGCGGGCCTTGCACCGCTGAAGACGGTCATGCCGTACATCATTCGGGTCAACCAGACGACGGGCGCCGTCGACGTGCAGACCACCGTCACCCAGAAGCCGATGCGCTATGACGAGGCGGTCACGAAATTCTTCCTCGCGCAATATGTTCGGACCCGGGAGAGCTGGTTGCCGGCGGCGGCCGAGGAGAATTTCCGGGCCGTCACTATCCTGTCAGAACCAGGCGAGCAGCAACGCTGGGGCCGGTTTTTCAGCTCGAACAACGCCGCGAGTCCACAGGTCGTGTGGGGCAAGGGTGCGGTCGTCCAGGCCCGCGTGCGCAATATTGCCTTCATCAACGATCGTGTTGCCAACGTCCGCTTCACGCGGACAGTGCAGACCGACACCGATACGCAAAGCAGCGACTGGATCGCGACGGTCACCTTCCGGTACACGAATGCGCCGATGGCGGAGGGCGACCGCTATCGCAACCCATTGGGGTTCCAGGTCGTGAATTACCGCGCGGACCCCGAGGTGGTTCGATGAACCGCCTCCTTCCCATAGCGAGCCTGCTCGCCATCATCGCGACACCCGCGCTCGCGGAGGACACGCCGCGCGGTGGGCCGGCGGATTCGCGCGTGAAGTTCGTCGAGTATCAGGAGACACAGGTCTACCGGATCGTTGGCACATTCCGGACGGCGACCCAGGTCGTGCTGGGCGACGACGAGACGATCGAACATGTCGCGCTCGGCGACACCGTCTCTTGGGAAGTGGCGGTTGCCGGTCACATCCTGTTCCTGAAACCCCGTGAGCGGGCGGGGCCGACGAACCTTATAGTCACGACCAACCGCGGGGGTGAACTGCGCAACTACGCCTTCGAACTGACAGCACGCCGGGGACCGATCGGCAGCGGAAGCCGCGATACATTCTTCCAGGTTCGGTTTCGCTACCCGCGCGATGAAGCTGATCGTGCCGCTCGCATGCGCGCGACCCAAGAAGCACTGCGCGTCGCAGCATTGCAGGCGAGCGCCGTTCGGGGAGCCCTTGACCACGGCGTCATCGATGGACCGCGCAATCTGAACTACAAGGTCCAGGGTGCGAGCGATCTTCAGCCGTCGGAGATCTCCGACAACGGCCAGTTCACGGTCCTGCGTTTCCCCGGCAATCATGAAATCCCCGCGATTTATCTCGTGCGCCCGGACGGTTCGGAGACATTGGTCCCATTCGATGTCCGGGACGAGTTCGTCGTCGTCCACGCCGTGGCGGCTCAACTGCGCCTACGCCGGAACCGGGAGGTGCTGTGCATCTATAATCTCGCGCCGACACCCTACGGCGTCGATCACGGCACCAACACAGCGTCGCCGCATGTCGAGCGCACCATACAAGACCCGAAGGAGTGAGCGCGATGGACGAGTCTGCGGCCGAGGCCCCTCGTCGCCCGCAAGGCGATCCAACACCTGAACGCGACGAAATCATCCGCGAGCGCGGCATCGATCCGATAGGCGGGATAACACCGGCGAAGCGGAATACCGCGCTGATTTTCGCGGGGACGGCGATGGTTCTCGGCATCTTGTGGGTCAACTCGGGGCCAAGCGCCAACAATGCCGGCAGCCTGATGGGCAAACCGGAGTCGATGGCCAAACGCCCCGATCTGGCCGCGCGCGAGACCGTCGCGTATGATGCGGTCGCGGCGAAACCCAAGCCGCTTGGCGCGCTCGCCGCAGATCCCAACGCACCCGTCATCAATCCTCCGCCTGACGCGCAGGTGGTTGGCCCTGACGGACAGATCGTTCCTGCCATGCAACCGGGTGCAGCGCCGGCGGGCGCAACGCAGAATACGCGCCAAAACTTGGCCGATCAGGCACGGCGATCGACATTGATCGCCTATGGAGGCCGCGATGCGCTACAGCCGTCGCCGGGTGGAAGTGCTACAGCCAGTCCGGACGGTGGTGCCGACGGTTCGGCCGATCCGGCCCCCCGCGGCACACCTAACGCGCTCGACGCGCTTCGACAGAGTTCGGCGGTAGGCGAGGCACGGGCCTCGATGCTGCCCAACCGCAATTATCTCGTCACCGCCGGTACGCTGATTCCTTGCATCCTCCAGACAGCGATGAATTCGGCGCAGCCAGGCTACACGTCGTGCCTGATCCCGCGCGACGTCTATTCGGAGAATGGCCGTGTCGTGCTCATGGAGAAGGGCACCAAAGTCCTCGGCGAATATCATGGCGGCATCCAGCAAGGGCAGAACCGCCTGTTCGTCTTGTGGACGCGGGCCGTCACGCCGCAGGGCGTGCGCATTGACCTGGCTTCGCCGGGGTCGGACGCCCTTGGCCGCGCCGGCATCGCCGGGTCCGTGGACACCTTCTTCTGGGCGCGCTTCGGCAGCGCGTTGCTGCTCTCGCTGGTCGACGACGCCGCCTATATCGCCGGTCAGTCCGTTTCGGGTGGCAGCAACAACTTCAATAACACGACCCGGACCCCGAGCGAGGGGGCGAGCATCGCGCTCCAGAACAGCATCAATATCCGACCGGTGCTGAAGAAGAACCAGGGCGAGGAGGTCGGGATCTTCGTGGCCAAGGACTTCAACTTCGCCGACGTCTACAATCTCGAGCTTCGGCGCTGAGGATGAGCGATACCGCCGTCCTGCGCCATTATCTCGCGCCGATCCTGCCGCTGCTGGAGCCGGTCGAGGTCACCGAACTGGTGATCAACAAGCCCGGCGAAGTCGGTATCGAGGATCATCGCGGTTGGCACTGGCATAGCGTCGCCGAACTCGACAGCGACTGGCTGGCGACGCTGGCCGTCGCGGCCGCAAGTTTTACGCGGCAGGACGTCAATGCCGAGACCCCGATCTGCTCGACCATTTTGCCAGGCGGGGAGCGCTGCCAGATCGTCATTCCGTCGGTGACGCCGACTGGTGCTCCATCTTTCACGGTGCGCAAGCCCTCGCGCGTCAATCTCGCGATCGATCAACTCGCCCAGACAGGTTTGTTCACCGCCACACGCTCGGCCGCCCGCGGTCTCGGCGAAGTCGACGCGCAATTGGTCGCGCAGCGCGAGGCCGGCGACTGGCCGGCTTTCTTCAGGACCGCCGTCGCCGCCCGCAAGAACATCCTGGTGAGCGGCGCGACCGGCTCGGGCAAGACCACTTTCGCCAAGGCGCTGATCCAGTTGATCCCGCCCGACGAGCGGTTGCTCACGATCGAGGATACGCGCGAGCTCGTCGTCGAGCATCGCAATGTCGTGCATATGGTCTATTCGAGCGAGCGACAGGGCCTGGCGAAGGTCGGCCCCAAGCAGCTGCTCGAAAGTGCGCTGCGCATGCGGCCCGATCGCATCCTCCTGCAAGAGCTGCGCGACGGGACGGCCTTTTTCTATCTGCGCAACGTGAACTCGGGCCACCCTGGTTCGATCACGACCGTCCACGCCGGCTCGGCCATGGGCGCGTTCGAGCAGCTTACCCTGCTGGTGAAGGAGTCCGAGGGCGGACGCGATCTGGCCCGCGACGATATCCGTGGGCTGTTGCACATGCTCGTCGACGTCGTTGTCCAGACCCGCAAGCGCGCCGGAAAATTCGAAGTCGAGGAGGTGTATTTTGACCCGCCTGTCGGACGCGCGACCGCTCACTAAGGTCGCGATCGTCGCGGGGATGCTCGCGGCAACCTTTTTGGCATGTGCCTTGTGCGCGGTGCTGGTCGCGCTGGTCGGCCTCAACCAGATCGGCCCGCATATGCAGATCTCGGCGATACCCGCATGGCTCTGGTATTACCGCGGCGATCCGCTTCTGCATCTGTGGCTGGAGCGCGGTGCGTTGGTTGCCGGCGCCATCGCTTTCGTCATCCTGCTCATCATCCTGAAGCGGGGGCGCACGCTCCATGGCGAGGCGCGGTTCGCGCGTGAAAGCGAAATCCGGCGCGAACATCTGCGCAGCAACAGTGGGATCATCGTCGGGCAGAAAGGCGGGCGCTATCTGGTTTTCGGCGGCACCGAACATGTCTTGCTCGAGGCGCCGACGCGCGCCGGCAAGGGCGTCGGCGTCGTGATCCCCAATCTTCTGAGTTGGGCGGACTCGGTGGTGGTGCTCGATGTGAAGCGCGAGAACTGGGACATCACCGCTGGTTTTCGCGCACGGCATGGCCAAGCCGTCTATCTGTTCGATCCGCTAGATCCTGAAGGGCGAAGCGCCCGCTACAATCCCTTGAGCTTCATCGACCGGCTCGACGACACCGATGTGATCAATGAACTCCAGAAGATCGGCGGCATGCTCTTTCCGGCCCCTGAGAAGGCTGATCCGTTCTGGGCGGAAGCGGCGCGCGCCGCCTTTGTCGGCGTCGGCGCGCTTGTCGCGGCCAATCCCGCCCTCCCCTTCACGATCGGCGAAATCTATCGGCGACTGACGACGGGCGATCCAAAGGTCGAACTGCCGAAGGTCGTCGAAGAGGCCCAGCGCCGTGGCCAGCGGCTGAGCCAGGCGTGTGTGTCGGCGCTTTATGACTTCACCTCCGCGTCCGACAACACATTTTCGGGCATCAAGCAGACGATCACCTCGAAACTCAATCTCTGGCTCAATCCCTATGTCGATGCCGCGACGTCGGAGACCGATTTCGATCTGCGCCAGATCCGCCGCGAGCGGATATCGATCTATCTTGGCGTATCGCCCGATAACATCGACCGGATAGCGCCCGTCTATAACCTCTTCCTCCAGCAGCTGATCGATCTCAATACGCGAGAACTGCCTGAAAATGGTGGCCGCGTACCGGTGCTTATTTTGCTCGACGAATTCGCCCGCCTCGGCAAGGCGCCGGTCATCGCGTCGGCTTTTTCCTATGTTGCAGGCTACGGTCTTCGCCTGTTGCCAGTCATCCAGAGCCGGTCCCAGCCCCGCGGTATCTATGGCGTGGACGTCACCGACGAGATCATCGCCAACTGCGGTCTGGAGATCGTATTCACACCCAAAGAGTTGAAGGTCGCCAACGAACTCTCCGAGCGGCTCGGCTTTTTCACGATGAACGTCAAATCGAAAAGCCGGACGATCCATGGCCTGCTCGCCAACCGCAGCGTATCGGAATCGGACCAGCGGCGCGCGCTGATGATGCCCCAGGAACTGATGCAGATGCCCAAGGGCGACCTCCTGTTGATGCGCGGCGGCATTCCGCCCGTCAGGGGCCGCAAGATCGAGTATTTCCGGTCGAAGCGATTCACGAGCCGGATCAGTGACCCGCCCAAGGTCGCGCCCCGTCCGATCGCGATCAACGCCGTGTCGTATGCCGCAAAATTGGCGGGCGGGGCGAGCAGCAGTGATCCGTTAGCGCAGGCCCTTAGCGCGAAGCGGGCTGCTCTGTTGAACGACGGTCCAGAGACTGCGGCAACGGAGCAGGCGCAATCCAGCGCGCGCGCGTTGACCGATGACGAACTGTCGGGCTTTGCCGAAATCACCGATGACATGTTGGTTCTCGGCGACATGGTGGATTTACCCCCGCCCGGCGACGAACAGGCCGCTATCGCCTTTGTCACCGCGATGACAGCCCGGGCCGTTCTCGCGCCGGTGGATGCCGGCGCCCAATCTCGAGCATTTGTGACCGAGAGGCATGACCATGGCAGAGAATGATCGCAAGCAATCGGGCGCGGCGCGGACGATTGCCAACAGCGTTGGCATCGATGACGCCGAACGGCGCAAGGCGCAGGCGCCTGGGCCTGCTGCGCCGGAAAAGTCCAGGTCCGGAAGATCGAAAGACGGTCCGACTGAAGCGCCTGATCATGCCGGGGCTGTCGGTGCGCCGCGACGCGCGCCCAAGGTGCATTCCCTCGAGGCGGGCGATGTGCCGGACAGCGTGCGGAAGCGCTATTATGCCGACAAGGCGAAATGGTCGGGGGAACCCGCCTTTTTCACGACGGCGCAAGCAAAGGATCCCGCGTTTCGCGATCAGGGCCGGCGCCTGGTCACGGCGACCGAGAGCCAGGAGGTCGTCAAGGATCTGGTGGCGATTGCCCAACACCGCAATTGGGATCGGATTCACGTCACGGGATCGGAAGAATTTCGGCGATCGATCTGGATCGAGGCCAGTCAGAAGGGGCTGGAGGTACGTGGCTACAAGCCCAATGATCGCGATCTCCAGGAGCTCGACCGGCTCCGCGGAGAGACGAGCCGTAATACGATTGCGCCCATGGCAGCAGTCCGTGATCTCGATGCTGTCCGCGGGTCATCCGGAATGAGTCGGCGGAGCGATGGCAATGGTTTGGAACGGTCGGATGCCCGGCGCGGCGATCGTGGCACCACGCCGAATGATCGTGCGGCCGATAGTCAGATGCGCGTGATGGAAGCGGTGATCCGACGGACGTTGTTCGACAACCCCGAGGCGGTTGCGCGTGTGATGACCGTCGCCCGCACGCAGCTCGATGCGCATATCGCGGCGGGACGGAACATCCGCCCGGCAATGGTCAAGGACGCCTCCCCGATCGTCAGGCAGGATGTCGTCCGCGGCCGTGACCCAGCCACGCCCCCCATCCCTCGTCCAGGGCGCGAGCCCAAGCCCCAAGAACGCAGCCGGTCTCGGTGACCGAGAAGCGATCGGCTACTGCTCTAAGAACCGCCACGTTTGTTCGCGTGGGCCGAGAATTTATCATGATTGATAAACCGCGAGCGGCCTAACCCCAAGCCTGCCGGATGTATACTGTTTGCGCGCAGCGTCCTGCAAGGCACAACAATCTTGCCAGAGAATATAATTGTCGTTATATCGAATGCGCCATACATCGCACTTAGAGGCTCAAATTGCGCGAAGGATATAATCTCAAGACGCTTGGACCTCGTGCCGCCCAGCTGATCGTCGAATTGAACGAGCGCCGTCGGCCGATCTTTTCGCTCGCGGACGTCACCGAGATCACAGGTCTGAGCCCGTCATCGGCACGCAGCCTCGTCGCAAACACGGAAGCGCGCGGCATCGTCACGCGTCTCAAGCCTGGCCTCTACAATCTGGTGCCATTCGAGCGGGGCCGTGACACCGAGCATGTGAGCGATCCTTACCTCATTGCAAGAACACTGGTTGGCGATGCGGACTACTTCATCTCCCACGGCAGCGCCCTCGAGCTGCACCGCATGGTCACCCAACCGCAGTTGGCCATCATCGTCTCCTGCACCAAACGGCTGCGCCCGCAGCACATCCACGGATATGAGTTCCGCTTCGTCGACGTCAAACCGCAGAATTTCTTCGGTCTGACCGAGATCTGGATCACATCCGAGGAGCAGGTCAGGGTCAGCGATCCCGAGCGTACCATCATCGATGGTCTCTACCATCCGCAATATGTCGGTGGTGTCACGGAGGTCGCCAAGGGCCTCTGGATGAGGCGCGATACACTGCGGGTCGAACTGATGATCGAATACGCGCTTCGCCTCGGCGTTGGCGCGGTGATCCGCCGCCTGGGCTATCTTCTGGAATTTTACGGACTGGCCGACGCAGCCGCATTGGAGCGGCTGCGCGCGCGGCTGACGCCGACCTATCAGCGTCTTGATGCCCTGTTTCCCAATGAGGGCAGGATGCTGGCCCGATGGCGCATCCGACTCAACGTCGAGCCCGATGAACTCGATATAATCCGGAGCCGTTGATGATTCCCCAGCGCGATCTCTCCCGTATGCGCGTTTTGCGCGAAGCCGACCTGCCGGAGTTGAGTGCGCCGTTCATCGCCCGACGATGGGCGTAAATTAATAGATTTGCTTGCCGATTCTGCCAAAGGTTATGGTGGTCAAGTTCGGGGGATGAGTTGGACGACACGCAACGCTTTGCCTATGGGCTCAAGTTCGAGAACGCCTTTCTGCGCGAGCGCGGCAAGGCGTTCGAGACCCTGTTCGCCCGTATCATGGCGCATGCCTTTCCAGGCGATTTCCAACCCGTCCGTCCTTACGGTCCGAAAGGCGACCTGAAATGCGATGGCTTCCGGGCCAGCGATGGCACCGTGTTCCAATGCTATGCGCCCGATGCAATGAAACTCGAACCCATCCTTGCCAAGGTCGATGAAGATTTCGCAGGCGCGCTCGTCCATTGGACGACAAAAATGCTGCGGTGGGAGTTTGTCCATAACGACAGTCGCGGCCTCCCGGCCGAGGCCGTCAAGAAACTTGCCGCGCTCAACGCCGCGAATCCGAACGTCGCCTTAGCCGTTTGCGGCGAAGCGGAATTGCGGCTGATCGCCATGTCGCTCGCGCTCCACCAGCTCGAAGATCTCTTTGGCGCCGTTCCATCGGGCCGTGTGCTGGAGAAGCTCGATTTCGAGGCGTTGCGGCCGGTGCTGCTGGCAATTCAACGGCAGGAACCGGACGCGGAACCATCGCTGGTGGCGCCATCGGCCGCAAAGCTCGAACGCAATGCCCTCTCCCAGGACGCAGCCGGGCTGCTGCGGCAGGGCCGCCGCCGGGAGCAGTTGGTCGAAGCCTTTTTTGCCGGCTGGCCTGATCCCGACCTCGGCGAAGAGATCGCACAAGCGTTCCGGGTGCGCTATCAGGCCCTGAAGGCGGTCGGGCTATCACCGGACGATATCTTCGGCGAGCTTCAGGCTTTCGCGGGGGGTATGACGGGAGAACCAGCGCGCCAGGGCGCGGTGCTGGCTGTGCTTTCCTACTTTTTTGAACGTTGTGACATCTTTGAGGACGCGATTCGAATCGACGCGATATGATTCTACCGACCAAACATATCCGGCCCGATCGGGCGCTCCTGGCGGTTGGTGCCGACGTGCTCGGCTGCCTGCGCGAGCCGATGACCGTCTCCCGTCTCTGGGATGAGATACGCATTTCTCGCAGCGATCGGGCGGTGTCGGCACCGATCAATTATGACTGGTTCGTGCTGGCGCTCGACCTGCTGTTTATCGTGAAGGCCGTGCAGTTCGATCGTGGTCTGGTCCAGAAGACCGTTTCATGATCCACGGCCTTTCCAGCGACCTTCCGAGCTTCAAGAGCTTGGCCTTCCGGCCCGGTCTGAACATCCTGCTCGCTGACAAGAGCGATGGGGCGACCGATCGGCAGTCCCGCAACGGCGCCGGCAAAACCAGCCTTGTCGAGCTGATCCACTTCCTGTTCGGCGCCAATGCCGACAAGGACAGCATTTTCCGCTCCGATGAACTGGCAGGCTTCAGTTTCGAGGCCCGTGTCGATATCGGACCGACGCTCGTCGATGTCACGCGATCCGGCACCAAGCCATCCCGCATCCGATTGCAGGGCGACACATCCGATTGGCCGATCGCCCCGTCTCTCGAAGCCAAGACCGGCGATCTGATCATCAGCAACGAAAATTGGCGCGCTGCATTGGGCGCGCTGCTTTTCCGCCTGAACCCGGATGTGGACGACGAAGCAAACGGCCGCTTTCGGCCGAGCTTTCGATCTCTATTCTCCTATTTCGTGCGGCGGCAGAATAGCGGCGGGTTCGTGTCGCCCACACAGCAATCCTCGATGCAGCAGGCTTGGGATCAGCAGGTAGCGATCAGTTATCTCCTGGGCCTCGACGCGAGCGTGCCGCAACAGTTTCAGGAGGTCCGCACACGAGAGCGCGCGATGGCGGAGTTGCGCAAGGCGGCGAAGGACGGCAGTCTCGGCCGTTATTTCGGCACGGCGGCTGATCTCCGGACCCGCATGACGATCGCCGAAGCCCGTGCCAGAAGGATGCGCGAGCAACTCGACACCTTCAATGTCGTTCCAGAATATTCGGGGATGGAGCAGGAGGCTTCGCAGATCACGCGCGAGATTTCGACACTCAGCGACGACAATACCGCTGATCGGGAACTGATCCTGCAGTTGCGCGCGGCGATCGACAGCGAGCTTCCGCCGGCGACGACCAGCCTGGACCGCCTCTATCGCGAAGCCGGTGTCGTACTGCCGGGCTCGGTCGGTCGCCGCTTCGAGGAAGTGGAAGAGTTTCACCAGGCTATCGTGCAAAATCGGCGATCGCATCTGACGTCCGAGGTCCAGGCCGCGGAAGATCGTATCCGCACGCGCGATCGTGCACGCGAAACCCTCGATGGCCGGCGTCGGCAGCTGATGGGCATCCTCCAATCCGGCGGCGCGTTGGAACATTACGCAGCGCTCCAGCAGGAAGCCGGCCGCGCGGAGGCGGACGCCGAGGGACTGAGACAACGCCTCACGACGGCGGAGCAGATCGAAAGCACGAAAGCCGAACTCGACATTGAGCGCGCCCGGCTCCTGAAGACGCTTCAGGACGATCATCACGAACGTCAGAGTATCATCGAGGAAGCGATCCTCGTGTTCGAGGATCTGTCCAACGCGCTTTACGAAAAAGCCGGGAGCCTGACGGTCAGCGCCACGCCCAACGGTCCCCAGGTCGATATTCGTATCGATGCCCAGCGCAGCAAGGGCATCACCAACATGCAGATATTCTGCTTCGATCTCATGCTGGCCGAACTGACCGCCCGCCGGGGCATGGGGCCGGGTTTCCTGGTTCACGACAGTCATCTGTTTGACGGGGTCGACGAACGGCAGGTGGCCAAAGCGTTGCAGCTCGGCGCCGATCATGCTGCCGCGGTCGGATTCCAATACATCGTCACGATGAATTCGGATGCTTTGCCGAAAGACGGCTTTCGTGACGGCTTTGATGTTAGTGCCTATGTGCTCGACACCAAGCTGACCGACGCAACCGAAACCGGCGGGCTATTCGGACTGCGCTTTAACTGAAATACGCCCCTACCCCAACTTATCCACATCTTTAGCGCTCGCGATCAGGGGGCTCGCGTTTAACTTTGTCCGACTCAGCCGACGGCAAAGCATCCGATTTACGGCTGCGGCTGTCCGCTGCCGCCGAACTCCGATCGGCGATCATGATCTCCCGCGCCCGCTGCAACCGCCGAGACACCGCCGCTGGCATATCGGCCACGAACCCTGCGATATCCTCGGCCAACGCGCGGTCCTCGTCCTTTCCGGTTGCCGCCAGCGCTGCCGCGGCCTCTGCATAAGCCCCCCGGATCTGCTTCTGGCGGCCGAGCGCAAGCACATCCTCCACCCGCCGCTCTGGGTTCTGTGACCGTGCGAACGCCTGCGCGCGCTCTTCGATCAGCCGGTTGAGATCCAAATCCCTCCCCTGCCCCGCTGCCCGTGCCTCCAGATGGTGGGCCGGCGAGCGCACCCGCTTCTGGACATGGCCGCGCGCGCGGCGCGGCGTCGCTTCGGCGGTGATACCGCGCTGGCGCAATTCATGGGCGAAGCTTTCGCGCCAATGATGAAGGTCGGCCTTGCGCGGATTGAACCGCGCCCCGTCCGCACCCTGGGTCGCGACGGTCAGATGGACATGGGGGTTAGCGGTGTCGGTGTGGAGCGCCACCATATAGCTGAACTGCCCTTCGAACTCGACGCGCGCGAACGCCTGGACGGCATCATGGATGGTCGCGGCATCGGTCGTACCGCCGGGCATAGACAACACCATCGACATCGAGGTCGGTCGCTCCTTGCCATATGGGTTCATCGCCTGATCGAGCATGTCCCAATCGGCCGCGATCGCCTTCAGGCGCTTTTCGTCGGTGATGATCTCGCCTTCGCTGCTGCGAACCTCGAGCTTCCCGTGGCGCGATATATAGCCAAAATGTTCGGCGAGGTGCCTGGCCCCACGCTGCTTGCCCGAGATCTTGACCATGACCTCGGGCGCCTTGCGCACGATGCGCTCAAGCTTGGCGCGCGCCTCGGCCGGCGACAACATCGGCGCAGCGGCGCTCCCGCCTATCCCCTTGCCACCACCCGAACGGATCCGCAGCGTCCCTCCGCGCAGGCTACGCTTGCCCCCGGCCGGCGGTCGCCAGGCTTCCATCAGACTGGGGAGCGGCAGGACGCCGTCATCGTCCTCAGTCATCGGGCGTATCCCAATAGCTCAGATCACCTTTCAGCGCGCGGCCAAGCGCGCGCAGCTGGTCGGCCACCTCGTCACGGAAGGAGGCGACCCGCGCGGCCTCGCGCGCCAGGTCGAGCCGCGAATCCACCATGGTTGCGGCATGAAGGGCATGGACCGCCTGGTTGAGATTGATGCCGATCCGGTTGAGCTCGCGCCAGGACTGCGCGATCTCTACCCGGTCGGCGCGCGGCGGAAGCGGATGTGCATGAAGCCGCCGACGCAACAGCATCACGAGCCATTCGGTCCGTTTTAGCCCGCGCGCATCGGCGGCCGCATCGAGCCTCTCAATATCCTCGCGCATGAGCCGAAGTTGGAGCCGGTCAGTCGTGCGGGTCCGAGGCGAAGCCGTCTCGCTCGACCTGTCCCCGGCGTTCTCAAGCGCATCGTCGATCAGCTTGCGCAGGAGCGCTGAGCGACCGCCGGCGGCAGTCGCCCTGGCATCGAAGCGCGCCGCGAGATCATCGGGCAGACGGAGGCCAAAAAACGCCACACCCCATTGCTATTGTTTAACAATGACGGCGCCAAGCCTATCCGGCCCTCACCTAAAACCACTCGTCTTATAGTCTGCTCAAGCAGACTCCGCCCGCCCTCTAGCCAGGGATCTCACCCGACCTGACATCTGCAAAAGAGCACAATATTTCCGAGTGATTCAATAAGCACGATCCGAGAAAATGAAGACAGCCGCGCCCCTGAAGAAGGGGGCGCGGCTGTCAAAATTGTCTGAAAAGCCCGATAGTTTCTACGCGGAGTGAGGGTTGAATGTGTGAGCGCCCCGCCCGGACGATGGCTTACCCCATAACGATGCCGGCAACGGGCGCTTCGATCTCCTCGCCGTCGTCGAACACCACCCGGACCAGCTCGGGCAGGATCAAACGTCCGGTCCGCCCGTCCAGGGTCACACGAACCGCATCAAGAGGCTGGGGCTCCAAAGACTTCTCCGTGCCGAACATCGATCGCAGGCCAGCACCAGCACGAACCGGCCTGCTTGGCGCAGCGCGCTCGGAGCCCTGCCCATTCGACAGGGCAGGCACGTCAAGCAACCCGGTATCAGGCAGAGCCTCGGATGCCTTGAGCCCCGCGATAAACCGGCCGCCCTCGGCCAGGGTCACGCTCTCATCGCCGAGCCGCTCGACATAGGCGCGCACCGCGTCGCCATGCGTGCGGGCAGCCCGGTGGAGGTCGTAGAGCAAGCGGATCGGCATCTGATCGATCGCTGCCCGCAGCCAGGGCGCCATGTCGGCACAAGCGGCATAGAGCGATACGAACTGCTTCGACCGGCCAAGCGCGCGGGCGATCTCCGCCTGGGTTACGCCGGCGGCCAGCATCCGTTCGATCCCGGTTGCCAGATCATGCGGGGTGAGGCCCGCGCGCTGATCATTCTCGACGATCTGATCGGCGAGCGTGTCGGCCCGGTTCACCACCGCCATCACGATGGCAGGAATAGTCTCGCGCCCGGCAAGGCGCGATGCCCGAAAGCGCCGCTCGCCGACGCGGATGACATGAAGTCCTTCGCCATTTTTCGGGGCGACGATGATCGGCTGCAGGACGCCGCGCGCGGCGATCGACGCGGCAAGATCCTTGAGCTCCGTCTCGTCGAACACGCGCCGAGGGTTTTCGGGGTCGGCGATGATCCAGTCGAGCGGCAGATCCTCGACGCGCCGCGCGCTGTCGTGGAGACCGACAAGCAGTCCGAACTCTTCGGCGCGCTGATCGAACTTGCCCATCACGCCGCACTCAGGCGACGGTCATCCATCCGGCGGACGATTTCGGCCAGGATCGGTCGGATTTCGTCAGCGGCCGCTTTCGCGCCGCTGCCGGTTTCGCGCCAGACCGGATGATGCTGTTCGGCCGAATGCTTGTAAGTCGGTCGCGCCTTGATGAAGGCGGGAAACATCAGTTTCTGGCCCACGGCGCGGGCGAGCTTGACCGCATTGTCCATTTCGCGCCGGTCGAACGGATTGACCATCGAGGGCAACAGCCCGAGAAAATCGACCTTGCGCCCGCCTCTCGCCCCTTCCGCTTTTTTGAGCGCGGTGAGCAGCATCTTGGCGCACTCGATCGAATCCTCGGCGACCTGGACCGGGGCGATCACCGCGTCGGCCACCGCCATCGCGCTCAAGGTCAGCTCATCCCATTTGGGACCGGTGTCGATGACGATATGATCGAAATGGGCGCCAAGCGCGGGAAACCGGCCCAGGAAGTCGCGGACATCCGCGGCCGCCTTGACCATCTGCAGGCGCGGATCGGCGGCGAAAACAGTGATGCCTGGCGCATCGGTCAGGTCGAGCCGCGCCTCGGGATCGAACAGATCCGCTGCAAACCACCCGGCCCGCTCGCCGGCGAGCCGACGGGTGGAACTACCCTGCGGATCGAGGTCGAGAAACGCGACCCGGTTGCCATCTCGCTCGGCAAGATACCAAGCGAGATGCGTCGCAAGAAATGTCTTGCCGACCCCGCCCTTGAGCAGGCTGACGACGATCGTTCGCATCGGCGCCGCGCCGTCAGGATTCATAGTCGTGCGGACCATCGCGCAGGTTGCGCTCATAATGCTCGCGCGACGACCAGTCGCCACCGCCGCCGATGCCGGGTCCGACATAACGGAACAGGTAAACGGTGATGACGAAGCAGACGAATGCGAACAGCAACGCATGGTCTGGATGACGCGAAAAATAGTCGGCCACGGCGGGTCTCCTTGGCATGTTCCAGGGAAACCGGTCGGTCCCCTCACCGCGCAGCGAAACGCGGCCGCTCTCGCCGCGCAGCCTCTCCTCTCGTGCCGGGGAGCAAGACCCGGTGGGCGTCAGACGGCACCGGCGATAGTCTGCTCAAGCAGACTTTTCGGCCATCCCCCCGGTCAGGGGGATAGCCGGCGTCACCATCGCTCGGTGAGACATTGTGCGCAGCCCGGCGGCAACGTCAGCGGGCTCGGTTGGCGCGACGCGATCAGCGCTCGCGGCTGACGCCTTGGTCAGTCGGCAGGCTCACGCAACCGCCACTGGTGGACCAGGGCGACGATCTTGTCCTCATAGCCGAGCTGGTCGGGATAGATCGCGCCGTGATGACCGCCCAGATAGACGAACACTACTGCCATGTCGGCCGCAACGGCGTGGTCGACGCCGAACAGGTCGGCGAGATCGAACCCGCCATTGTCTTGCGCATTCCACCAGGCGAGCAGGAAGTTTGCGGCGCGACGCGCTTGCCCCGTGTCCGAGGCGGCCAGATCGAAAAGCCGGTCGAGGGCTTGTATGACAGGCTCGCTCATCTGCGAATCCCTTTCGGTAAAAGGTGGCCCCGACAGGGTCGGGGCCATGATAGCTCAATATTCGTGGGTGAGAAGCAGCGTCAGCACGCGGGTGGTGACTTCGGGATCGGTCGGATCGGGCGATCCATAGGTCAGCGCCCGATCATAATAGTCGATCTTCCAATACAGGGCTTCGCCGGCAAGTTCGAAGCGCCCGAAATCACGCTCGCCATGGGGATCGACGTCGGGACCAAAGGCGTCATAGTCGCGCACGGTGCGCAACAGTTCGGCGCGGCGCTGGAACCCGCGGAACAAGCTAGTATCGCCGATCAGCTCGGCGACCCCGGCGGTCATGACCACCTGGTTGACGCCCGGGCTATGGATGGACTGGCGCAGGGCATCATTGAGCCGCGCGATAGTCGCGATGCGCTGGTCTGCGGATAGGACTTTGTCATTCTGGGGGTCGGCCATGACGTTCGACTTCCTGATCTGTGTCAGACCCCGCCGATCGGGGCCTTTCGACAGGCGACCGGACCGCCGGGGCATAGCGCGCCCGCGCACCCGCAGGGTCGCAACGGATGTGGAGAAGCCCGGCACGGGCTTGCGCTGGCAAGTGCCGCGGCGAGGACGCCAAGCCAGGAAGGGACGATCGGTGCAGCGGTGAGAGGGAAAATGGAACGGCATGGCCGACTTTTCGGACGTGCTGCTGGACGCGCAACCGAGGGCTTCGCTATCTATCGCCTCGATCATGACAGACACCGCCCGGATCATTGCCCTCTGGCCACGCTGGACATTGAGCGTGGGCGTGATGCAGCGGCTGCTGATCCAGGTTCGCACGCAGTGCCGCCGCTGCGGCGCCCTGATGCGCGCCGATCTGGACGATCTGGTCGCCCGCTATGGCGCAAGTGCGTCGCTGATCGATCGCCAGGAACGATGCCGCATGGTCGCGTGCGATGGCGCGACCTTCTACGTTGCCGCCCGGCGGCATGGCGAACCGTGGCGGATCCTGCTCGACGACGGGGCGCTGCGCGACGGCCTGAGCCTGTGCCCGCCAGCGCATCTCGCCCATGGGCGACCAGCCCCTTTCGCGAATGCCGCAGACCTGCTCGTTCCAGGGCGCCGTTGACGGCCTGCCCCACGGCAGGGATCGTGACCCGCATGGGCCGAGACCCGGCACGGGGCTCGGGGCGTTTCGCCTAGAGCCCGGTCCGGCGCAGCCGGAGCCGCCCTCCCCGCTCAAGCCCCCTTTGCATCACCCAGATCACCGAACAAGCGAAGCAATATCTCGTCCAAACTGGCGACCTTCTCGAATCTGGTTATCCGGACCTTGCGATGGTTCGGCCGCGCATTCTTCTGGCCGTCCGCAGTCCCCTTGCTATGTTTGGCGACGGCAAACGAAGTGATGTCCGGCAAAGGCTCGCCTGGCCCCGCGCCGAACCACAGATAATGGTCGAAGAGGAGATCCGGCGTCACCACGATCCAGATGACGCACCCGCTCGGCTTCTCCATCAGCTTGAGGCTGATCTTGACCTCATCGGTCTTGCCGCCGACGATTTTGGTCTTGAACTGGATATGGCGGGTCACGCGGCCGCGGGCCATGACCAGATCAAAGCCACCCGCGTCGAATTCGGAGCGCAGCACCTCGACATCGGTCACGCCCCGTTGCCACAGGCGGCGCAGCGCGTCCCCGACAAAGACATGCTCCACGATGCGCTCACGCAGGGTCGAGTGGATGAAATGCGGGCTCGCTTCCTCGGTAAGATCGTCCAATCAGCGCTCGCACAATAACGGCGGGGGCGAATGCCCCCGCCTGAAGGTTTCAACTGAACGGATCATATTCATTGATGACCGCGACGTCGCCATCGAACTCATCGGCGGTGATGACCGCGAACTGCGTGCCGATGCCGATAACCATGGTTGCGATCATGAGGGTTCTGGAGAGGCCGAGCGCGTGGAGGCGGGCGATCTTGATGTCGGTGAACATATCGAGGCTCCTTGCAAGCCGGCGGGTTCATCCCCGCTCGACTGGCGCCCGATGTGTTCGGCCGGTGGCCGCGATCACTTTTTGCCGCAGGCCAAAAAGCCGTAGCGCAAGCGACCGGACCCTTTACGGGTTGATTGCATGAGGCTGCCGGCCGGACCAAGGATTGCGCCTCAAAGAGCGGGGTGGACCCGCCTGACGCCAGGATTTGGGCTTCGCGCCGACCCTTCTAGTATGTCTCCAAGGTCGGCCCTTGCGCAGATCGCGCGGTCTTGCGCAGGATGCTGGAGAGTTCATCCATCAAATAGGGTTTGTTGAGCAGCGCGAACCCGCAGGCGCCTTCGTCGGCCCGGACATGGCTACAGGCGCTTGAAGATGATCCGCAGGCCGGGATAGAGGGCGACCTCTTGCTGTTTGTTCTTTTTTTGTTCTATGCTTCGCTTATGCTCCGAGTCGATGAAGATAGCCTGACCCTCCATCTTGAGGTGTCGCTCGCAACCGCCGAACCGGCACTGGTAACGGATATTCGCTGCGGTGACGCAGCCGTACGGCGGCGTGCGGTGGCGCAGCTTGCCCGGCATCTGGCAGTGCGTTTGCGCTGCTATGATATTCTCGCCGACGAGCCCGCCGCAAGGACGGGTACATTGCCGCTGTTCCCCGACGCATGACGAACGCCCCGTCCCGATCCCATCGCTGATGCTCACGGCCCTGCTTCTCGCTGTCGCGACCGTACCCGCCGGGCAGACTTTCATCTGTACGCCCACCAGGGTGTGGGACGGCGATGGACCGGTGTGGTGCCGGGAGGGACCACGGATTCGACTTGGCGGAATAGCGGCACGCGAGATCGGCGGCTCCTGCCGACGCGGTCAACCCTGCCCGCGCGCCAGCGGCGTCGCCGCGCGGGACGCGCTGGTCCGATTGCTTGGCGGCGCCAAAGGCAGAACCGGCACCGGCCATATCCTTGTCGCCGGCCCTAGGCTCCAATGTCGGTCAACCGGCAACGCGAAAGGAGATCGCACCGGTGCCTGGTGCTCTGCGCCGGGGATCGGCGACCTGAGTTGCGCCATGATCGCGACTGGCACGGTGCTGCGGTGGCGACGCTATGCGGCGGGCCATTGCCGCTGAGCGGACGCGGAGGGCGATAGCGGAATAAAGCTGTCCGAAATCTGTCTACAAGCTTCGGACAGGTCTAATTTACATTTGTCCGAAATTCGTATAGGGATTTCGGACATGGCCGATGATACTCCCGACCTCAAAGCCGCCATTCTTCAGCGGATCGACGCGCGTGCACCCAAAGCGGTGTGGACGCCGGGGGACTTTCTCGACCTTGGCAGCCGCGATGCCGTCGACAAGACGCTCCAACGCCTGGTCGCCGCTGACATGCTCCGCCGTATCGACCGCGGCCTTTACGACAAGCCCGGGCGCAATAGCCTGACCCAGCAAAGTAGCCCACCAGATCCCCGCGAGGTCATCGACGCGATCGCCCGACGCGATCAGATCCGGGTGCTGGTCGACGGCATGACCGCCGCCAATGATCTGGGCCTCACCAACGCGGTCCCGGCCAGGATCGTCGTCCATACCGATGCGCGGCTGAAGACGATCCATCTCGGCCATCTCACGATCAGCTTCCGCCTGACCGCCGCCAGCAAGCTCTTCTGGGCGGGGCGGCCCGCGATGCGGATCGTCCAGGCCCTTCACTGGCTGCGCGATACGATGGGAAGCGACCCACAAGACGATGCCACGGTCCACCGACGGATCATGGCGCTGCTGCAGGACGCCCGACAGAGCAAATCCGTGCGCGACGATCTGGCCGATGGCCTGTCGACACTGCCGGCATGGATGCAGGCATATTTGAAGCCGATGCTGGCCAGTCGGGCGTCGGCCGCATGATGAACCCTGACTATGACCGCATCATCAGCGCTGACGACGACACCCGTCTCGGCCTGTTCACGACGACCGCGCAGCGCATCGGCACCACGCCCCAGAATGTCGAAAAGGATTTCTGGGTTTGCTGGACGCTCGACGCCCTGTTCAACGGATTGCCGCATGGTCCCCGCCTGCTGTTCAAGGGTGGCACCTCGCTGTCGAAGGGCTTCGGGCTCATCCGGCGCTTCTCCGAGGATATCGACGTCACCGTCTTTCGCGACGATCTGGGGCAGACCGCCTCGATCACCGAACTGGAGGCGATGAGCGGAAAGAAGCGGCAAGCCGCGCTCGACGCGATCCGCGAGGCCTGCGAGGCGCATATCCAGGGACCGCTGCACGACCAGCTCGCCACGCTCGTTGGCGAAGCCGCAGACCGCCTGGGCATAGCCGCCGAGCAATGGCGCGTCGAACCGGACCCCGAGGATGCGCAGGCGCTCTATCTACGCTATCCCTCGGTCACGCCTGTCGACGCCTACGTCGGCAAGGCCGTGAAGATCGAGTCCGGCGCGAAGTCTGCGCTCGACCCCCACGCAGTACATACGGTCCGGCCCTATCTCGAAAGCGACGTGCCGGGGATCGATCTTGCCATCACCAATATCACGATCGTCGATGCGGAGCGGACCTTCTGGGACAAGGTGGTCATCCTCCACGGCCTGCGGCGCTGGTTCGAGATCCGCGGCGTCCTGCGCGGCAACGGGCAGCGTGTGTCGCGCCATTATTATGACCTCCATGAGCTGCTGCAATCCGATGCGGGCAAACGCGCGCTGGCTGATCCGGCGCTTGGACGCGATTGCGTGGCGCATGCCAGGCTGTTCTTCAACCGGCCCGCCTTCGACCTCGCGACTGCCGTGCCAGGAAGTTTCGCGCTGTGCCCCGAGGGCGACATGGTCGATGATTTGCGCGGTGACTATCGCGCGATGACGGGCATGATCTTCGGCGCGGCGCCCGCATTCGACGATGTTGTCGAAAGCATTGCTGCGCTGCAGAACGCCCTGAACGCATCGGCATCCTGACCGAATTCCATACGAGCGCCAAGCCGCCGACAGCTATGACCAGGCCAACGCCCGTGATCAGCGCCGCACGCCAATAGACAGCTTCGATATGAGCGCAGAAGCCAAAGAAAGTGCCGCCCACAATCGCTGCAGCGGCGACAAGCCGTGCAGCGAGATCGGCCCCAGTCAGAAAAGCACTGCCAGGTGTGGCCCACAGCAATAGGACCGCCCCCATTCCCACAAATAGAATGCCGATGATGCCCAAAAGCACTTGGCTGACCAGTCGTAGGACAGGGGCTGAAGGTCTGCCGCATGCCAACGGCTCATCCCCGTACGGTTTGGGGCGCGATTGCGATCGACGAGAGATCGTTCGATGGGTCTACAGGAATGCCCGCTTCGCTCCGTTCGGAATAGCGATCGACGAGTTGATCGGCATGCGGCCGCAGCAGGACGGTAAAGCGTACAAGCTCCTCGACCACATCGACGATGCGATCATAATAGCTCGACGGCTTCATGCGGCCGTCATCGTCAAATTCGGCGAACGCCTTAGCCACGCTCGACTGGTTGGGGATCGTGAACATCCTCATCCACCGGCCAAGGATGCGCAGTGTGTTGACGCTGTTGAAGGATTGCGAACCCGCGCTGACCTGCATCACAGCCAGGGTCCGCCCCTGCGTCGGGCGCATGCCCTTATACGCCAGAGGCAGATGGTCGATCTGGGCCTTCATGATACCGGTGATCTGCCCGTGCCGTTCCGGGCTGCACCAGATCTGCCCTTCCGACCACAAGGAATGCGCCCGTAGTTCGGCAACGGCCGGGTGGTCGTCCCCTTCGACCTGGTCGGGAAGCGGCAGATCAGAAGGATCGAATATCCGCGTTTCACATCCGAAAAACTGGAGAAGCCGCGCAGATTCCTCCACCACAAGCCGAGAGTAGGATCGCTTCCGCAAGCTGCCATAGAGGAGAAGAATGCGTGGCGGCGGATCGTTCGGGCCGAGACCAAGCGCGGGCCTCCGGCGGGCAAAGGCCATCTTCAGAGCCGGCAGATAATCCGGCTCGGATAGCTGGCGCAGGCGCTCAAAGGCCATGATGTCCTCGCTCATCGGCCTTGCTCGGGCACGGTATCGGGAAACCAGCGGCGACCGAACCAGAAGGCGACATTCACCAGCAGGATCAGCACTGGCACTTCCACCAGTGGGCCGATGACGGCTGCGAAAGCGACCGGGGACGCCAGCCCGAAAGCGGCGATCGCGACGGCAATGGCCAGTTCGAAATTATTGCCGGCAGCCGTGAAAGCCACCGCCGTCGTGCGTGGATAATCGCTGGCGATCAGCTTGCCCATGAAGAAGCTGATCGAGAACTGGACAACGAAATAGATCGTCAGCGGGATGGCGATGCGGACGGCATCCCCCGGGAGCGTGACGATCTCGCTGCCCTTCAGGCTGAACATGGCAACGATCGTGAACAGGAGGGCGATGAGCGTGACCGGACCGATCTTCGGGAGGAATACGCCCTCGTACCAGTCGCGCCCTTTGGCCGCGACGAGACCCTTCCGGGTCAGATATCCCGCGAGGAAAGGGATACCGAGGTAGACCGCGACCGCTTGCGCGATGATCAAGAAACTGACGTTGATGACGCTGCCCTGCAGCCCGAACAAGGGCGGCAGGAAGGCGAGGAAGAACCAGGCATAGAGACTGAAGAACAGGATCTGGAAGATCGAATTGAACGCCACCAGCGCCGCGACATATTGATTGTCGCCCTTGGCAAGCTGGTTCCAGACGATGACCATCGCGATGCATCGGGCCAGCCCGATCAAGATGAGACCCGTCATATAAGCTGGCTCGGCGCGCAGGAAGATGACGGCCAGAAGGAACATCAGCACCGGGCCGATGATCCAGTTCTGGACAAGCGATATTGCCAGCACCCGCTTGTCCTCGAAGACGCGCGGCAGCTCCTCGTAGCGAACCTTGGCCAGCGGTGGATACATCATCAGGATGAGGCCGATCGCGATCGGTATATTCGTGGTGCCCCAGGACAGGCCGTTGATCGCGGCAGGTAGACCCTCGATGCTCGTGCCAAGGCCTACGCCCAGGGCCATCGCCAGAAAAATCCACAAGGTGAGATAGCGATCGAGAAAGGATAGCCGTGGTTGACGGGTCTGGGTCATTGCGGTTCCTTGAGCGGTGGAGCGGCGTCACCGACGCCCAGCGCGATTTGCATGTAGACAGTGTCGAGCCAGCGTCCGAACTTGCGTCCCACCGACCGCATCGTGCCGGCATGTTCGAAGCCGAGCTTGGCATGGAGGGCGACCGATGCCGCTTCACCTCCGCCGATGACGGCAATCATCTGGCGAAATCCTGCCACCTCGGCCTGTGCCAGCAGAGCAGCAAGCAGCGCCTTTCCGACACCTCGGCGCTGATGCCCAGGATCGATATAAATCGAGTTCTCACAGCTCGATGCATAGGCAGGCCGATCGCGAAACTGCGTGGCATAGGCATAGCCGACAACATGGCCGCCCTGCTGGGCGGCGAGGAACGGCCAGCCTTTCGCCAAGCATGCATCAATCTTTGCTTCGGTCTCCATCACCGAGCGCGGGCTGGTATCGAAGCTGGCGGTGCCCTCCCGGACATGATGGGCGTAGATGGCGGCGATCGCCGGCGCGTCGGCGAGGACCGCCGGCCGGACCGTGAACGCTGCCATCGTTCAGCCTGCCGTGACGCGGTTGCCGGCAGCGTCGACGACCTGCTCGCCGTCTTCCTTGGCGAAAGCACCGCGTTGGGCCGCGGGGATGAGTTCCAGCACCGCTTCGGAAGGGCGGCAGAGCTTGACGCCGAGCGGCGAGACCACGAGCGGACGGTTGATGAGGATGGGATGGGCCATCATTGCGTCGATCAGCGCCGCATCGGAAAGACCTTCATCGCCCAGGCCGAGGTCCGCAAAGGGCGTGCCCTTCTCGCGCAACAAGGCGCGCGCGCCGATCCCGGCGCGTGCGATCAGGCTTTCCAACTGACTGCGTGAAGGCGGCGTCTTAAGATATTCGACCACATGCGGTTCGATCCCGGCGTTGCGGATCATCGCGAGCGCATTGCGCGACGTCCCGCATTCGGGATTGTGGTAGATGATGATGTCCACGGTCATTCACTCGCCTCCGCCTTGGCGCTCGCGCCTTCGCCCTGTCCGATGTCCTTGAGCTTGCGCCGCATCGCCATGTCATCGAGGCTCGAGATCGGGAGCGCCAGAAACAGCGCAATGCGATTCTGCAAATAGCGCAGGGCCTGCAGGAAGGCCTCGCGTTGCCCCTCGCCCTCGATCGCGGCAGGGTCTTCAATGCCCCAATGCGCTGTCATGGGATGGCCGATCCATACCGGACAGGTCTCTCCGGCTGCATTGTCGCAGACCGTGAAGATGAAATCGAACTGCGGCGCACCGGAACCGGCAAATTCATCCCAGCTCTTGGACCGCATATCGGTGGTATCGAAGCCGAGCCCCTGAAGCACCGACAATGCCATTGGGTGGACCTGCCCCTTTGGCTGGCTGCCGGCGCTATAGGCTCTGAAACGCCCCTCGCCGAGCTTGTTCATGACCGCTTCGCCAAGGATGGAACGCGCCGAGTTTCCGGTACACAGGAACAGGACATTATAAATACGGTCGGGCATACAGGGCTCCATCAGCAGCAGGGAACAAGCTCGGCGATCAGCGGCTCGCACAGTTCCGCCCTGCCCCCGCAGCAATCCTTGACCAGGAACAGGGTCAGCGCCTTGAGCTGATCGAGGTCGGCGCGGTAGATGATCTGGCGACTGTGGCGCTCGGCACGGATCAGGCCCGCACGCGCAAGCCCGGCCAGATGCGACGACATCGTATTCTGGGGGATATTGAGCTGGCGGGCGACTTCGCCCGCGGCCAGGCCATCGGGCTCGTGACGGACCAGCAAGCGAAACGCATCTAGGCGAGTGCCTTGGGCAAGCGCCGCCAGTGCGCTGATAGCAGAATCATTGTCCATATATCGATAATATTGGATATATGGATTTCTGACAAGCCCCGCAGAAGAATGCCGACACAGCAAAAGGCCCGGTGGTTGCTGCCACCGGGCCTTCGCGGGTTTCAGAAGGGAATTTCGTCGTCATCGACCGAGCTGTCATTGCCGCCCTGGTCGCCACTGCCGGGCTTGGCGCGGGTGAGGAAGGTCACCTCGTCGGCGATGATCTCGACGCCGTACCGCTCGATATTCTCGTTGTCGGTCCAGCGGGTGTAGTGGATGCGGCCGCGCACCATCACCTTCATCCCCTTGTCGACATATTGTTCGACGGTCTTGCCGACGCCGTTGAAGCAGGTGATCCGGTGCCATTCGGTATCTTCGATCCGCCGGCCATTGTCGTCCTTGACGATCTTGCCGTTGCTGTCGCGCTTGGGCCGCGAGGTCGCGAGGCTGAAGTGGGTGATCTTGGTGCCGCCCTGGGTGGTGCGGGCTTCCGGCGTGGCGCCGACATTGCCGGCGAGGATGACGAGGTTCTGCATGTCGAGGTTCCTTTTTTGGGTGCCGAAGGGACCGTCCCTTCGACTGACCCCCGAAAAAGGCGGGCATGGGCGGTGCTTCCACCGGAGCGCGTAAGCCGCGCAGGGGAACCCCGACACAAGGGGTGGTGCGGGCAGCCGTGGCACACGGCAACTCGGCCCGAAGGGGAGCGGGTTGGAAGGACCGAACGACCGACTTAGGGATCAGGTCAAAAAGAAGGGATGGTGGCTTTGGTTCTATGAACCCAGGAACCGATGCAGAAACCTTGCCCTATCGCCGCGGCATGTCCCCGCCAGGCAGAGACCCCACAACCGGCCGTCAGCGCTTTTCTCACCTTGGACTGTCGTCCGCAGCGAAGCGTCGGCAACTCTCACGGCAACAGACATAATGGCCGTCTGACGCACGGTAAACCGCAGGCCCACCCATCCCGGCTTCATAGGATTGGCGAGCGCCCTTTCGATCCCCGCACAGGATGAGGCAGTGGTGCGCCGTCACGCGATCTGCACCCTGATCACGGCAAGGAGACGGTCGACGCAGTTAGAGGCGTCGGCCACATCGAAGGGTGACGCTCCGGCCCGGAACAAGGCGTCGATCTGGTGGCGGCGATAGGCCGGCGAAAGGATCGCTGCGAGTTCCGGCAATTCCGGAGGCAGGCCCGACAGGCCCGCCTCCATCGCAAGCGCCAGGGCCTTTTCGAGGTCATGCCGAATATGGACACGGTTCCAGTCGTCGGCATAGCCGGCCTTCATCAGAAAGGCTTTGAGGCCGAGTTCGATCGCGATCGCCAGCGAATGTGCGGCACTCGCGGGGGCGATCTTCACGCTACCTTCCGCACCGTGGGCAAATCCCACAGCATTCGCCATAAAAGTGGCAACCAGCGCCGGATCGGCGATCCCGGCGAAACGGCGCGCGGCATCGTCGAGCGTTGCGGCAGGAAGCCCGATCAACCAGCGCGGTCCTGCGATATTGCGCAGATGGCGCAGATGGGCCGAACCCGGTTCATCGGTGTCGGTGCCGGCCGACCAGCGTAGCAGCAGCGCGGCCTTCCAGCAGCGCCCATGACGCTGCCGGAACGCCAGCAGAGCGCGCAGTTCCTCATCATGCAAATCGCGCATCATCATCTCTCTCTAGTTCGTGGTAAGGCGACAGCCGGCGCAGCGTCGGCAACGCGGATGGCTGATGGGCTCTGAACCGCGTCCCGGCCGCCAACACGGCCGACCGGTTCCAGTGCTGCTCAGCGACACCAAAAGCGGCCTCGGCGCCCTCCCCTCTCGCCTGCGGAAATTTCCAGGGGACGACGGTAAGCGCAGCGAAAAAAAGGCCGCCGGAAAACCGGCGGCCCGCGGCTTCAGCCCGCAGCGCGACGGGCAGCTGAAGGAGGGCTTCCTAATGGGCCGCGGCGATCAACGACACGCAGTCCCCGAGCCTTGGCTTCGATGACAAGCCGCTCCGTCACGCCGTTGCCCTGGAAGGCGACCACGAACCGCGGCTTGAGCGAGAGCATCTGCTCGTTGCGACGGAAGCCCGCGCGATCCCCGAGTTTCCGGTCGAGACCGAACCGCACCTGCTGGATGCCATTCTGCTCGGCCCAGGACGCTGCAAGACGCTCGATACCTTTCATATCGCCGCCGTGTACGAGATACATGTCGCCGACATGGGCGCGAACCTTGTTGAGGGTGGCCAGCAGGTTATCGGCGAACGTCTTCATATCTTCGTCGTTGGCGAAGGTGAGGCGGCCACCGGCGAACACAACGGGCGTACCCTGCGCGGTGTTGGCGTTCAGAGCCCGCTCGCGGCGCGCTCGCAGGAAGGCATGGCCATCGACGATCCCGGCGGTGACCCCGAGCGAGATGCGGTTGCCGGACGATGGCACCCACGATCTCCCGGTCTCCCGGATATAGTGCGCGGCCGCGACATCGCGCATGATCTCGAAGGCACCAGCGGATTCCTCGACCTTCTTGGCGAGATCGATCTTCTCCTCAAGATTGGCCGTGCCGATTTCGGAGCCGTCCTGTTCGGCGAGGAGAAGGCGGATGTCGTCGGTCAATCGATCGACCAGTCCGTGTTTCTTGGCGGCGGCGCGGTGGAAGAGGTTCACCAGGCCCCAGCCCAGGTCTTCGATGTCACGCTCCAGCGCGGTGTTTCCCATCGTCGTGAAGAGATCGCTCCAGATTGCGGTGACGGTCTGCTCCAGCGCCTCGGTTGGTGGCGGCGCCATACCACTGAGGTCTTCAGCGCGGGGTTCGAGGTGCCCTAGCTCCAGTGCCGCGAGTGCGGCTGCAAGCGATGTGGACATGATAGCGAGCCTTTCTGTCTGTGCCGGCGGCCTCTCCGCCGGATGCGCATCCTCCGGGCGCTCGCAAAAGAGGGGCTGGCACCGAGGCACAGCCGAGGGAAACTCGCGAACAAGGGGTGGTGCGGGCAGCCGTGGCACACGGCAACTCGGCCCGCCGTTCGCGGGTTGCCAGCGCCTCGCGGGCGCCCATATGCGGCATCCTCTGGCGGGGAGGTGTCGACACCGACCGGTTTCGCTTTGCCCTCAGCTTCTGCCGTCGATTCGGAACGGGGTACCTCCAATTCCGCCGCTGCGAGATGCGACAGCACCGCCGCGTAGCTGCCGAGACCGCGCACCGTTTCCGCCGAGATCAGGATTTCGTCATCGTCCGAGGCGCTGAAACGCCGAACGGTCGTGCCGTCAAAAACCACCCGCTCCGGGCCGAACGCCCCGGGAGCGCCGCCAGCCCAGCGCGCGAATACAAGGGCATGATCGACACAGAAAGTCTCGATCGCCTCGAACCGGCCCAAGGCAACATCATGGACGGCCAGGGTAAGCGTCCGGATCCCCTGGACAGGCAAAATCTGGGACAAAGCCGTCGTTAGCAGGTCAGACGGCGTCCGTCGGCTTTCGGTAAACGCGGACGTTCGATGAGCTTCCCTTCAGAGACGTGGGAGCCAAAGAGCAAGAAACGCCGCTGCGTTCAATTCGTAGCCAGCAGCGCGCGGGCTTCAATGGGCTTGTTTCTGCACTACCGCGCCCTGCGAATCCGGATCACCTGTACGAATGACCAAATAACGACGCTCGGCCGGGGCAGCATCCGCGACAATCTGGCGGATCGGCCCGACGGCGTTGACGATGGCGGCGCCGGCCGGATTGGTCATGAATTTGGCAAGAGGTTGAATCGCACCCGTCCCGTCTGCTTTGGTCGCCAGTCCAAGCGTGAACGGTTGCTTTGACGGCAGGCCCGCGACGGCGGCCTGCAGGATCTGGACCTGCCCCTGATCGAACAAAGTGACCTGGCTCTGGCCCTGGCCTGACAGGGTCAACTGGACCTTGCCGCTGGCCATATCGAGCGGGACCAGATTGGCCATGCCGTCGCCCGAAGGCACCGCGCCCGGCACATAGGCGACGCCCTGCGGCCCCTGACCGATAGGGATGGTCGTGAGCAGGCGGTTGGTCGCAGTATCGATGACCGCAACGCCGTCGCCATTCTCCAGCCCAACATAGATGCGGGTGCCGTCGCCCGAAGGCCATAACCCGTGCGGCAGCGCGCCGACCGGGACGGCGGCGACCTGCTCGAAAGTATCGGTCCGGAACACCTTGACGATATTCTGCGTGCCGACCGTCACATAGGCGAACTGTCCGCGCGACGTGCGGGCGATGTTGACGTGATTGGTGATGGCGCCGGTGTCGATCGTCTTAAGGACAGCGAACGGCGGCTTGGCATCGAACACCATCACCTTGCCGACATCTTTGAGCGTCAGCCAGACCTGCCTGCCATCGGGGGTCGCGGCGATGTCGGGGCAGAAGGGGCTAGCTTGGGCGACACGTCCGACAATCTTCTTGGCTTTGGTGTCGATTACGACCGTCTCGGGCGAGAAGCTCGAGCAAACGTACCCGTATTTGCCGTCGGGCGAGAAGATCGTCATGCCCGGGCCGTTCGGGACGGTGATGCGCGTGGCAGGTTCGAACGTCTTGCCATCGAGCACCTGGATATAGTCCTCGCCGCGAACGCTGACCCAGACCTCGCGCCCGTCGGGACGGAAGAACGCCTCGTGCGGCGAGCGGCCGACATAGGCGGTGTGCTTGACCGCGTTGGTGGCCGTATCGATGAAGGTCACCGAGTTCGACCCGATCGAGATCACCGCCAGCGTCCTGCCATCGGGTGAGAAGCCCATGCCGTGGACCAGAAGCTGACCCTTGTAGAGTGGGCTCAGATTGGCGGGCGTCAGATCGCCGAGCTTGATGACGCCGAGCAGCCGGTTGGTTGACGGGTCGATGACCGATACCGTGTTGGAAAACTGGTCCGAAGTATAGAAGCGGTCCTGCGAACTGATCGGCCGGTCGGGCGTCGCATTGGGCACCTGCTGCGCGGATGCGGTGTTTGCAAGCAGGCCGAGGGCGGACATGGCGAACGCCGTCTTGAGGTGATTCATAATCATTTTCCGTCTCCCTGATGCTGGTGAGGCACACTCGGCGGTGCGCCCTTCTCGGCAAGGATCGCCTGCATGACCTCGATCTCCTGACGCTGTTCAACGATGATGCCCTGCGCGAGACGGCGCAGGCGTTCGTCCTTGCCGTAGCGCAGCTGCGCCTGTGCCATCTCGATCGCGCCCTGGTGATGCGGGATCATCATCGCCGCGAAGTCGCGGTCCGGATCGCCGGACGGCGCGACCATCATCTCATGGTGCATCTGCTCCATCGCGGCGGCCATGTCGGTGGCGAAGTCCTGCGGCGCCGCTGCGAGCGCGCCTGCAGATGCCGCGAGGCCGAGGCCGGCAAGACCCAGTATCAGTTTCAAGCGCATGCCCCTTCTCATGATAGTCTCGCGATAACGCCTATGATGGCAGCCAGTGTCATCATCGCCGCCGGCAGCAGGAATATTTGCATCGTCGCCTCGCGGCCGCTGATCGTCCCGGCGAGGATTTCGACCGTACCGTTCAAGAATTCGCCGAAGCTACGCTGCCGCTCGCCCGGCACCGGACTGTCGGCAAGCAGGATGCCGCCCACGATCAGCGAGAAGTAGATGACCATGAACAGGGTCACCATCACCAGTACGCTGGCGGCATAGGCATCGCGTGCAAAGAAGGTCCAGAAGGACGCCACCATCATCGCGTAGAAGCCGACCAACGCGACCAGCACATGCGGATGCACGCCGCGATTGGCGACGCCGGGCGCCGGACGCTCCAGCTCCGCATAGGGATCGTCGGGCCGGACCAGCCGTAATGCTGGCTTGGCCGCCGGCTCGACCTGTGCCTCGGCCTGAAACTCGGTCTGCTTGATGCGCGTTGCCATGTCGGATCTCCGGATCGACAGCGCTGCGAAATGAAGCGTCGCTGTTCCTGTGATCAAGATGACGGCTCACCAGTCATCGATCCAACCGATGATATTTGTCGTTCCGATCACGAATGGAGATGAATGGCCTGGCTCGACGAACCCGACCTGATCAAGCGACGGCGGCAGTCCTTGGCGGATACACATGTCGCACAGCTCGAATGCTGGCGCGAAGGGCTGTTGGCCGACGGCAGACCTGTGCCGCATTTCGACCCGGCGGACGGCGGGATCGACGCCCGGCTGCTGTTGCTTCTCGAAACCCCGGGTCCCGGGCCTGAGCGCACGCGCTTCGTGTCGCGCGACAATCCGTCCGGGACCGCCCGCAATCTGCGGCGCTATCTCGACGAGGCCGGCATCGACCGGTCCGATTGTGTGCTCTGGAACACCGTGCCTTGGATCATGCATCCACCCGGCGCCCGCAATCGCACCGTGCGCAAAGCCGAGATCGATGCCGGGCTGGCCACGCTTCCCGGGCTTCTCGCGCTGCTGCCCAAGCTGAAAGTCTGCTTGCTGGCCGGCCGGGTGGCGACCAAGGCCGGACAACTCGTGTCGGCGTATGATGCTTCGATCAAGATCATCCCGATGCCGCACCCCAGCCCGGCCAACGTCTGTACAAGTCCGCAGG
Source organism: Sphingobium limneticum (assembly GCF_008710165.1). Taxonomy (NCBI): domain Bacteria; kingdom Pseudomonadati; phylum Pseudomonadota; class Alphaproteobacteria; order Sphingomonadales; family Sphingobiaceae; genus Sphingobium; species Sphingobium limneticum. The sequence continues at coordinate 20,767 of NZ_VYQA01000018.1, read as the reverse complement.
TTGGGGATCGCCTTCGCGCGGCATTCAGCGAAACAGCGGCCCTGCTCGACCAATCGTAAATGACGATTGGAACGATCCAATCAACAAGTTGGAACGATTGATCGCGCCGGTCTATTGATCCCTGCAGGAGATCGATATGACCCTCGAACAACTTCGTATTTTCGTTGGCGTCGCCGAGCGCGAGCATATGACCCGCGCCGCCGAGGCACTCAACGTCACCCAGTCGGCGGCGAGTGCCGCCATCGCCGCGCTCGAAGCGCGCCACGACGTGCCGCTCTTTCACCGGGTCGGGCGCGGCATTGAGCTCACCGAGGCCGGCCGCATGTTTCTGGACGAGGCGCGCGCCGTCCTTGGCCGGGCCGCGAGCGCCGAACTGGCGCTGTCGGAGTTCGGTGGTCTCAAGCGCGGTACGCTGCGGATCGTCGCGAGTCAGACCATCGCCAGCTACTGGCTGCCTGCGCGCCTCGCTGAATTTCATCGCCGCCATCCGCTGATCGGCATCGAACTGGTGATCGAAAACACCGACGGTGCTGCTGCGCAGGTGCTCGACGGCACGGCCGAACTGGGCTTTGTCGAAGGTTCGGTCGACCAGCCGGCACTTGCGCACTGGAAGGTCGCCGAGGACCGGATGCTACTGGTCGGCGCAGAGCGAACCAGGAATGTTGATGAAAACTGGATCCGCGAGGCCAACTGGATCGTGCGCGAACAGGGATCGGGCACGCGCTCGACCTTCGAGGAAGTGCTGCGCCATCGCGGCATCGATCCCGCTGACCTGCGCATCGGCATGACCCTGCCGTCCAACGAAGCGGTTCGTTCGGCGGTCGAGGCCGGCGCCGGGGTGGCGGTGCTGTCCGAGCTGGTCGTCCGCCGTGCGCTCTTGGCCGGGCATCTCCAAGATCTTGGCCTCGGACTGCCGGCGCGTCCGTTCGAAGCGCTGCGGCACAAGGAGCGCTTTCGCACCAGGGCAGCCGATGCGCTGACCGATCTCGTGAAGGAGCTTGGATGATGACCGGCGATCTCAAGCCCGTGCTCGACGGCCTGCGACCGCTCTCGCGGCTCGATCATCCCCGCGAGATGATCCGCCAGTTCACGCCCAACTGGTTCGCCGCGACCATGGGCACCGGCATCCTCGCACTGGCGCTTCCGCAGGTGCCGGGCATCGGCCCGACGCTGAAGCCGGTCGGCGAGGTGCTTTGGTTCTTCAATATCGCGCTCTTCGCGCTCTTCACCGGTATCTATTCTGCGCGCTGGATCCTGTTCGGCCATGAGGCGCGGCGGATCTTCGGCCATAACACGGTGTCGATGTTCATCGGCACCATCCCGATGGGCCTCGCCACGATCATCAACGGCTGCCTCGCCTTTGGGATCGCCCGGTTCGGCGACGGCATCGTCGGTGTAGCGCATGTCTTGTGGTGGATCGACGTTGCGATGGCGGTGACCTGCGGTGTCGTCATTCCCTATTTCATGTTCACTCGCCACGAGCACAGCCTAGATGGCATGACTGCAGTCTGGCTACTTCCAGTCGTCGCGGCCGAGGTCGCGGCGGCGAGCGGCGGCCTGCTCGCGCCGCATCTCGCCGATCCGCATGCTCAGTTCGTGACGCTGCTCACTTCCTATGTGCTCTGGGCCTATTCGGTGCCGGTCGCCTTCAGTATCCTCGCGCTGCTCATCCTGCGCATGGCACTGCACAAGCTGCCGCACGAGGGCATGGCCGCGTCGAGCTGGCTCGCGCTCGGCCCGATCGGCACCGGTGCGCTGGGCATGCTGGTGCTGGGCGGCGACGCGCCCGCCATCCTTTCCGCACACGGCCTCGCGTCGATCGCCGGCGTGGCACAGGGCCTCGGCAGCATCGCCGGGCTGCTGCTCTGGGGCTTTGGGCTGTGGTGGCTGGCGCTCGCGATGCTGATCACCTGGCGCTACTGGCGCGCTGGCATCCCGTTCAACCTCGGCTGGTGGGGCTATACCTTCCCGCTCGGCGTCTACACGGTCGCAACCTTCCGCCTCGGTACGACCTTCGACCTCGCCTTCTTCGGGATCGTCGGGACGGTGCTCACCCTTGCCCTCGCCATGATGTGGGTGGTGGTCGCCGCCAAGACGCTGACCGGCGCATGGAAGGGGCATCTCTTCGTATCGCCCTGCATCGCCACACCCAACTGATCGCCTGAGGCGATCAAAATCGAAAATCCGATCGCTTGGCTCGACGAGCCGGGTCGGCCACGTTCGCCCGAAGAAGGGAATGCTATCATGGACAAGCTCGACACCTGGCTCGCCGCGCAAAGCAGTCGTCGCCGTTTCCTCGGCCAGGCCGCACTGGGCGGTGCCGCGCTCGCCGCAGGCCCAGCGCTCGCACAGAGCCTTGTCGATCTCCATCTGCCAGGTGGCAATGCCGGACGGCCGATGACCAGCGCCTTTCCCGGCAAAGGCAGCATGATCCTCCAGCGCATGCACCCGCCGCTGCTCGAGACCCCGATGGAGGTGTTTGACCGCGACGTGTTCACTCCCAACGACCAGTTTTTCGTGCGCTGGCACTGGGCCGATATCCCGACGTCGATCGATGTCGATACCTTTCGGCTCACCGTTCGAGGCCACGTCAACCGGCCGCTATCGATCAGCCTTGCGCAGCTGCTCCGCCTGCCGCGCGTCGAGATGGCCGCGGTCAATCAGTGCTCGGGCAACAGCCGCGGCCTGTTCCAGCCGCGTGTGCCCGGCGCACAATGGGGCAATGGTGCGATGGGCAATGCCAAATGGCTCGGCGTGCGGCTGCGCGACATCCTCGATTTTGCCGGCGTGAAGCCGGGCGCGGTGCAGGTGCGTTTCGGCGCGCTCGACCAGCCCGTCGTCGCCGGCGCGCCGGATTTCGAGAAGGCGCTCGACATCGATCACGCCCACGACGGCGAGGTGATGATCGCCTTCGGCATGAACGGTGAGCAGTTGCCCTTGCTCAACGGCTTTCCCTGCCGGCTGATCGTGCCGGGCTGGTATTCGACCTACTGGGTCAAGATGCTCAACGACATCGAGGTGCTGCCCGGCCCCGACGACGAATATTGGATGGCCAAGGCTTACAAAATCCCGGCGACGCCTGGCGCCAATGTGAAGCCCGGTGCCAAGGACTTCCCGACCGTCCCGATCAACCGGATGATCCCGCGCTCCTGGGTAACGAGCCTCGGCGAAGGACAGGCCATTGCCTTTGACCAGACGATACCACTCGGTGGCATCGCGATGGGCGGCGATTGCGGGGTCGCCAAGGTGGATGTCTCCACCGACGGCGGGCGTACCTGGTATCACACCCGCCTCGGTCCCGATCACGGCAAATACAGCTTCCGCCGCTGGGACACGCAGGTGCCGCTGCCGGCGCGCGGAAATGTGCGGCTGATGTCGCGCTGCTGGAACACGGCCGGGGTCGCGCAGCCGATGGCGCCGATCTGGAACCCGGGCGGGTTCATGCGCGGCAATATCGAAACCACCAACATCACTGCGTCCTGAGGAGAGCCGAGATGAAAGTCCCTTCGATCGGCACGCTCTCGTTCGGCGCAGTCGGCCTTGCTGCCCTCGTACTAATCGCGATCGGCCCGCCCGGCAGCCGTGTAGCCCCGCCACCTCCGGCTCCCAGCGGGCCGGCGCCATCGAGTGTCGCGTTTGGAGGCTTCACACTCACATCGGACGCGGTCGACCTGCCGCTCGACGACCAGCAATATCCTGACGGACCGCACGCCGACGTGATCAATGCGAACTGCACCTCGTGCCATTCGGCCAGCATGGCGCTGACCCAGCCCGCGCTCACGGCCGACCAGTGGAAGGCGACGGTCACCAAGATGAAGGAGGTCTATAAGGCACCGGTCTCGGAAAAGGATATCCCGGCGATCGTCGACTATCTGACGGCGCTGAGCGCGAAGCAGGGCAGCGCGGCGCCGGCCGGCAAGGAATCCGGAAGTCAGGGCGCTCCCGACGCGTCGGGCGGGACTGGCTGAGTGACTTATCGCCGCGCGCCGCGTTGCTTGAATGAAGGAGGCGCCCGATGCGTATCGAGAAATTTGTGCATAGCTGCCTGCGGCTGACGCTCGACGGCAAGCGGCTGCTGTTCGACCCGGGCAAATTCTCGTTCGTCGATGGGCGCGTCGATCCTCGCGACCTCAGCGACGTGGATTTCATCCTATTTACGCACGGCCATCCCGATCATTTCGACTGCGAGGCGCTACGCACCATCGTCGGCGATGGCGAACCGCGGATATTCGGAGGCAACAAGGTCGCAGCCACGTTACGCAGCCAGGGCTTCACCGTCAGCGAGGTCGGAGAGGAAGGGCTCGACCTTGGACCATTCACGGTCCGTGCCCTGCCGGTGCGCCATGAGCCGATCCTCGCCGAAGAAATCCCGGCCGTTCTGGCATTCGTCGTCAATGATCGCCTTCTCAATCCCGGCGATAGCTTTGATGAACGGCTCCACCAATTTGCTGGAATTGAGGCGCTGGCGCTGCCGGTGATGGCGCCGTTCCTGACCGAGATCGGCGCCTACGAGTTCGCCAGCTCCATGCGTCCAAGCCATGTGCTCCCGGTCCACGATGGCTATGCCCGCGACTGGTTCCTGACGCAGCGCTACGATACCTATGAGCCCTATTTCGAGAAGGCTGGCATAACCTTCCACCGGCTCCAGCAGCCCGGTGACGGGTTCGACCTGTGACCGACGACACCCCGCCGGACCCGGCAAAGCCCGCCCACGCGGCCAAGCAGTTGGTCAAGAGCGCCGACAAGCTCGCGACCAGCGCCGAGCAGCAGACCAACAGCGCCGATCGCCGCACAGTACTTGCTGCGGATCGGACCGTCCTCGCGGCCGAACGGACCTATGCCGCCTGGGTGCGAACCGGGCTCGCTGCTTTGGCAGCCGGCATCGGTGCTCGCGCCTTGCTCGACAAGCTGGTGCCCGACTGGATGATCGCGGGCACCGGCTCGGTTCTGGTCCTATTCAGCGCCCTGTGCTTTATCGCCGCGATCTGGCGCGAGTTCGCACCGGGTGTGCCGCCGCCCAAGCCCGACACGGCGAAGCTACCCGGCTGGCTATTGATCCTCGTCAACGGATTCCTGGTCATGGTGTCGATCGCAGCGCTGATCGGGCTCTGGCTCGCCTGATCGCGGCGTCGTCAGCTGTAGTACCGGATGCGCGCTCGGCGCAGGATCTTGTCTTCGAGTGAGTAATAGAGCCAGATACCGTGTGCGACGAAGGTGCACTACTGGATTGCGGCAAATATTACTGCAACTGTCTCGTCAGGCTGGTCCAACATTGGAAAATGCCCGCTTGCCTTGAACCAGTGCAGCTCGGCGGAAGGAAAGGCGGCCTTTGCACGCGCCGCTTGTCTTGGCAGGCATAAGCGATCGCGGCGACCCCAACCGATTACGATCCGCCGAGACGGATCGGCTGCTGGACCAATTTGCTCAGGCCCGCTGGCGAGATCATTCACCAGAGCATCGAATGTTGACGTGGCGCTTAAGCTTTCAAGCTCGGTCGCGACAACCGTCGGGTCGAGCGCCCAAGGGCGAGCCGACAGCTGCGCTAACAGCGCCGTGCGTGACGCTGCGTTCTTGCTTAGCGTTGGCAGCATAGGCCGGATTGCCCGAACCAACCGCCCCGAGACTCCGATGGTAACTTTGAAGAATGTGCGCTCCCAGCCGCGCCAGAAGCCGCCAGGATCGAGGGCCACGACGTTGCCGACCCGGCCACGCCGCGCAAGCTCCAGCGCAATCCGCGCACCCATTGAGCTACCGACGACATCGATTCCTTCAAGTCTGCGTTCCGCGATGTAACGCTCGACGCTGCCAACGAGGCCATCGAAGGTCCCGCTATCCTGGCCAGCTGGACTTGCGCCGTGTCCGGGAAGGTCAACCACGATAAGCGACCGCTCGGCACTGAGGGCGTCCATGACGGTGCTCCACGACTTCCAGCTTCCGCCGAGACCGTGAATTAGTAGCAGCTGGCGGCCAGAACCGCGTCGAATCTCATGCATTCAGCAAAACTCCGATTGGTTACCCTGAACCATCGGCATCGGGCTTTGGGGCCGGCGACCGCGCCATCGAATTGATTATACGAATAAGTCAGTTGGGTCATCGCGCGACCGACCGCTTCTGGGTTAGGTGATCGCGGCGTCGAATGACCGCTATTGAGGCGCGTTGCCGCCCGGCAGCTTGATGTCCGCCGAACGGCGGGTCTTGGCACAATCCGACGTTTCCGCACCTCCCGACGAACGGCGTATGGGTGAGCCGCCGGCAAAGTAGGCTCGGCGCTCTGTCGCCTATCGTTCGAATCGAGACTGATCGCGTCGGCGAGGCGAATGAGTGTTACTGCCGCTTCGCGAATTGCGCTCGACGAAGTCACCAGATTGCGAATCAGGAGAAGGACGGACGGTAGCCACCGGGGTCGGGGCAGGCGATCGCCGCGATCATGCTGCTTCACGGATTTGTTCCTTGGCGTCGTCCGACGTGGCGAGGCCAGTTGCGCGGAGCAGAAAGGCGGCGGCCGCTTCGGCTTTTGCCGCAGCCGTCATGATGGCGCGGGAATCCTTGCGCAGCACCGCGAGCCACGAGCCGATATACGCTGCATGATCGTCGATATGGGCGGTCGGGAGGCCAAGATCCGCGCCGAGCAGGGCAGATGTCATCTCGGCGCAAAGCTCTTCGAAAGCATAGGCGTTGTCGCCTAATTTCCTGCCGAACTCACGGTTGAGCCGGTCAGGATGGCCGGTCCAATGCCCTGCCTCATGCGCTAACGTCGAAGCGAAATAGGCACGGGTGGAAAACAACGCCACGGGCGGCATCGTGATGCTGTCGGCAACACGGTCGTAGAAGGCCCGATCGCCGCACTGGTGAACCCTCGCCGGAAGGGCATCGAGGAAGCGCTCTGCGCGATCCGGCAGTTCGTCGTCAGGCGCGACCACGCTGAGGGGGCTTAGATAAAACTTCTCCGGCAGCCCGTCGATCTGATCGGCATTGAAGACGGCGTAGGATCGCAGCACGCGTCGCATTTCGTCCGTGGTGTCGCCGGTGACGGGCGACTCCACGGTTTTGCTGTACGATTTGTAGAAGATCGCGATTTGCGACCGCTCGCCTTCGCGGACCTGGCCGCCCAGTGCCTGTGACTGTTTATACGTCATCCAGGTACGAGAATGGTAGCCGGCGCATTCGGCGCAGAGCCACAGCCAGAAGCAATTGATGCCCTTATACGCGTCGCCGGTCGCGCGAAGGGGACGCCCGCCGAGGCCAGGTCGCCACGGTTTCACCCAAGGGCGTACGCCCGCTTCGAGTTTGTCGATGATCGCGTTGGTGATGGTGTCGGCAGGCGACGGTTTATCGGTGGTCTTGGCCACGGTCATTCTCCTGATCTGGTAGAGGCGAGCCCGGACCAGCACCCTCCCCTCACAGAGCCTGCCGCCGGGGCACAAAAGGAGGGGCGACACTCCGCGAAGAGTGCCGCCCCCAGTCGCCTCGAACCGTTCAAACGGGCGTCAGGCCGCCTCGCTCAAATCGTCCTGACCGTCGTGCGACGCGTCCTCCAGGTCCGACTCGTCATCGACATCGTCACCATCATCGCCGGGATCGACATCATCGGCCTCGTCGATGAACGTCGAGCGCAGCGCTATGGTCTCGGGCTGCTCGATGGCGTCGAAGCGCATGGCATCAGGCAGCCAGGCCGTCGCCTTTTCGCGGATTTCGGCCTCGACGATCCCCTGTCCGTTGCACAGCGCGGCGCAGGTTGCGGCAAGGTCGCTCTTCTTTGCGTCCTTGTAGCGCCCGCGCAGGATCGGCCCGCCAATGTCCTCGAGCGCGGCAAGCATGACCTCCTTTTTGACACGGCCGAAGAAGTTCTCGGCCGTGGGGCGCCACCAATGCTCGACCTGAATGTCGAGCGCGCGACCAAGATGGTCATGGAACCCGTTCGACCGTCCGCCCTCGGCAATGTTCAGGCTCGGTTCCAGCGTGCGCGCGATCGAGAAGGCCACCCAACTGCCGCGGGCCTCGTCGTCGAGCGCGCGAAAGGCGTCGAAACGTTCGGTCATGGTCTTGTGACCGGCCCAGCTCGTATCGAGACGCTGGCGCTGATCCTCGATGGTCTGCGACGCCATCGATCCTTCGTCGCGGAAGCCGAAGATCGGGAATTGCGCGCCGCTCGACTTGAGCGTCGAGTGGTTGCGGACGTAGTTTTGCTCGAAGACGACATTCTGCGCCATCAGGAAGATGGTGAGGTCCAACGCCATCGCCGGATCGCTGGCGATATGGGCGACGAGGATCTGCCGGCGCTGGGTCGCCAGTTCGTCGATCAGCGTAGCACTGAGCTTGGGTCCATGATCGATGTCGCCGGCGCCGTCGTCACCATTGGCACCGCCCGTCACCTTGGGCGCAGCATTCGGATCGACAACGGGCTTCTCGCTGAACATGCGGGTGTGAACGCGGGCTTCGCCATCACCACCGATATAGACGAACGTCCCGATCTGTGCCCGGACCGCCGGATCGATCTCGCGACGGGACTCCTCGATGTCTTCAAGCTCCCGTTCGATCTCCTCGAGGCGATCGTTCGCCGCCTCGGCTTCCGGCGTCCCGTCGGTCAGTTCACACTCAAGCCGCTCGACGAGTTGGTCATTTTCGGCCGAAAGGGCTTCGACACGTGCGCTTTCCTCCTCGCTCAGCGGCCGCGCGGGCGCGTGAAATTCATGAAGCTGACGCTCGAGATCATAGGGAACGTGAGTAGCCGCGATCGGCGTCACGAACGCGAGGCCCTCCGCCTGCGCGAGTGCGGCAGCGGCCGCCTCGAGCTTTTTGCCGGCAAGATCTTCGAGAAGATCGACGTCGATCCAGTTCTCGTCCCCCTCGGCGGCAAAGAGATCACCCTCGATGCGGCCGCCTGCCGCGACATAGGCATCGCGACCGATGAACCGCGCCTTGGCATCGTTCGCCTTGATCGTGCCGTTGAGGATCGCACGCCGGATGTTGTCGGGCTGATCGCCGTAATAGGAGGTGCTCATCTGCGCGAAGACGCGCGCCTGACGATCGATGTCGCTCGTCACGGCATAGGCCTGGGCGACACCCAGGGTGATTTCACCGGCGGCGAGAGCCTGGAACACGCTCGGCGCGAGCTCCGCAAGCCGCACCCGCTGCTCGACGAAGCGGGTGGTGACGCCCTGGCGCTTGGCAACGTCCTCGGCGGTCATCCCCTTCTGGATGAGGAAGTTGAACGCGGTGCTTTCATCCGCCGGGTTCATCGGAACGCGCTGGAAGTTCTCGGTCAGGCTGGCCTCGACCGAGTTGTCGTCGTCGGTAAGGACGAGGACAGGCACGACATGGTCGGCGGGCAACGTGCCCTGTTCGATCAGGCTCTGGAGTGCGCGCAGCCGGCGCCCGCCCGCCTTGACGGTGAAATGGCCCGCCTTCTTGAGCGGGGTAACGATGAGGTTCTGCAACAAGCCTTGCGTTGCAATGCTGGCTGCGAGGGCGTCGATACTGGCCTCACGGCTGGATTTGCGGACATTGTCCTTGGACAGCGAGAGGTTCTTGACCTTTACGGACTGGATCATCGGTTGTCTCCATCTGGAACTGGCGCGCCGCCTCGGCGGTCACGCGAGCCTGCTCATCAGGCCCACAAAGCCGAAGGCTCCCTCCCCTCTCCTGCGCTGACCGCGGAGAGAGGAGCTGGATCGTCAGGCGGTGATGCGCTCGATGACGGCGGCGGCATGCGCGACGGGGACGAACATCCGCGTCCTGTGCTGGATGATGTCGGTAAAACAGCCCGCCGCCTTGAGTTCGGCAAGCCGCGTGTGCGGCCAATCGAGCAATTCGAGGCGCTGCTGGCCGGCGACCAGGCTGCGCTTGAGCCGGTAGGCTCCGACGGACGATATCTCGCCGGTCGTCATCACATGCTTTGCGGTATCGTCGACCGACACGGTGATGGCGGCATTGATCCCGAAGGCGTCCGCGAGCTTCGACACCAGCGGTGCAGGGACGATCCGGCCGAGGAAGGACTGGCCGTCATCGGTGTTCAGCCGCCAGACCTGAACATGATCGTCGGGCAGGCGATCCCAGACCGGCAGGAGCAGGCCCGCGACCAAATAGAGCGTGCTGGTGCGGGTCTTGTCCCGCATCTCCTCTACCTCGGCCTGCCACAGCGCCGAAAATTCCTCCTCGCTGGTCTCTTCCCACATCGTTTCGAGCAGCAAGTCTTGCCGCATCCGCTCAGAACGGGTCGGTCGAACCAACTCGTAGCGGCGAACGATCTCGCCATCGTCGTCGGTGAGCGAATAGGTGCTGCACCGGATCGCGGCCCTGCCGGACTTGCGATTGACGATCGGGCGCGCGTCGTCGCCCAGGATCCGCAACGCGCGGTCCAGGGGGAGCGGCTTGTAGCGCTCCTCCGTTTCGAGGCGCAGGATCTCGGTTTCCGCGCCGCTCGTCTCGTCGCGCCGGATCACCGTGCGATCGAGGATCGTGATGCGTTCGGCATTGATGCTCTCGACCCCAAGATCGAGCGTGCCGGCTTCGCGCGCCGCCTCGATCCGGGCCTCGATCAGACCGAGATATTCATCGAAGATCGCATTCTGCAGCGTGATGCGCAGCGCGAGAATGCGATTGAGCCAGCGCTGAATGGGCGGCAGCTCCTCCTTAAGCCCGCCGCCTTCGCCCTCCAGCTCAAGTCCGGTGAGGGTCTGGAATTCGTCGAGTGTGGTCGAGCGCAGCTTGCCGTCGGCCAACAGGCGAAACCATGTCTCGAGCGATTCCTTGGCATAGTCGCTTTCAAGATTGTCCCGCGGGTCGAACAGACCCTGGCCGCCCGTCTGGCGCTGGCCCCGTGTCAGGGCGCCAAGGCTGTCGAGGCGGCGGGCGATCGTCGAGATGAAGCGCCGCTCGCCGCGGCAGTCGGTCGATACCGGACGGAACAGCGGCGCGGTTGCCTGATGCGTGCGGTGGGTACGGCCAAGGCCCTGGATGGCCGCGTCAGCGCGCCAACCGGGCTCAAGCAGATAATGGTTGCGGCGCGACTGGTTCTCGGCGGTGAGGCTGGCGTGATAGCTGCGCCCAGTGCCGCCTGCATCCGAGAAGATCAGGATCTTCTTCTCGTTCCGCATGAAGGCGTCGGTCTCGGCAAGGTTTGTTCGCGGCGAACGGCTCTCGATACGCTGGCGACCGTGCGCATCGACGACGATACGCCGGCTGCGTCCCGTAACCTCGGCGACCGCATCGCTCCCGAAATGCCCGATAATATGATCAAGGGCGGACCCCACGATCGGCAGGGAGCAGAACCGCTCGACGAGATTGTCGCGCATCTCGATCGCTTCCTGGCTGAAGATGGGACGGCCTTCCTCGTCGGACATCGGCTCGGAGCGGATCTTGCCAGTGTCATCGACGAAGGTCTTCATCTGTCGGACGGGAAAGGCCGCCGTGAGGTAGGACATGACGAACTCCTTGGGCGAAAGCTCGATGTCCAGATTCGCCCGGTCCTCGGCATTCAGCGCGGCCAGTGCCCGGTTGAGCATCGCCTCGGACGTCGAGACCAGCTGGATCACGACGCTCTCGCCCCGGGCCAGATCGGCACGGATCGCCGGTATCAGCGATGGCAGCTTCATGCCGATCAGGATCTGGCCGAAGAAACGCTGCTTGGTGGATTCGAAGATCGACAGTGCAGCGGCCTTCGCGCCGCTGTTGTAGGTGTCGTTTGAGAAGCTGTCCGTCACCCGGGTGGCATCGAGCGCGGTGCGCAAATTGGCGTGGATAATCGCCCACGCATCGGCATAGGCGTCATAGACCTCGATCTGGTCGGGCGTAAGGCGATGTTCGAGGATGTCATATTCGACACCGGCGAAACTGAGCGCCCTGGCGACGTAGAGGCCCTGCATCTTCAGGTCGCGGGCGATCAATTCCATGGCCGCGATCCCGCCACGACGCAAACTGTCGACGAAGGCGCGGCGATCGGCGAAGGCGGTGGTCGGACCCCACAGGCCAAGCCGGGTGGCATAAGCGAGATTGTTGACGTCCGACGCGCCGGTTGCGGACACGTAGAGGACGCGGGCGCGAGGCAGCAGATTTTGCAGGCGCACGCCAGCGATGCCTTGATCGGAGCCGTCCTTGGTGCCGAAACGGCCTTCTCCGCCGGCGACACCCGCCATTTCGTGCGCCTCGTCGAACACCATCATGCCGTCGAAATCGTCACCGACCCAGTCGAGAATCTGCTGAAGACGGGTGCCCTTGTCGCCGCGGTTGGAGCGCAGCGTCGCATAAGTGAGAAATAGCACGCCCTCGGCCGCGCCGATCGGCGTGCCGAGTTTCCACTGATTGAGATGCTGGATGTCGAGCGCGAGACCGCCAACCGCGGTCCAGTCGCGACGTGCATCCTCGAGCAGCGTCTCGGTCTTGGATATCCAGATATGCTTGCGGCGCCCACGCAGCCATTGGTCGAGGATGATGGCGGCAACCTGACGGCCCTTGCCGGCACCCGTGCCGTCGCCAAGAAAGAACCCGGTCCGATAAGGTCGGCCGTCCTGGTCGGGCGCGAGCGACAATCCTTCCTCGGCCGCCTTGAACAGGCCTGAGATGTCTCGCTCGAAGGCGTCACCGGCGTAGATCAGCGTTTCGAGCTGAGCGTCGGACAGCACCCGGTCTGCGACAACACGGGTGGGCAGCTTGGGAACGTAAGAGGGCCGCGGTGCCGTAATCGAGCCCATGGCGATCGATTCCACCAGAGCGGTCGGATGCGCGGATGCACGGGGAATGGCGATGCGGCTCGGCCGGTACGGCAAGTAGACACCGACCGCCTCGCCGGTTGGTACGGGTTCGGCAAAGACATGGTAGCCGATATCGAGCGCGCCGAGAGAGGGGGCGGCCTTGGCGATCGGGGCCGAAAGCCGAGGCCTGCTCGAAAGACCGCCGAGCAGGGATCCGTGCGCACGGGTTGGTGCAAGGCGCACTGGCGAGCATCGCGGGGTCGCCGTGAGGCTGGTGGCCGATGTGCTGATCGTCGCGAGCACCTCGGCGAGCGAGCTGCACCGGATGAGGTCGACGTCGTCCTGGGAGCCTTTTTCCAGAACGATCAGCTTCACGATCTGGCTGGTGCCATGTTTGGCGTAGGCATTCGCGGGCAGTTCGACGTGAAGCGTGATCGCGTAACCCTCGGTCGCCTTCGTCCAGGCGCGGCTTGATGTGTCCACGCGATCGGGAAGGATAGCGGCGCAGCGCCCCCCGGCACCAAGCCGCTTCAAAGCAGCGCGCAGATGACGGAACGCGGCAAGCGGGTCGGCATGCCTTCCCATGCTGCGGGAAAAGGGCGGGTTGATGAGCACGGCCGTCGGGCGGATCGACAGCGGCAGCAGATCGTGGATGAGTTCGCCATCGTGGCGACTGACCGGTGCGGTGGGAAATGCTGCCTCGAGCATAGCGGCACGCGCGGGATCGATCTCGTTGAGGACGAGCTTGGCGCCAACGCGAGCGGCGAATACCGCGAGGAGCCCGGTGCCGGCGGAGGGTTCCAGGACGGTATCCGCGGCGGTAATGCGAGCGGCGAGCGCGGCAAGATAGCCAATCGCGGCCGGTGTCGAAAATTGCTGGAGCGCGATCTGTTCTTCGCTGCGCACGGTATGCGTCGGCAGGGATGCGGTGAGCGCGGTCAGGGCCGCAAGGCACTCGGCCGGCTCTTGCGGCAGGTCAAGCGTGGCGAGGTGCAGGACCTGGCCCAGCTCCAGCACATCATAGGCGTCGCGGAGTGACCAATGCCCATCGGCTGCGGTTGAACCATAGGCAGTTTCCATCGTCCGGAGCAGGCCATGCCGGTCCAGGCCACCGCCCTGGTGCAGCACGGCATGGATCGCCTTCGCCGCGGTGATGGATGGTTCAGTGAAATCGAGTTCGAGAGCAGCAGCTGAGGTGCGCATTGTAAGCCTCCATTGCATCGCCCGGTGCCCATCACCGGATCAACAAGCCGGAGGCCTCCTCTCCTCTCTTCAGTGGAAGTGCGTCTGAACCACGGGGCGGGGAACGGCGTTGCAGGCAAGCCGATCGCGCAGAGCATCGTTCCAATCGTCATGCTCGGATGGGAGCCATTCCTCGACCCTTCGCCCGTTGGCGCTGAGGTGCTCCCCCGCCCTCTTCAGGCAGACTTTCGCCGCCTTGTTCCGCTGGCCGAACACGATGACGCGCTTTACATGCGACGGTATGCCGACATGGACGTAGCGCTCGGCACCAAGCACGGCCCAGACCGGCAATTGGAACCAGTCGATGGCGGACAAGGCATCTTCGATCCCCTCGGCAATGCCCAGAACGTCATCCGGCTCACCAAAGCGCACGCTGCCCGAGCCGAGCAGACCCAGAGCCAGCTTGGGTTTGCGGAAGGGGCGCCGCAAAATGTCCGTGGGATCGAGGAAGGTCCGGTGGACCGCGACCAGGCCCAGCTCGTTTCTCACCGCAGCGATCATTGCGGGAAGACAGCGCCGATCCTTCCCCTTCCCTATGATCGTCTGTGGGTTGAAGCGAAGGTCGGACGTTGGCGCGTAAAGGCCCCGAGCATGAAGATAGGCTTCAGCCGGTGTGCCGGCGATCGGGATGCTGTGCTGCCACAATGACCTGGCCAAGCCGCTCAGATCGCGCGCCGGAGCGCTTGGTTCGACGTGAACCGGAACCCGATCGTGCAAACCCTGACGATCCAGAGCCTTGAGGATATCGGTCGACGTGCATCCCGCGAAGCATTTGAACAGGATCGCCTTGGTGCCCAGGCGGACCGAAAGGCTGGGGGAGTGATCGTCATGGGCAGGGCAGCGGCACTCTCCACGCGATCCAGACCAGCGTCCGCCCAGGCTCTCGACGATTTGTTTGGCGCGGACTGCTGCATCGATGGTGGCGGGCATGGGCGAAACTCCAATCGAAATCCAAGGTCGCTCCGCGCATGCCCCCTCTCCTCTTGCCGATCGGCGCTGCCTCCTGCGATCTAGGCTGCCTTTGCTGCGAGCACACCGAACTCTTCGACGATCCGGTCGGTCGTGTAGTGGGTGGTGCCGTCGCGCTCGTAGGAGGTGTCACGGAGCCGGCCGGCAATCCGCACGAGATCGCCAACCTGGGCCTTCTCATCGATATATTTCCGCTGGCCGTCGCTGAAAATGACGACCCGGTTCCAGTAGCTATCCTCGATCCACTGATCGCCTTCTCCGCGGCGGCGATAGTTCGCGCATACCGAGATGTTCGTGACCTTGGGCTTGGCGTCGATTTCACCGATCCGTCCGATGATCTCGAATTTGGCAAAATTGATCATGCGACCTCCTCACTGCGTCTGCCCAGCGGCGACGAGCGGTGATGCAGCTACGATCGGTTCGCTGAGGATCTCGTCGCAGGGCGGAGCTGCCGAGGATCGAGACCGTGATGCTATCGTGGAACACCGATGTTGAGGTATCCCCCCAGCCAGGGGGGTCGATTACGCTGTCCGACCGGAGATGTTCAGCGAATCGCCTGCTTGGTCTTTTAGAATCATTCTAAAACAACGCCGCTGCTCGCAGCGGAAGGATTCATGATTCTAAGTGATTCAGATTCGGTGCCGAAAAGATGTGCAATTTCAACGATCTGTCGGCTTTATCCTGACCGCGCGGGGGATTTTGCCTGACCCGGCGGGGGCGTTATCCTGACCGGTCGGGGGGAGATAGCTGACCTATTGGGGCTATCCTGACCGATTGGGGGCGATGGCATCTGGCGATCCCGCGCTTTGGAATGTTGGCATTCTGGCGCGTTTATCGCGCGTGAGCTAGCCGAAAACGGGCAGAACCCGAATCGCATTGCGACTCGGTGGAATCTCACGGCTTTTGCGGAAGCGCCGCTTGATTCCAACCTGACCGGATGGGGGTGACAAAAGTGTTTCAGCCTGCCCTGACTTGACGAGCGAGGACAGGTCAGGCAGCAATTAGGCGAATCTGCCCATATGCGCTCGGCCTATATGACATGGAACATGCGGAAAATCTAAGCGCCGAAGCAGCGCAAGAGGCGCAAGCCGATTCGGCGCCGGGCCGTGCCATGCGCGTTGCAGCGGCCTTGCAGGCGAAGGGTGGCGAGGAATTCGCCAAACCCGGCAGCATCGTTGAGATCAAGTTCGTGAAAGGCCAATCGCTCAGCCTGACGGCGTCCCGGTTGCTCGCGTTGATGATCCTGACCGCAGGCGGGGATGCCTGGGAGGACCGGCCGCATCGCATGCGCAAGGCGGATATTCGCCGCGGTCACAAGGGTAACGAACGTATCTCTGACATGCTGGAGGAACTTCACCGCACCCTGTTCGCGATCGACGATCGATCCTGGCGCGGCAAGAAGGCTACGCTGCGCTTTTCCCTAATCTCGTCGTCTCGCGAAGAGGCTGAAGATACAGACGGTGCGGATGCAGGGTGGATTGAATGGGAGTTTACGCCCGACGCGCGCAAGCTCATTCAGGAGTCCGAGAGCTATGCCGTCCTCAATCGACAGGCGGTGCTCGGCTTTCGATCGAGCTATGCCCTCAAGCTTTATGAGATCGGATCGCTGCGGCTCCATCGTCGCCAGTCGACCTGGAAGGGCGATATGGCGGCGCTGCGCGCAGCGCTGGGCATATCGCCGGACGTGTATAAGGATTTCGCGCAGCTCCGCCGCAAGGTGCTCGAGAAGGCGAAGGCCGAGATCGATCAGCTGGCCCACTTCCGTGTGGAGTGGAAGGAGATACGACAGGGCCGGACGGTAACCGAGATCGAGTTTCGTTTCGAACCGAAGGATGCGCCGGCGCAGATCGCGACCGTCGATGAGATTGAACGGCACTCGACGGGGCGCAAGGCGCGCCGGGAGGGCGCTGTTGAGACGGTCGCCGAAGCGGTGGAAGTGGGATCGGTCGTGAAGGCCGCCATAAGCGCGCTTGTCGCGCCGGAGAAGAGTTCGGAGATCGTCTTCCCGCAAGGAACGATTCGGTTCAACGCGGAAGGCTTGGCAACCATTGCCCGGTCGCATGGCGGTGGATGGGATATCGATCTTATCGCTGAGGCTTATCGCCAGCAGATGGGCGACCGTCTGGCGAAGCTCAAGGGCGCGAAGCTGACCAGTTCGTGGACGGGTTTTTGCGAGAGCTTCGTTGCCCGAAGGGGGCGTCCATAAGCGAAATTGCACCGGTGCAATTTCGTCGTGCCCCCACCGAGTCAGGATGGGCCGCCCGATAGGGCGTTTGGTCACCGCTTTCGCCGCTATAGTCGTCCATAGCGGTGGCCCACTTTCGAAATAGCGCTTCTGTTTGACGAAAAAGCGCAAGTAGCGCTACTATGCCCGCAGTTTCGCAAAGGGGCGCCCAGTGGCAGCATCACTAGACATCGACGACACTCATGACCTTCTCTCGGTCGCGACGCTTGCCCAGCGCACCTCCTCGGTGCTGGAGCGCCTTCGCGACTCTGCGCGCAGCGCACGGGCGGATGAACGCCGCGAGCCCACCTTCCCGATCGGAAAGGCCGCTGATCTGGTCGGGCGGACGCCTGCTGCAATCCGCGACGCGGAAAAGGATGGGCGTCTTCCGCCACCCCCGCGAACCGAGAATAATCGCAGGGTTGGCTACACCCTCGCCCAACTCAACGATATGCGAGGTCTGTTCGGAACTCGGCCGTGGCGAGCGGCCGACGATCCATGCTGTGTCATCGCCGTCCAGAACTTCAAGGGAGGCGTCGGCAAATCGACCTTGTCGGTCCACCTTGCCCAATATCTCGCGATCCAGGGCTACCGCGTTGCCCTCATCGACTGCGACAGTCAGGCTTCGGCGACGACATTGTTCGGCTATGTGCCTGATCTCGACCTGAGCGAGGAGGACACGCTGTACCCGTTTCTACGAGAGGAGGAGATGACCTCGCTCGATTATGCGCTGCGCAAAACGCATTTCGACGGTCTCGAACTGATCCCGGCAAATTTGCGACTGTTTCAATCGGAATATGAGATCGCGGCCCGAATGGCGCGAGGGCAGGGGGGGCTTATCGATCGTCTCTCCGAGGGTATCGCCAGCATCTCCGATCGCTTTGATGTCATCGTCCTCGATCCGCCACCAGCCCTCGGAGCCATCTCATTGTCGGTGTTACGCGCCGCCAACGCACTCGTCGTGCCGGTGCCCCCAACCGTCATGGACTTTTCCTCGACCGCGGCGTTTTTGGCGATGCTTGATGAGACCATCGAGACGCTGGCCGAACGCGGTTTCGCGCCGACCCTCAGATTCCTGCGCTTTGTTGCTTCCAAGGTCGATGAAAACAAGTCGATGCAGAAGGAACTGCTCAATCTGATGCGGACGCTGTTTGGTCAGGCGATGGTGCGTACCCCGCTCAAGGACTCAGCGGAAATAGACAACGCGACCGCCCGTTTGATGACGGTCTATGAGCTTGACGGTCCGGTGACGAGCAGCGCCGTCCGCAACCGATGCCTTACCTATCTCGATGGGGTGAATGCCGAACTCGAGTTGGATATCCGGGCCATGTGGCCCAGCCATTTGAGCCGTTTGCGCAAGGAAGGTCTGGCGTGAAACGGCAAAATTGCACCGGTGCAATTCCGGGTGAAGGAACGGCTTCATGAGCAGAAAAAATGCGAGTTTCGCAGCAGAACTGGCCGCTGGAATCAATCCGCCCGAAGAGGGAGCGCCCGCGCCGCGCCGGCCTGGGCTGGGCGCCAATGTCCTAACAGGCCGGGAGAATCGATTGGCCGAACTGGCGGCGGGGACGGTCGTCAGCCGCACCCACGAATTGGTTGATCCCGCGCGCTGCCGGATGTGGGCTGGGCATAATCGCGAATATGCCTTGCTCAACGAAGAGCGGTGCGCCGATCTTATCGAGAGCATGAAAGCGCAAGGGCGCCAGGAGATGCCAGCAATCGTCCGCCGCGTGCGGGGTGAACCCGATTATGATTTCGAGGTGATCTGCGGGGCGCGGCGCCATTGGTCGATCAGCTGGCTGCGCAGCCACAACTATCCCGACTTCCGCTTTCTCGTCGATATTCGCGAACTGTCGGACGAGGAAGCGTTCCGCATAGCGGACATTGAGAACAGGGCGCGCGAAGACCTCAGCGATCTCGAGCGCGCACGTGATTATCTGCGCGCGCTGGAAGCCTATTATGAGGGCAGACAGAAGGTCATGGCCGAGCGGATCAATGTCACCGAAAGCTGGTTGAGCCGCTATCTCGACCTCGCGCGTCTGCCGGCCGAATTGATGATCGCCTTTCCCAATCCGCAAGATTTGCGGATCAAGCACGTCACAACGATCAAGCCATTGCTGAAACCCGACGATCGTCGCCAGCGGGTATTTGCCGAAGCGGCGGCCCTGAGCGCGCGATCGGGAGGGGAGGGCGCTCCGGTCGCCGTGCCGGAGATTGTTCGTGCGCTTGCATTGGCGGCTGATCCCCCCAAGAAGTCAGGATCCCCCAAGAGGTCAGGATCGAGCGAAACCGTGGCCTCGCAGAACGGAAAACCGCTGCTTCGGTTTGAAGGCAAGGATCGCAAGGGGGTTCGGATCACCTTGCTCCCGCATGGCGGCGGTTCGCGGGACGAAGCGGAGGCAGCTATCAAGACCTTGCTCGACACATATTGGCAGTAGCGCTGCGTTACCCGAGTTTGGCCACCAGTTTGCGTGCCCCCTGTGGAGTAACGTCGAGAAGCCGCGCCACGGCAGACGGACGAAGCCCGGGATAGGCGAGCGCAAGCCGGGCAAGGAGTGGTGCCC
Organism: Sphingobium limneticum; assembly: GCF_008710165.1. Taxonomy (NCBI): domain Bacteria; kingdom Pseudomonadati; phylum Pseudomonadota; class Alphaproteobacteria; order Sphingomonadales; family Sphingobiaceae; genus Sphingobium; species Sphingobium limneticum. Next base: position 1,079 of record NZ_VYQA01000018.1, on the reverse strand, counting down.
GGCTGCGACGCGTTGCGGACACCGCCAACGCCTTTGACCCTTGGCGCTCGATCCAGTCGAGATCCCTCAGGCTGGATTGGCAGGCAACGAGCAGTGACCGCGTAATGACATCGGTCAACTCACCTGCCCCGTGTGGCGGGAATTTAGGCAACAGAATGAGAGACGGCAGGATGCCGAGAGTGAGTCCGGCATGATGGAGCATCGCGGGGACATGGCTGGCCACCAACCAGGCGCGATCGCGTGACCGCGGCTCGAGAGTGAGCGTCCGACCGTCGATCGCCGTCACGTCCACCGCAGACTGCTCGGCGACGACGACCGTCTTGAGCATAGCGGTAATCCGATCGGCAACGGAGGGCAGCGAAGGAGAAGGGTAGGGGGCTTGTGCTTCGATGCGAGCCTGCCGCCACGCGGGACCGAAATAGGCCAGGTCGCTGCCTGCCCAGACTTCGGCTTCGGATCGATCATCCAGCACAGTGCGCAAGACGTTGAGCGTCGCGCGCGCCAGCGGCCCGTTGTCGCCAACGCTGGCCTCGATTGCGAGATGAAACACCGCCGCCACCGAGACGGGATCGTTCAACCCTTCAGAGGCGCGAGGAGGAGATGTGCGTCCGCAAATCCAGTCCTGCAGATGACGGACGTCGATAGGCACGCCGGCGAGGCCGGCCAGCTGGGCTGCGCCCTGCAACCGCGCACGGGCTAGCCAAATATCAGCCCATGGGCTGTTCTGCAGTAGTCCATCCAGTCGGCCGAGCAGGAGCATTGCCAGCTCGCTGGAGGCATGGGAAGGGGAGGAGGAAGCCATCAATCCAGATTCTATCGCACCCTCGGGGGAAACCAAAGCGGGCAGTTTGTTTCCATGTCCTGTCTTATCGAAATATGGACCTTTGATAATTGCAGTTATCACATAAGCAGATTTGACCGTTCTTTATAAGGCCCAGTCGGCCCGAAGCTGCGATTTTGGTCATCTTGGAGAACACGTCGGGAACGGGCTGGTTGTTGTTGACGATCGCCCATGCGAGGAACGACGTTCCGCTCCGATAAGGGAGCGGCGTTATGAGCCTTGGCGTTTCGAGTGGGGA
>NZ_VYQA01000017.1:0-107571 GCF_008710165.1 Sphingobium limneticum | reverse complement strand
CGACGATCGCGCCCGACGTCACGGCGCCGGTCGCGCCGACCGGCACGATCAGCGGCGACGGCGCGGTGGTGAGCGGCAGCGGTGAGGCTGGCGCGACGATCAGCGTGACCAATGCGGCCGGCACGGTGCTGGGCACCGCGACGGTGGCCGGCAATGGCAGCTACAGCGTGACCCTGACGACGCCGCAGACCAACGGCGAAGCGTTGACGCTGATACAAAGGGACGGGGCGGGCAATGCATCCCCGACCGTGCCGATCACCGCACCCGACACGACTGCGCCGACCGCGCCGACCGGTACGGTGATATCCGATGGCACGACCGTCACCGGTACCGGGGAGGCTGGCGCGACGATCCGCATCACCAACCCGGCCGGGACGGTCATCGGTACCGCGACCGTCGCTGCCAACGGCAGTTACAGCGCGACGCTGACCACGCCGCAATTGAATGGCGAGACGCTGGGCGTGACCCAGGCGGACGGTGCCGGCAACGTGTCGGTCCGGGTGCCGACGATCGCGCCCGACATCACGGCACCCGCAGCGCCGACCGGTGCCGTCACGGCCGATGGCACGACGGTGAACGGTAGCGGCGAGGCTGGTGCGACCATCACGATCACCAGCCCGGCTGGCGCCATCATCGGCACCGCGACGGTGGCCGGCAATGGCAGCTATAGCGTCACTTTGACGACGCCGCAGACGAACGGCCAGACTCTGGGCATCACCCAGGCGGATGCGGCCGGCAATGTGTCCCCGCGCGTGCCGACGATCGCACCGGACAGCACGCCGCCGGCGGCGCCGACCGGGACGGTCACGGCTGATGGTGCGGTGGTCAACGGCACGGGTGAGGCTGGCGCGACGATCAGCATCACCAATCCGGCCGGGGCCGTCATCGGCACCGCGACGGTGGCCGGCAACGGCAGCTACAGCGTCACGTTAACGACGCCGCAGACGAACGGCCAGACTCTGGGCATCACCCAGGCGGATGCCGCTGGCAATGTGTCGCCTCGCGCCACGACGCTGGCGCCGGACAGCACCCCGCCGGCGGCCCCGACGGGCACCATCACCGGCAATGGCGCGGTGGTGAACGGCACCGGTGAGGCTGGCGCAACCATCCGCATCACCAATGCGAGTGGCACATTGCTGGGTACGGCGGTGGTGGCCGCCAATGGAACCTATAGCGCCACGCTCAATACGCCCCAGACCAACGGCGAAAAACTGACCCTGGTGCAGAGCGATCCGGCAGGCAATGTGTCGCCCGTCGTGCCGATCACCGCGCCCGATACGACGGCGCCGGTGGCACCCACTGCGGCGGTTTCTGCCAATGGCGGGTCTGTGACCGGCACGGGTGAGGCCGGCGCGACGATCACCGTCCGGGCGGCCGATGGCACGATCCTGGGCACCGCGACGGTGGCGGCCAATGGCAGCTACACCGCGGCGCTCAGCCCGGCGCAGTTGAATGGCGAGCGGTTGAGCGTGAGCCAGACGGACGGGGCGGGCAACGGATCGCCCAACGCTGCCGTCACCGCGCCCGACCATACCCCGCCTGCCGCCCCCACTGCCGCCGTTTCGGCGACGGGTACGGTGGTGACGGGTACGGGTGAAGCGGGTGCGACCGTCACCGTGACCAATGCGGCAGGTGTCGTGATCGGCACGGCTCTGGTCGCCGCCAATGGCAGCTATTCGGTGACGTTGACCCAGGCGCAGGCCAATGGCGAAACCATCGGCGTCGTTCAGACCGATGGCGCCGGGAATCCGTCCATATCGACCAGCGCGATCGCGCCGGACATCACCGCGCCCAATGCGCCGGCCAATCTGGCGGTCAACACGGCGGGTACGACGCTGACCGGCATCGGTGAAGCTGGGGCGACGGTCAGGGTTCGCGACGGAACGGGAACCGTGATCGGCACCGGGCAGGTGGGATCGGATGGCCGCTTCTCGGTCACTCTGTCCAGCCCGCAGGTGGGCGGCCAGAATCTGACCGTTACGCAGACCGATGTCGCCGGCAATCAGTCGCTTCCGGGCGCCGTCGGCGCTCCGTTCGACATCGCTGCGTTCGACAATAGCACGGTCGCCCTGATCGACCTGCTGCCGGTATCGACGGCGGTGAACCATGGTACGGCCAATTATCTGGCGCTGGTGTCGCTCGGCCTGCTCAATCTCAATGCGCAGGTATTGGCGACGCCCAGCGTCGGCTTCACCGTGGCGGACGGCCATAGTCTCAACGCCGTCTTCACTTATGACGCGACGCTCAGCATCGGCGTGCTCAGCGGCTATTCCGTCGCGGTGCAGCGCTGGAACGGATCGGCCTGGGTCGCGGTGGGCGGCGGCAACGGCGCGTCGCTACTGCAACTGGGCCTGCTGAACGGCAATCTGGTCAGCACCGAAACGCTGGGGCCGGGCCAATATCGCGCCTTCGTCACCTTCGATGGGACGTTGGGCGTCGGTTTGCTCGGATCGCTCAATGTCGCAGGGACCGATTCGGACTTCACCGACATTGGCGGGATCGTGCCCCAGCAGATTCAGGGCAATGTCATTACCGATCCAAGTCCGGACGGTCATATCGACATCATCAGTCCGCAGACGGTGATCCAAAGCGTCACCGTCAACGGGGTGACGACGACGGTGAACGCGAACGGCACGGTGGTGAACGGTGCCTTCGGCCGGTTGGTCATCAATCTGGACGGCAGCTACAGCTACACCCCGTCGCCGACCGCCGCGTCGATCGGCAAGACGGACGTGTTCCAATATACGCTGATCGACCGGAGCGATGGTGAAACGGAAACGGCGAACCTGTCCATCCGGATCGGCAGCGACGACATCACGGCCGCCCCCGTCGCCAATCACGATACGGCGACCGCAGCGGTCCAGTATCAAAATGTCGTGCAGACTGTCGCAACCGCGTCGGATTTCAGCTTCAACACGGCTGGCGCAGTGCTGGTACCCGTCACGGGATCGAGCTCAAAGAGCTTTACCGTGGGTGCGAACAGCCAGTCCGACGTGACGATCACGGTCATCCGCGGTGGTTCACTGACAGTCCTGCCCAGCTACACCATTACGGTGAAGAATGCGGCAGGCGCGACCGTGGGCACCTACACGGCGACCGCCGTGGCAGGGCTGCCGCTGGGGTCGGGCATCACCCATACGTTCGACGATCTGCCGTCGGGTACCTATACCTACACGGTGTCCAGCACGAACATATTGGGCACGGGCTACGGATCGACCGTCTATATCGGCCAGTCCATCACCCATTTGGACCAATATACGGTATCGGGCGTGACCGGCACGCAGGGCGAATTGCTGGCCAACGACGTGACCGGCACGGCATTCCCGGTGGTGAAGGTCGGCACGGGTAGCGGTTTCGTCGAGGTTGGCGAGACGGCGGTGACCATCCAGGGAACTTATGGGACGCTGACCGTCAACGAGACGGGCCATTATAGCTACACGCCCGGCACGACGATCCCGCATTCGACGGTCAATCTGGTGGACAGCTTCACCTACCAGATCGTCCAGCCCAATGGCGTCACGGCCACGGCTACGCTGGACGTGACGATCAATGTCGGTTCTGGTGCGACGTCGGCCTTCATGTCGTTCGAGCAGGCGAGCCTGCGCATGGATGAGGCGGCGGCGGTCAGCGACGACAGTCACCAGACGGCAAGCCTGACGTCGGATACCACGACGGATCAGGCGATCGCCCCGGCGCCCGAAGCCCGGATATCCTCCTTCTCCGAAGAGGCAACGGTTTCCGGCACGGACGATCCGACCGTTTCGGGCACCGATCTGGTCGCTGCGGCATCCGCCGCAGACCCGATCGATGCGCCAAGCACGGATCAGTCTGTCACACCGGATGCGGACCCGACCGATACGCCGGTTTCCGACGAAGTGCTGGGCGAGCTGGCCTATCAGATGTTCGAAGGCCAGGGCGTGCTGGAGGATGTGTTGTCGGCCTATCTCGACCGCGCAGCATCGCCGGAGCGGGTGGACCCGATCGACATGACAACGACGCCGACCACAGAAAGCGTCGATCTGACCCCTGTGGATGTGCCGCAGGATCCACTGGCTTATCTTTCCACATCGGATGATATCGAAAAGCACAGCATAAATAATGGTCATACATTCTGATGTATGTCCCAAGCATAGGTAAAATCACAACATGTTACGATAGCGATATAATATTAATGCTGCCATGTTAGTATGTCCGTAACCAATGGCATCCATGCTGGTCATAACTGGATGAGGATATGACCGGCAAGGGAACATGGTTCCATAACGGCAGAGCCTATCTATTGCTCGCCGGCGGCCTGATGATTTCGGCCGCATACGCACAGACCGGACCGGCGGTGAACCCCGCCGATCCGGTGACGTTGGAAGAAGCCGCCCGGGAGGCGATCGCCTGGCACCCGGTGCTGACCCAGGCGGCGGGCGAACTCAACGCCCGCGCGACGGAGGTGGATGTCGCCCGCGCCGGCTATTCGCCGCAGATCAGCGCCGGCGTCGCCACCGGCTATGACAGCCGCCTGACCGCCGACTGGCGCCCCCGGCCACAAATCAACGCGTCCCAGATGCTCTTCGATTTCGGCAAGGTATCGAGCGCCGTGGCTTCGGCGCGCGCCGGCACGCGGGTCGGTGAAGCGGAAATGCTGCTGGCGGTCGACGGGCTGATCCGCGACACCGGCTATGCGATGATCGAGATGCAACGCGGCGAAGCGCTGCACCGGATTGGGCTGGAGCAACTGGAGCGTGTTCGCGCGATCAGCGATCTGGTCGACAGCCGCGTGACCAAAGGCGCGGCGACCCGATCCGACGGCTTGCAGGCGCAGGCCCGCGTGGAGGCCGCGATCGCCACCCTGTCGCAGATCGAGGCATCACGACGCCGCTGGTCCAGCAACCTGGCCTATCTGCTGGGGCGAACCGCGCCGCCGACCAAGGTCGATGAGGAAGTACCCGGCTGGCTGATGGCGGCCTGCCGCCAGTCGCCGCCCGACTGGGACGATGTGCCCGCTGTCATGGTCGCCGAAGCCCAAAAGGATCAGGCGGTCGCGGACCTCAAGCGTCGCAAGGCGGAGCAACTGCCCACCATCTCCATCGGCGGCACCGGCACGATCGACGTGTCCGATCCGCTGTCCAGCCGGCGCAGCGCCTATTCGCTGGGCCTCAACGTCAGCAGCAATGTGTTCGGCGGCGGCATTACCAAGGCGCGGGTGCGCGGGGCGTCCTTCGCGCTGGAGGCGGCCGATGCCGCGACGGACCGGGCGCGCAACGAAACCGCCCAGCGCCTGTCCGAGGCGCAGCAGCAGATCGACAGTCTGGGCGCGCTGCTCACAACCCTGGCATCGCGGGAAGGCAATATGGACGAAACCGGAAAGCTGTATCGCATGCAATATCTGGAAATGGGTACGCGCACGCTGGTCGACCTGCTCAATGCCGAGCAGGAATTTCAGCAGGTTCGGTTCGAAGCCGCCAATACCGCCCACGACCTGCGGCGGTTGCAGATGGATTGCCTCTATAATTCGGGCCGGACCCGCGCGGCCTTCCACCTCACGGGAACAGTGGTGCGCGGGGTGACGCTATGAACATGATGCCGCCGATCAAGCCGGTCGGCAGCGCGGGCGCGACCAGCGGTCCGGCCCCCGCTGCCCCCTCCATCGACGCCTGGCTGGACCTGTTGCAACAGGTGGCGCGCCATTATGGCCTGCCCAACAGCGAACAGGGGGCCAAGCTGGCGGGCCTGTGGGCCGGGATGGATGGCGAACAGGCCAAGGTGCGCGGCATGGCGCGTGCATTGGGCCTGTCGATCCGTTTCCGCACGCCCGACGCGCGCGACAAGCTGTCCGGCTGGCGCTTGCCGATGATCGTGCGGATGAGCGACGGCGCGTTGGCGCTGGTGACTTCGATCGCCGAGGATGGCGAAGCGACCCTGTCGCTGGCGGGCGAAGGCGGGCTGCGCGCGCATATGGCGATCGCGGACGTGGCGCGCGGCGCGACCCTGCTGGTCATCGCCCGGCCGGTGCGGTCGGCACCCGATGCCCGCGTCGATCCCTATATCCACCAGCAGGACGAAAACTGGCTGCGGCGGATCATCCATCAGGACAGTCGCTCCTATGTCCATGTGATGGTGGCGTCCTGCATCGCGAACGTGCTGGGCCTGTCCGGCGTGATCTTCTCGATGCAGGTCTATGACCGGGTGGTCCCGGCGGAATCCTACCCGACGCTCTACATATTGGTGCTGGGCGTGGCGCTGGCGATCGGCTTCGACTTCCTGCTGCGGCGGTTGCGGATGAACATCGTCGATGTTCTGGGCAAGCGCGCGGACCTGCGCATGTCGGACAAGGTGTTCGGCCATGCGCTGCGCGTGCGCAACCGGGCGCGGCCGACCTCCACCGGCACTTTCATCGCCCAGCTGCGCGACCTGGATCAGGTGCGCGAGCTGCTGACATCCACCACCGTGGCGGCGATGGCGGATCTGCCCTTCTTCCTGATCTTCCTGGTGATCCTCTGGTTCATCGGCGGGCCGCTGGTGCTGGTGCCGCTGGCCGCGCTCGTGCTGCTGCTAGTGCCCGGACTGCTCGCCCAGCGCAAACTGCGCGCCTATGCGACCGCGTCGATGCGCGAAGCCTCGCTGCGCAATGCCATGCTGGTGGAGGCGGTGCAGGGCATCGAGGATATCAAGGCTTTGCAGGCGGAGGAGCGCTTCCAGCAGCTATGGAACCGCTACAATGCGGAGGCGGGGGAGCAACAGCTGAAGCTGCGCGGCCTGACCAACAGCCTGACCGTCTGGACTCAGAATGTGCAGAATGGCGTCTATGCCGGGATCGTGTGCGTCGGCGCGCCGATGGTGATTGCGGGCGACATCACGACCGGCGCGCTGGTCGCTTCTTCCATCCTGGGATCGCGGATGATGGCGCCGATGTCGCAGGTTACATCGCTGCTCAGCCGTTTCCAGCAGTCGCGCGTGGCGATCGGCAGCCTGAACCAGATCATGGGCCTGCCGGTCGATCGGCCCGATGCCGAACATCGCATTTCGGTGAATGCGATCGCAGGCGCGATCACCATCCATGGCGGCGTGTTCAGCTATGCCGATCCCAACAGCCCGCCCGCGCTCACCATCCCGGAGCTGGAGATCAAGGCGGGCGAGAAGATCGCGCTGCTGGGTCGCAACGGCGCGGGCAAATCCACCCTGTTGCAGGCGCTGTCGGGCATGATGCAGCCGGTGTCGGGCGAAGTGCTGATCGACAATCTGGCGCTGCACCATATCGACCCCAACGACCTGCGCCGCGACGTCAGTTTCCTGTCGCAGAACAGCCGGCTGTTCCATGGCACGATCCGTGAAAATCTGACGCTGGGCGCGCCGGATGTCTCCAATGAGGAAATCCTGTCCATGCTGGCGATGACCGGTGCGATCCAGTTCGTCCGACGCCTGCGCAGCGGATTGGAACATATCATATTGGAAGGCGGCAACGGCCTGTCAGGCGGGCAGATCCAGTCGCTCCTGCTGGCGCGCCTGCTGCTGCGCCATCCGACCGTCGCGCTGCTGGACGAGCCGACCGCGGCGATGGACGAGGTGTCCGAACGCCACTTCATCGACGGCCTCAAGACATGGGCGCAGGGGCGGACGCTGGTGATCGCGACGCACCGGATGCGGGTTCTGGATCTGGTCGACCGGGTGATCGTGATCGACAATGGCGGCATATTGCTGGACCAGCCCAAGGATGCGGCGATCCGCACCATGCAGGCCAACCGGGCGAGGGTAGCATGAGCGGCGTCGCGGTCATCGATGACGAATGGCAGTTCGACGATGAAGGGCGCGGCCGCATCACCGGCGCCAAACGCCTGCTATGGCTGGTCACGGCCCTGTTCGTCGTCGCCTTCACCTGGGCTTGGTTCGCCAAGCTGGACGAGGTCGCCAGCGGGAGTGGACGGGTGGTGCCGACCAGCCGGGAACAGATCATCCAGTCGCTGGAGGGCGGCATATTGGCCAAGCTGATGGTCAAGCAGGATGATATCGTGAAGCCGGGCCAGATATTGGCGCAGCTGGACCCGACCCAGGCGGGATCGACGGTGGACGAAAGCGCCGCCAAATATCGCGCCGCCCTTGCGAGCGCCGCGCGCCTGCGGGCGGAGGTGGGTGGAACGCCCATCGCCTTTTCACGGGAACTCGATCCCTATCCGGAGCTGAAGGCGGCGGAAACGCGCCTCTATCGCGACCGGCGGGAAAGCCTGATGAGTTCCGACCGGCTGATCGACGAATCCCTCGCGCTCATCAGCAAGGAAGTGAAGATCGGCGAATCGCTGATCGCCGTCGGCGCCGCCAGCAATGTCGAAGTGCTGCGACTGAAGCGGCAGCAGGCCGAACTGGCGCTCAAGAAATCCGATCTGCGCTCGCAATATCTGGTCGAGGCGCAGCAGGATCTGGCCAAGGTCAGTGAGGAGGTGGAGGCGCTGGCGCCGGTGGTGCGCGGCCGGTCCGATACGCTGAAGCGTCTGACCCTGCGATCCCCGGTACGCGGCGTGGTGAAGAGCATCGACGTGTCCACCATCGGCGGCGTGGTGTCACCCAATGGCGAGATCATGCAGATCGTACCGCTGGACGACCAGCTGCTGATCGAAGCGCGCATTTCGCCGCGCGACATCGCCTTCATCCACCCCAATCAGCGGGCGACGGTCAAGATCACCGCCTATGACTATGCCATTTATGGCGGGCTGGAAGGCACGGTGTCGAGCATATCGCCGGACACGATCAAGGATGAGGTGAACCCGGAAATCTATTATTATCGCGTTTTCGTGCGGACCAAGTCGGTCGCCGTGGTCAACAAGGCGGGCAAACGCTTTCCGATCGTGCCGGGCATGATCGCCACGGTGGATATCCACACCGGCAGCAAGACGGTGATGCAATATCTGCTCAAGCCCCTGAACCGCGCGCGCGAAGGACTGCGCGAACGATGACCGTGGCGCTGGAGGAGAGACTGGCTGCGATCGGCGAGCGATTGCAGCAGGTGGCGCCGTCACCGATCGACGGCGCGCGGACGGTGGTGCTGTTCTTCTCCTTCACTGATGGCGCCACGCGGGCACAGACCATCACCGTCAGCGCGCCGGATGCGGCGGGTTGCTGGGACAGGGCGCTGCCGCTGCTGCGGGCGGCGGCGGATCGGCTGGACTGGCTGCGCGTCGACTGGGTCTGTGCGATCGAACGGACCGACTGGCAAAGCCTGCGCCAGCGACTGGATGCGACCAAACGCAATTATTTCCGCTTGGGCATCGCGCTGGATGCGGGGTTGGAACAGGCGTTTCTGGAAACGGAAATCAACGCCAATGCCATGCTCTATGGCGGCAACGGGCACCCCACAGCCATCGTCAATGAAGGCAATTTCCTGCGCTACGCCCGGCTGCGCCATGGCATCGGAGCGATCGACTTCCGCGATGATGCACCCATCTGGCTGTTTTCGACCGCCGGTCTGTTCATGGGCGCGGATGGCGTCATCCACAGGATGCGGGAGCAGGGCCGCAATGCCGGTCGGCGGACGGTGGAGCGGCTGGACCCCGACCTGCTGCTAAGCCTGATCGACGATGGCAGCGCCTATCTCGCTTCGCAGGTGCAGGCGGGCGGCCGGTTCCATTATGGCTGGCATCCCTGTTTCGACCGGCCGATCGCCGCCTATAACAGCCTGCGCCATGCCAGCAGCACCTATGCCATGCTGGAAAGCTGGGAGGTGACGCGGTCCCCGGATCTGCTGGCCGCGATCGAGCGGGCGCTGACCTATCTGGAGGAAGAGCTGATTCGCCCGGCGACCCTGCCGGATGGGACGCCGGCGGCCTTCCTGATCGACCCCGGCAATGAGATCAAGCTGGGCGGCAATGCCGTCTGCCTGCTCGCATTGGTCAAATATAGCGAGTTGATGGCGACCGACCGCTATCGCCCGCTGCTCGACCGGCTGGCGGCCGGCATGCTCCATATGCAGGACGCGGACAGCGGGCGCTTCGTCCATGTGCTGGACTATCCGACGCTGACGGTGAAGCAGGACTTCCGCATCATCTATTATGATGGGGAGGCGGCGTTCGGGCTGATGCGGCTTTATGGCCTGACCGGCGATCCGCGCTGGATCGAGGCGGTGGCGCGCGCCTTCACCCATTTCATCGCGGCAGGTCACGCGGCGGCGCACGACCATTGGCTCAGCTACTGTGTCAATGAACTGACCCGATATCGCGCGGACGAGGCCTGGTTCCGCTTCGGCCTGGACAATGTCCGCGACCATCTGGATTTCGTGGAAAATCGCATCACCACTTTCCCGACGCTGCTGGAACTGATGATGGCGGCGCAGCATATGATCGCGCGCCTCTCCGCCGACCCCGATCATCGCCACCTGCTCGACACGATCGATCTCGGCAAATTCCACCGTGCGCTCCATGCCCGCGCCCATTATCTGCTCAACGGCCATTTCTGGCCCGAACTGGCGATGTTCTTCGCCAATCCGCAGCGGATCGTCGGCAGCTTCTTCATCCGCCACCACGCCTTTCGCGTGCGGATCGACGATGTCGAACATTATCTGTCGGGCCTTATCGCCTATCGCCGGCACCTGCTGGAGACACAGGCGGAGGCGGCGGCGCTGCCGGTCGAAAGCGGCTGGACCGCGCGCAACGTGATGCAGGCTACCGGCGGGCGCTGGGTCGTGCCGCCGCCGGCCGACTGGCGCGCGGAAGGCCTGTGCATCTTCCCCCCCAGCCTGCGCGATGGCGAGATGCTGATGATGCGCGGCACGGCAGGGGAGCGGGGCATCCCCCCGCGCCTGATCGACCGGCTCCGGCCACAGGCATCGGCGATCATCACCAGCGTGCCCGACCGGCTGGCCACTACGGACGTGCCGGTGCTGGCGGTACCCAATAATGACGAGGCGATATTGGCGCTGGGCCGCCATGCCCGCGCGGCGATGACCGGCAAGCTGATCGGCGTGACCGGCAGCGCCGGCAAGACCACCATGGTCGCGATGCTGGCGCAGACGCTGCGGCCTTGGGGTGATGTCGGCGAAACGCGGCTGAACGCCAATCTGCCGCATGGCATCGCCTGGAATCTCGCCTCCATTCCGTGGGATACGCCCCATATCGTGATGGAGCTGGCGATCGGACGGATGCGCCAGAATGCGCAACTGACGCGGCCCGATATCGCGGTCTTCACCAATATCGCGCCGGCGCATCTGGAATTTCACCACGACCTCGCCACCGTCGCGCGGCGCAAGAGCGCCATCTTCGCAGGTATGCCGCCCGGTGGCGTCGCGATCCTCAACGCGGACATGGCGGAACTACCGCAGGTGCGCGCGCTGGCGCTGGCGCACGAACTGCGCGTCATCAGCTATGGCGAAGCGCCAGAGGCCGACTTCCGCCTGATGGACCATCAGGATGGAAGGGTGACGGTCATGACGCCCACAGGCATGCTGGATTATCGCTTGCAGGCACCGGGACACCATATGGCGCTCAACAGCCTGGCGGTGCTGGCAACCCTGTCCGCGCTATCCCTCGATGCCGGGCAAGGGCTGGCGGCGCTTGCCGATTTCCGCCCGCTCGCCGGTCGCGGCGAGGAGGTGGCCCTGACCATAGACGGCCGCGCGATCACGCTGATCGACGAAGCCTATAATGCCAATCCCGCCTCGATGGCGGCGGCGCTGGAACTGCTCGGCACACGGACCGGCGGACGGCGGATCGCGATATTGGGCGAGATGCTGGAACTGGGGCCGGACGCGGCCGCCTATCATGGTGCGCTGGCACCGCTGATCCGCCAACAGGGCATAGATCAGGTTCATGCCGTAGGAGCGCTCTATGCGCCGATCTGGGCCGACCTGCCGCCCCATTGTCGCGGCCTCCATGCCAGCGATATCGGCCAACTGCGCGCCTGCCTTCGGGAAACGGCGCGGGACGGCGACATCATCCTCATCAAGGGATCGCATGGCAGCTGCCTGCACGCACTGGTCGCGCAGTTGAAGGCAGCAGCAGAGGAGAAAAATATGTCCGCAATAGAGATGGTTTCGGTCGCATGACCGCAAGAAAATTACGCTGTTTATAATTCGTTAAGGTGGAAGGCGCAGCCTTGGGCCTGCTCCACGAGAAACCGATGCAAGGAAGATGGCATGGCCTCGCGCGAACGAAGAGAGGGATCATCGAACCCGGACCTGTCCGGCACCTCGCTGCTCGCCCTCGCGCGCCAGACGCAGCAGGCGCGGATCAACTGTTCCGAACATTTCCCCAAACATGTGTTCCGCGATTCCGCCTGGGACATCATGCTGGAACTGTTCGCCGTCGCGGAAGAAGGACGCTTCCTGTGCGTGAAGGACATCATGGCCATATCCGGTGAGAGCGCGACGGGCACGATGCGTCGGATCGAAAGCCTGGAGGAAGCGGAACTCGTCGTCCGCCGCTTCGACCCCCGCGATCATCGCCGGATGCGTGTGGTGCTGAGCGAGAAGGGGCGGGAGGCGATGATCTCCTTCCTCCAGCATCTGTTCGAAGTGGGTGAGTCCGCGTCGCATGGCGATGCGCCGATCCAACCCATCTCCTTCGTGCCCCTTGCCCCGCGCCGACCCCCAAGCGGTCTGCGCAACTGTAGCTGACGCATGACCTCCGCCGCGCACCGGATCGCCCTTGGCAGCCTGTCGGCGCTGATCCTGATCGCGGTTTTGGCGATGCTGACGCTGTGGCGGCAGGCGCCCACCGCCGTTCCGGAACAGGCACCGGTGACCGCCCGTGCCACGCCCGCGCGGATCGACAAGGCGCCACCCGTGCCTAAGGTCGAACCATCGACAATCTACGCGCTCGGCACGGACAAGGCGCGGGCGCTCAATGCAGCCATTCCCTTTTCGCAGCGCTCCAATCCGGCGGCCAGTCCTTTCCGCTTTGCCGGCGGTACGGCGGACCTGGCGCGCGCCACCGATTGCCTTGCCTCCGCGCAAATCTATGAGGCGGGCGACGATGCCGTCGGCGAACAGGCGGTGGCGCAGGTCGTGCTCAACCGCGTGCGTCATCCCGCTTTTCCCAAATCGGTGTGCGGCGTCGTGTTTCAGGGGCAGGAACGGCGGACCGGCTGCCAGTTCACCTTTACCTGCGACGGGGCATTGGCGCGGACGCCATCGCCCGCCGCCTGGATGCGTGCGCAAAGCATCGCCAAGGCGGCGCTGGCCGGGGCGGTGTTCCGGCCGGTGGGCCTTGCCACCCATTATCATACCGATTGGGTCGTGCCCTATTGGAGTGCCAGCCTGGACAAGACGGCGAAGGTGGGCACGCACCTCTTTTTTCGCTGGACCGGCTGGTGGGGCACGCCGCCGGCCTTTCAGACCGCAGCTGGCGGCGCCGAGCCGATGATCGGTCGTATCGCGCGCCTGTCGCTGGCCCATCGCGACGGGGCATTGCCGGCCATGGCGGCGGCACAAGCGCCCGCCGATCCGAGCGGCGCCGTGCCGATCGTGGGACAGGTCATGCCGCCCGCCAACAAGAGCTGGACCCCGGCGCCGGCCGTGCCCTTGCCAGTAGGTGTGCGGCGCGGCCCCCCGGTGGAGATGGTGGAGGGCGGGGCGAGGCGTGAGGCCGCGCAGATCGCGCTGGGACCAGTGGGGCGATAGCACGGCCCATGCCATCATGGTTGCGTCGCCGAAACGGGGCGCTATGGGCTGTTGCCATGAAGCATGTCCCGTCTTCCCGGTTGCTGGGCGGCCTGATCCTGGCCGTGGCGGCAGGCGTGACAGGATGGGCGCTGTCCGCCGCGCCCATGCGCAAGGCGCCATCGGTGCCTCGCCGGATCGTGTCGCTCAACCTGTGCGCGGATCAGCTGGTGGTGGCGCTCGCCGATCGCGACCAGATTGCCGGGCTGACGCATAATGCGGCCGATCCGCATATGTCCGCCGTCGCCGCGCAGGTAGGCGGCCTGCCTGTCCTGAACGGATCGGCCGAAGCCGTGCTGGCCGCCGATCCCGATCTGATGATCGGCATGCCGGTGCGGCGCAATTCAGCGATCGCGGTGCTGAAGGCGCGCCATTATCCGGCGCTGGATCTCAAAGGCGCCGACAGTTACGACGCGATCCTGGCCTCCATCCGCGATGTGGCGAAGGCGGTGGGCCATCCCGCGCGGGGCGAGGCGCTCATCGCACAGATGGACGCAGACCTGCGCCATATCGGCAAGGTACCACCCGGCCGGATCGCGGCCTATTATCAGCGTCGCGGCTATCTTACCGGCACGGGCACGTTGATCGACGATCTGATGCAGCGGGTTGGCCTCACCAATCTGGCCGGCACATTGGGCAGGCCATCCCTGTCGCAGATGCGGCTGGAAGAGGTTGTCGCGGCGCGGCCGGACTATCTGATCGTGGATAGCGCGACCGACCGGGTCACCGATCAGGGCACGGAGATGATGCACCATCCCGCGCTCCAGAACATCAAGCGGATCGGCATTCCGCAGGCCTGGACCGTGTGCGGCGGCCCGGCCTATGTGAAGGCCGCCCGCGCATTGGCGGCGGCCGTCGTCTCCTAGGGGCGATCGACATTCAGGAGATGGCGAGTCGAAAATGGTGTTTTTGCGTGACCCGGAGCGCAGCGGACTAAATGTCCGTGAGCACCGGAAGCACGGAAAAGCGCCATTTGCAGGCCGTCACAACTGAATGTCGGTCGGCCCTAAAATTCGATGCCGGGCTGCGCCTTGACGCCCTGCTCGCGGAACGGGTGCTTGAGCAGCGTCATTTCGGTGGCCAGATCGGCCTGTTCGATCAGCGCTTCGGGCGCGTTGCGGCCGGTGACGATGACATGCTTCATGTCCGGCCGCGCGGCCAGCACCGCGATCACCTCGTCCAGCGGCAGATAGTCGTAACGCAGCACGATATTGAGCTCGTCGGCCAGCACCATGGCATAGGCCGGGTCGGCGATCATGCGCTTGACCTCTTCCCACGCCTCGCGCGCCAGGGCGATGTCGCGGGTGCGATCCTGCGTGTTCCAGGTAAAGCCTTCGCCCATTGCCTTGAATTCCACCTGATCGGGAAAGGCGTCGAACACGACCTTCTCGCCCGTGGTCATCGCGCCCTTCACGAACTGGACGATGCCCACTTTCTTGCCATGGCCGATCGCGCGCACCACCATGCCGAGCGCAGCCGTGGTCTTGCCCTTGCCCTTGCCGGTGTGGACGACCAGCAGCCCTTTCTCCACCGTCTTGCCGGCGATGATCTTGTCATGCGCGGCCTGCTTCTTCTGCATCTTGGCCTTATGCTGTTCCTCGGTGCGTTCCACCATCGTCATGCTCCTGCTAGAGCGTTTTCCAAGCAGATGGCTTCATCTGCTGGTTAAGAAAACGCGTTAAATCAAAAGGCTGGCGAGCAGCAGGCCCGCACTGTTGGATTTGGGTTTCCACAGGCCGCGCTCCAGCGCCTCGCTCAGGCGCGCGGCGGTTTCGCGCAGGGCGGCGGGGTTGGCGTGCGCCATGAAGGCACGCACCGCCTCATCCTCGATGAAGGCGGCATGGACGGCGTCGAAATGATGGTCGCGCACGGCATGGGTCGTGGCGGCAAAGGCGAAGAGATAATCGACCGACGCGGCAATCTCGAACGCGCCCTTATAGCCATGGCGCATGACGCCCGCGATCCATTTGGGATTGGTCACGCGCCCGCGCACGATCCGGCCGATCTCATCCTCCAGCGTGCGTATGACCGGGCGTTCGGGGCGGCTATGGTCGTTATGGTAGCTGATGGGCTTCGCGCCCTTCAGATGCTCGACCGCAGCGGCGATGCCGCCTTCGAACTGATAATAATCGTCGCTGTCCAGCAGGTCATGCTCGCGATTATCCTGATTCTGGACGACGGCATCGGCTTCACTCAGGCGCGTGGCGAACAGGCCTCGTTCGGCGTCGCCCTCCACGCCCGCGCCATAGGCATAGCTGCCCCAGTCGAGATAGACGTCGGCCAGGTCGGCGCGGCTGTGCCACAATTTCTCGTCGATCATCGCCTGAAGCCCCGCGCCATAGGCCCCCGGCTTCGACCCGAAGACGCGCGCGCCTGCGCGCCGGGCGGCGGTTGCGTCGTCCTGCCCTTCGCCGATCAGGGCTTCAGTCTCGCGCCGGTGGCGGGCGGCGGCGGGATTATCCTCCTCCGGCTCGTCCAGTGCCATGACCGCGCGGGCGGCGCTGTCGATCAGGTCCATCTGTTCGGGAAAGGCATCGCGGAAGAAGCCCGACACGCGCAACGTTACGTCCACACGCGGCCGGCCGAGTTCCGCCAAAGTGATCATCTCGAACCCGACGACCCGGCCGGATGTCCAGTCCCAGCGCGGACGCACCCCCATCAGCGCCAGCGCCTGCGCGATATCGTCGCCGCCGGTGCGCATATTGGCTGTGCCCCAGGCGGACAGGGCCATGGCGCGCGGATAATCGCCCTCCCGCTGGAAATAATCCTCGACCAATAGCTGCGCCGACTTCTTCCCCAATTCCCAGGCCACGGCCGTGGGCACGGCGCGGGTATCGACCGAAAAGAAGTTGCGGCCGGTCGGCAGCACATCGGGGCGCCCTCGCGTCGGCGCGCCGGACGGCCCAGGCACGACGAAACGACCGTCGAGGCCGCAGAGCAGCGCCTGCATTTCACGCTGGCCGCAGGCATCGACACGGGGGGCGAGGTCGCCGGCAATGGCGTCCAGCACCTTTGCCGTCGCCTTGCCCCACGCCGGGCGATGGATGCTGTCCACCAATAGCGCCGCCAGCCATTCCAGCCGTTCCACCGTATCGCCATGGGTGCGCCAGGGTTCGTCGGACATGCTTGCCAGCGCCTCCGGCCGCGCGCCGCTCCAGCGATCGCCCATCCGGCAATCCAGCGGGTCGAAATCGAGGTTCAGATCCTGCGCCATCGCTCTTAGCAGCGAGGCCTGTCCGTCATGGTCGTATCCACGCGGCGTCCGCGCCAGCGCGATCAGCAGGTCGCGGCGCAACCGGCCTTCGGGTGAAACGCCGAAGACATGCAGCCCATCACGGATCTGCAATTCCTTCAGTTCGCACAGATAATTGTCGATCGCGGACAGCGCATCGTCGTCATCGCCCTGCGCGCCGGCATCCTTGTCCAGCCCCTGGCTCTGCGCGAGGTCGATGATGTCGCGTCGCAACCGGTCCAGCCGGCGCGGGTCCATGCCGGCTGCCAGATAATATTCGTCGACCAGCGCTTCGAGTTGCTTGAGCGGCCCATAGGTTTCGGCGCGGGTCAGCGGCGGGGTCAGATGATCCACGATCACCGCGCCGATGCGCCGCTTCGCCTGTGTGCCTTCGCCCGGATCGTTGACGATGAAGGGATAGAGTTGCGGCAGCGGCCCGGCGCAGATTTCCGGGAAGCAATTTTCGGACAGGGACACCGCCTTGCCCGGCAGCCATTCCAGATTGCCATGCTTGCCGACATGGACGACAGCCTGCGCGCCGAAATGCGCCTCCAGCCAGATATGGAACGCCAGATAGGCGTGCGGCGGCGGCAGAGCTGGGTCGTGATAGCTGGCCTTGGGATCGATATTATAGCCGCGCGCGGGCTGAACAGCGAGTGCGACACCCCCAAAGCGATGCACGGCCAGGCGAAAGGCGCCGTCGCGTACGAAGGGATCGGCCTCCGGATCGCCCCAACGCTCTACCATGGCGGCGCGCGCTTGCGCCGGAATGGCGGCGAAGGCGATGCGATAATCGGCGAGCGGCAGGGCAACCTCGCCGGGACGATCCAATGAAGACAGGTCGTTGGTGACGCCGCCGGTCAGCAGTTCCATAAGCCCGGCGCCGGTCCTGGGCGCGTTGCCGATATCATAGCCCGCTGCCGCCAGCCCGGCGAGGATCGCGGCGGCGCTGGCCGGCGTGTCGAGGCCCACGCCATTGCCGATCCGCCCGTCGCGATTGGGATAATTGGCCAGCACCAGCGCCACGCGCCGTTCGCTTGCTGGCGTACGGCGCAGCCGTGCCCAATGGGCGGCAAGATCGGCGACGAAGGCGACGCGATCGGGCGCCACGCGCGGGACGATGATGCCGCATTGGGTCAGCGCGTCGAACCGCTCTGCCGCCTTGAACGCGACGGCGCGGGTGAAGATGCGGCCGTCCACTTCGGGCAGCACGACATTCATGGCCAGGTCGCGGGGGCCAAGGCCACGGGCGGCATCCTGCCATTCGCCCTGTTCGACGCCGGCGAATGCCAGCTGGAGAATGGGGCAGTCGGCCCGTTCCAATATGCTGGCCGTGCGCGGTTCGGATGAGGTGGAGGCGGCAAAGCTCGTGGCGTTGAGGATCACGTCCGGCCTGATGTCGGCCAGTACGCCTTTCAGCCAGTCCATCGCGAAAGGCTCGCGCAAGGCCCGGACATGGATCGGCGCGACGTTGAAACCGCGCGCCTCCAGCGCCGCGATCATCGCATCCACCGCGTCCAGCGTGCCGGCCACCATCAGCGCGCGGTAGAAGATCAGACAGGCGACGGGCGCGCTTTGCCTCCAGCGCGCGCGCAGGTCGGACAGGGCAGGGCGATCGACGCCGGAGAGATAGAGGCCTGCGTCGGCGACCGGCACCGGATCGTCGGGCGTGCCGGCATCGCGTCCTATCGTGCGCGCCGCCGTGCGCAGGAAGCTCAGCGCATTGGCCATCCCGCCCTGCCGCAGATAGTCGCGCAGCCGGTCGATCAATGCGGCCGGCACGGTCGAAGCCCGGTCGAGCGCGGGGTCATCCTCCCGCCCGTCGGCGATCGCGGCGAAGGCGATGTTTCGCTCCCGTGCCACCTGCGCGATCTCGTCTATTCCATAGGGCCAGTAGCTTTTGCCGCCGAGCAGGATGACGCAGACGAATTTCGCCTGGGCGATTACCTTTTCGACATAGAGGTCGACCGAATAGGGGTGGCGCAGCTGGAGCAGATTGGCGA
This sequence comes from Sphingobium limneticum, assembly GCF_008710165.1. Lineage (NCBI taxonomy): Bacteria > Pseudomonadati > Pseudomonadota > Alphaproteobacteria > Sphingomonadales > Sphingobiaceae > Sphingobium > Sphingobium limneticum. The sequence continues at coordinate 88,706 of NZ_VYQA01000017.1, read as the reverse complement.
GGCGCACGCTGGGCGCCCCGCACATCGGATCTTCATCTGTCAGGCGCGCCGCCGCCTTGGCGAAACAGGCCAGTTCGCTGTCCGCTACCGTCAGGATCACGATATCGCCCGGCGACTGGTCGAGGTCGATCGCCTCCTGGCCATTGGATATCGTGCCGGGCGTGGCGGACAGAAGGTGCATCAGCCGATGACCGGCTTGAGCGCACCCTCAATTGCGGCGCGATCCAGCCCCTTCTGGCCGATCACGACCAACTGGGTGCGACGGGCTTCCTCCGCCTTCCAGGCGCGGTCGAAATAATGCTGGATGCGCGGGCCGACTGCCTGCACCACCAGCCGCGACGGCTTGCCGGCCACCGACACCATGCCCTTGACGCGCAAAATGTCGTGGGCGGCGATCGTGGCGTTCAGCCCCGTGACCAGCGCATCGACATCGGCGACATCGCCGCCCGACAGGATGAAGCTGTCGAAATCATCATGATCATGCTCCTCCATCCCGTCGATATGCGACGGGCGGGCGTCCAGATCATCTTCGGCCGCCGCGCTCAGGCCCAGCAGCGCGGCCGGATCGATGGCCCCCTGCGCGCTGTGGATGATCGCCACGCCGGGGCGGGTTTCCGCCTTCACCTGCGCCTCTACCGTCGCCAGCGTGGCGGCGTCGACCAGATCGGTCTTGTTCAGCACCACCATGTCGGCGCAGATCAGCTGTTCCTCGAACAATTCCTCCAGCGGGCTGTCATGGTCCAGATTGGGGTCCGCCGCGCGCGCCGCCGCCAGTGCCACTTCGTCCGCGGCAAAGCGTCCGGCGGCTACCGCGTCGGCGTCGATCAACGCGATCACCCCGTCCACCGTGGCGCGGGTGCGGATGTCGGGCCATTGGAATGCCTTCACCAGCGGCTTGGGCAGGGCCAGGCCGCTGGTTTCGATGATGATATGTTCGGGCGGATTGGGCCGATCGAGCAGCTTCTGCATGGTCGGCAGGAAATCGTCGGCCACGGTGCAGCAGATGCAGCCATTGGCCAGTTCTACGATGTCGTCTTCCGGGCAGGCCTCGTCATTGCAGCCCTTCACCAGTTCGCCATCGACGCCGACATCACCAAATTCGTTGATGATCAGCGCCAGCCGGCGCCCCTTGGCATTTTGCAGCAGATGGCGGATCAGCGTGGTCTTGCCCGCGCCCAGAAATCCGGTGATGACGGTGGTCGGCACTTTGCTCATGATCTTATCCCTTATCGCGCGTCTAAAAAACGCAGGGACTTAACCGTTCGCGAACGGTCGATGCACAGGATCGGCCGGGCACCCATGTCAGGGCAGCCGGCCTCGCGCATCGTGCGGCCCCTGCCGCTTCGTTCGTCGCTCAGACGGGTTGGACCGTGCCCCGGCCATCCCCTGGACCAAAGCAAGAGCGACCAGACGCCGGCAGGTCTCCTGGCTCATGGGTCATCGCTTGATACACGGCCTTCCCAGGCCTCGCATGTTGCAGCGTCCGGCCCAGTGGCTGCGGCACGGGGCGCCTTGCCCCGTCGCATCTGTGTATCGCGCTCGCCACTTACAGTTGCAGGGACAGCCTCGGATTAGGGCCGCGTGTCGCCGCCCGCACCGCGTTCCCATTTTAAGCCTCTTGCGAGGCACCGGCGCGATCTATTCACCCATATGTCGCAAGACGCATGGGCGGATATGCGGATAGAGGCGGCAATGAAGGTCCGCAACTCTTTTCAGCCCGGCTCCAGCGACTGGAGCCGCCAGCGACCGTTGAAGGACAGGGTGGTGCGCGACAGAGGCGCGATGTCGATGGACAGGCTGGCGCGCAGCGGCATGGCGAGCGCATGGGCGATCGCGGCACGGATCGGCATCGGATGGGTCAGGGCACAGATGGACGCACCAGTCGCGGCGAGGGCATCGAGCCAGCCACCGACCCGCAACTGACAGGCGTGCAGGCTTTCGCCATCCGGGCCGCCTCGCGCCGGATCGGCCAGCCATTGTGCCAGCGCTTCGGGTTCCTCTGTCGCGATCGTCGCAAAGTCGTGCCCGGCCCATCGGCCGTGATCGATGTCGCGCAATGCCGGCTGGGGCAGGGGCGTGACGCCCATGGCCTGCGCCGTTTCGATCGCCGACAAGGTGGGGCTCGATTGTACCGCGTCCCGGAAACGAACCGGCAGGACCAGCGCAGCGGCATCGCGCTGGCCGCCCTCGTCCAGCGCCTCATCAATGGCAGGAAAGCCGCCCTGTCGGCTGGCGCGCGTCGGCCCGGCGCAAAGCAGCAGCAACGATGTCGTCAGCATGGCCTCCAGCAGATGATTGACGGCGTCCCTACGCTCAGCCTAAAGCACGGGTCGTTCAGAAAGAAGAAGCCGGTGCAATTCCGGCGCGGTCGCGCCACTGTTATCGCCGTCCATAGCCGACGTCGAGAGCCAGACCTTCCTTCCGAACCGCGACATTATTTTCCGGGGACGCGCAATCCCGTGCAGGAGTATCAGGCCATGGCGAACACCGCCGCTCTGTTCGACGATCCGTTCATCCCCGTTCGCGGCGATGCCACCATCCCGGTTGCGGATATCGCGCCCTGGGCCGTGCTGGGCACGCTGATCGCGCTCATCTTCCTCTATTTCGTCAGCACCGAACAGGGTGCCTTTGCGCTGTTCGACGGCATGTATGTGCATGAATATGTGCATGACGGCCGCCATCTCCTCGGCTTTCCCTGTCACTGACGCCCGGCCGTGACCCGTACATTATTGTGGCGCGGGATGCTGGCCGGCATCCTGGCGGCGCTGCTCGCCACGCTGGTCGCGCGCGTGATCGCCGAACCGCAGATCGACCTCGCCATCGGCTATGAGGCGTCGCATGCCGCGCACCATGCGCCGGCCGCAGCCGAAGAGCCGGAACTGGTCAGCCGCGATACGCAGAAGGGCGCCGGGCTGTTCACGGCGCTGGCCCTCTATGGCGCGGCGGTCGGCGGCATCTTCTCGCTGGTCTTCGCCTATGGCTATGGCCGGTTCGGTCGGATTGGGCCACGCAGCTTCGCGTTGCTGCTGGCCGGGCTTGCCTTCCTGCTGATCGTCATCGTGCCGGGGATCAAATATCCCCAGACGCCGCCGGCCGTGGGCCAGCATGAAACGGTGGGCATCCGCACCGCCGCCTATTTCATGATGATCGGCCTGTCGATCGCCGCGGCGGTGATCGCGGCCCATGTCCGCACCGCGCTGCTGCGCTCGCTGCGCCCGATCGACGCGACCTTGCTGGCCGTCGGCGCTTTCGCACTGGTGGTGGGCGTCGGCCAATATCTGCTGCCCGTCATCAATGAAGTGCCGGCCGATTTCCCGGCGACCCTGCTCTGGAATTTCCGGATCGCATCGATCGCCAGTCAGGCCGTCCTGTGGGGCACGATCGGCATCGCCTTTGGCCTGTGGGCGGAACCTGTCCTGCGACGCGCATAGTCTCGTCTGACCGACAAGATCGGGGAACATTCGCGGCCCGGCCTGCGCTATCATCCGTTCATGATGGGGCGGGTCGACCACGCGCCCCGAATTTGGAGAGGCCGGATGATCGTAGGCACCGTCAAGGAAATCAAGAATCACGAATATCGGGTCGGCTTGACACCCGAAAGCGTGCATGAACTGACCGCACATGGCCATCGCGTGCTGGTGGAAAGCGGCGCGGGTGAAGGGATCGGCGCCAGCGACGCGCTTTATGAACGCGCCGGTGCGGAAATCGTCGCGACCGCCGCCGCCATCTTCGCGACGGCCGAAATGATCGTGAAGGTGAAGGAGCCGCAGTCGCAGGAGCGCGCGATGCTCCGCCCCGGTCAGATCCTCTACACCTATCTTCATCTGGCGCCGGACCCTGAACAGACGCGCGACCTGATCGCATCGGGCGCCACCTGCATCGCTTATGAAACCGTGACCGACGGCCATGGCGGTCTGCCGCTGCTGAAACCGATGAGCCAGGTCGCGGGCCGCATGGCGATTCAGGCGGGCGCGACCGCGCTGGAAAAGGCGCATGGCGGGCGTGGCGTGCTGCTGGGCGGCGTGCCGGGCGTGTTGCCGGCCAAGGTGGTGGTGATCGGCGGCGGCGTGGTCGGCTTCAATGCGGCACAGATGGCAGTGGGCCTGGGCGCCGACGTCACCATTCTCGACCGCAGTCCCGAAGTGCTCGAAAAGCTCGGCATGTATTTCGAGGCACGGGCCAAGACCCGTTTCTCCAATCGCGCCAATCTGGCCGAATGTGTGGCCGACGCGGATCTGGTCGTCGGCGCGGTGCTGATCCCCGGTGCGGCCGCGCCCAAACTGGTCAGTGCGGCCATGCTTCAGACGATGAAGAAGGGCGCCGTGCTGGTCGACGTCGCGATCGACCAGGGCGGCTGTTTCGAAACCAGCCACGCCACGACCCATGCCGAACCGACCTATATCGTCGATGGCGTCGTCCATTATTGCGTCGCCAACATGCCGGGCGCGGTCGCGCGGACCAGCACCTATGCACTCAACAATGTGACCTTGCCCCATGCGCTGCGGATCGCCGAGCAGGGCTGGAAGACGGCGCTGCGCCATGATCCCCATCTGCGCGCGGGCCTCAATATCTGGGACGGCAAGGTCACCTACCGGGCCGTGGCCGACGATCTGAACCTGCCCTATACCGCGGCGGAAGAGGCGCTGAACTGACCCATGTCATCCGCCATATCATGATCGGCATCATGCTCATCTGCGGTGCGATGCCGTTTTTCTCATAGGTCGCCGTCGCGATTTTGTTTCTCCCATGCGTCATACTTTGGAAGAGGGGCTTGCGGGTTACCGCCCGTCGTTCGTTGAGCGGGGCAGGGGGACATGACGACATGCCCCCCATGCAGCTTGATTTCGCCGAAGAGAGGCATGGTCTAACATCATGGTCGATTTCCCTACTTTCGCCGCCTTGATCCGCAAAGGCGAACGCAGCAACATGCGCGCTGGCCGCACTGGGCAGAAGGGGACGCGGTGATGCAGGGCGACGTCATGATCTGGCTCATTCCGCTCGTTTCGATGCTGGCCGCCGGGCTGGTGGCGGGTTTTGCCGCCGGCATTTTCGGCATCGGTGGCGGCTTCGTCGTGGTGCCTGCGCTGCTGGTCGTGCTGCCGCTGCTGGGCGGCACGCATGATGCCATCGCCCATGTCGCCATCGGCACGTCTGCCGCGACCATCATCGTCACCTCCATCCGCTCGCTGCTGGCCCATGCCAAGCGCGGCGCGGTGGAGTTCGAAGTGCTCAAGACCTGGGCGCCCTGGATCGTGCTGGGTTGCGGTGTGGGCGTGATGCTCGCCGGCCATGTCGACGGCAATACGCTCAAGATGATCTTCGCCACCGGCGTCGGCCTCATGTCCCTCAACTTCCTCCTGCCCAGCGTCAGCGGCAAGGTGGTCAGCGACACCATGCCATCGGGCATCGTACGCATGGGCATCGCCGGCGGCCTTGGCACCTTCTCCTCGCTGCTCGGTATCGGCGGCGGCGTGATCGCGATCATGGTGATGACGCTGTGCGGTCGCACCATCCACCGCGCCATTGCGACGGCGTCGGGCATCGGCACGCTGATCGCCATTCCGACCACGATCGGCTTTGCCATCATCGGCTTCAAGGAAGGCGGCCTGCCCTGGGGATCGCTCGGCTACATCAACGTGCCCGCCACGCTCGCCATCGCCTCCATGTCGATGCTGACCGCACCGCTGGGCGTCGCCGCCGCGCACAGCCTGCCGGCCGGCCCGCTGAAGAAGATCTTCGGCGTCTATTTGATCATCATCTCGGTCATCATGTTCCGGGGCGCTCTGCACGGTTGATATAGCCCCGGAATTGGACGGTTTTTGAAAGGCCGCCGGCGACATGCTTTAACAGGCTTTGTCACTGGCGGCCTTTCGCGTTATCTGCGAGCGGGGGGACCATGATGGCGCAGGCGGACGCAATTTCTGTATTGCTGGTGGAAGATGACGAGGCGGCACGCGCCAACATCGCCACCATATTGAGCAGCGCCGGCATGGTGGTGGAACAGGCGATCGACGGCGCCACCGGCCTCAATCGCGCCGGCGGTGGCAGCCACGACGTCATCATCCTCGACCGTATGTTGCCCCATTTGTCCGGTATCGACATCGTCACCCGCCTGCGCGTCGCGGGCGTCGGCGCGCCCGTGCTGATGCTGTCCGCGCTGGGCCGCAGCGAACATCGGGTCGAAGGGCTGGAAAGCGGCGTCGACGACTATCTCGCCAAGCCGTTCGAGCCGGACGAACTGGTCGCCCGCGTCCGCGCGCTGTGGCGCCGGGCCAGTCGGCGCAGCCATGAACCGGTGCTGCTGTTCGGCGACCTGGAATGCCATGTGAAGGCGCGGACCGCCTTTCGGCAGGGCAAGCATCTGCCGCTCTCGCCCAAGGAATTCGAACTGTTCCGTTATCTGATGGAACATGCCGGCGAAGTGGTGACGCGCGAGATGCTGCTGCGTCAGGTGTGGAAACTCAGCTTCGATCCCCAGACCAACGTGGTCGACGTCAATGTCGGTCGCCTGCGCCGCAAGCTGGAGGACGGGTTCGACGGCCCGGTGCTGGAAACCGTCTGGGGCACCGGATATCGGTTGATCGCGGCGACGGGACCGGGCCTTGCCTAGACCCGATCTGTTCCGCTCGGTTTTCGGGCGGGTCACGCTTTCGGCGCTGCTGGTCAGCCTGCTCTCCACGCTGGCACTGTTCCTGGTGGTGCAGAAGATCGTCGATGACGACGGCCGGGGGATGCTGGCCCGCGAAGTCGATACCGATCTGGCCGGCCTCGCCGATATCTATCTCAGCAGCGACGTGGCCGAATTGCGGGAACGTATCGCCGATCGCCTAGCCATGAATCGGGAAGATGGCGAACGTAGCTGGTATCTGTTGACCGATCCGGCTGGCCGCCGCCTGGCCGGCAATCTCGATCGCTGGCCGGTCATCGCATCCGAAGTGTCGGAGGCGCGCTATATCACCCTGCCGGACGGCGACCGCATGTTCGCCCGTGCCACCCAATTGGGGACCGGCGCCCGCCTGCTGGTGGGGCGCAGCAGCTATCGGGGGCAGGCGCTGCTTGGTCGCCTTGCTACCGCCTTTGCCGTGGCCGGGGCGGGCATCGCGTTGCTCAGCCTGGTGGCGGGCCATTTTGCCGCCCGCCGCCTGCGCGCGCGGGTGGAGGTGGTCAATGCCACCTTCGCCGCCGTGCGCGCCGGACGCATCGCTGCCCGCGCGCCGGGCGCCGGGACCAATGACGAACTGGCGGAACTGGCCGCCAACACCAACGACATGCTCGATCAGGTCGAGCGGCTGGTGGAGGCGCAGCGCGCCGTGTCGGACCAGACCGCGCATGAAATCCGAACGCCGCTGATGCATCTCGACACCCGCATCCTCAAGGCGATGGAAAGCACGCAGGATCTGTCTTTGTTGCGGACGCTCGACCAGTCGCGCGGGGAAATTCGCGGCGTCGTGCGCCTGCTCGATTCGTTGCTCGATATTGCAGGCACGCAGGCGATGCGCGGCGATCCGCGCGGCCTGGCCGAAGTGGATCTGAGCGACATCGCCGAAAGCCTGGCCGACCTTTATGGCGCCAGCGCGGAGGATCTGGGCATCGGTTTCCATGCGCGGATCGCGCCATGCGTGCGCAGCCGCGCCGACCCGATGCAGATGACGCGCCTCATGTCCAACCTGCTCGACAATGCCTTCAAATATGTGCCGAGCGGCGGGTCGGTCGTCCTGGAACTGGCGCCGGGGCCGCGCATCGTGGTGCAGGATAATGGGCCGGGTATCCCTGCGGCCGACCGGGAACGGATATTCGAACGCTATGTCCGCCTTGACGGCGCGCGGGGCGGTGGGCATGGCCTGGGCCTCGCGCTCGCCAGGGCGATCGCGGAGCGGCATGAATTGTCGCTGCATGTGGAGGACGCAGCGCCCGGTGCGCGCTTCGTGCTCCAGCCGGAGGTTCGCGATGATTAAGCTGCTGCTACCCGGATTGCTGATGATGGCCGGCCCCGCGGCGCCGGCCGCGGACCTGTCGCCGTCCGATCCGGTGTTGCGCACGCTGTTGGAGGGCGACGCGGCCGAGGGCATGGGCAACCATGGTGCATTGCTCGACACCGCGCAGATATTGACGGCGCTTGGCGCGAAGCCGGCCGATGGGCAGGCCGATCTGGCCACCCAATGGACGCAGGAGGCCCATGATCATGGCGTCACGGATTCGGGGCTGGGCTTTCGTGGTCGTGCGCTGGGACCGGCCTATCGCCACGGCTCGCTCGGCGCGGGGGGCAGCATGACCGTGCGCCAGCTTTTCCTTGCGGGGCAACGGGCTCAGATTTCGGTCGCACCGGCGCGTGGGGCCGCCAATCTGTCGATGCGGGTGCAGGGGGCGGACGGCAATACGCTCTGCGCCAAGCCGATCGGGGGCGTGCAGGCCGACTGTATCTGGCTGCCGCTTTTTACCGACCGCTATGACATCGTCATCGAAAATGGCGGCGCGGTGCCGGCCGCCTTCTATCTGGTCGTTCGCTGACCATATTGCGCTGATATCAGGCGGAAAATCGCGATAAAGGGGCGATTTTCGCGCTACGCTCCATCGTCTTCGCCTCTCGCTTCATCCATTCTGCACATCCGTTCAGGCGTAAAGTACCGCTGGTGGTGCGTTGTGCTGGTCATGGTTCAGATCGAAAGAGGAGAAGAACCCATGACTCGTTCGAAAATTCTCGCCGCCGCCGCCCTGCTAGCCATGGTCCCTGCCGCTGCCGTCGCGCAGGAAGGGCCGGTCAGCTATGAAGAACAGCTGGCGCAGGTGGAAACCCAGCTCGTCTATCAGGCCCCGATCGCCGGGGTCGAAAATGACTATTGGTTCAATTATCAGACCGACCTGGCCGAAGCGCGCAAGGAATTGACCAAGGATCTGCGCGGCTCTTCCGATGCGGAGGATAATCGCGACGCCTGGGAGGAATATCGCGCCGAACTGGCCGATGCGCGCGGCGATTATGCCAAGGAAATGGCCGAAAAAGGCTATCCGGTCGGCGAAGTGCGTGTCCTGACCGACAACGGACGCTAAATTTGGCGATGGGAGGGGCGGGCGCGGCCTGCTCCTTCAATCCGAGTCCGGATCGCGGAAATTCAGTCGACGCGTCACCGTATAATCCAAAACCCCCACCAGCAGATAGCTGATCCACTGTTTCAGCAGCGTAAGGCCACTGCGCCCCGATCGATAGGCTTCCAAATCGATGCGCCGGCTCGCCCCGGCCTCCTGCCCGATGAAGTCGCGCACCTGCGCGGCAAAGCCGGCATCCTCGATCCGCAGCATCACCTCCAGATTGATGAACAGGCTGCGCATGTCGAAATTCGCCGACCCCACATAGACCGCATCGTCGATGACGATCAGCTTCATGTGCAGCTTGCAGGGCTGATATTCGTAAATCTCCACGCCGCGCTTCAGCAGCGGCCCATAGAGCAATCGGGCGGCGGCGACGGTGGCGCCATTGTCCGATTTTGCCGGCAGGATCAGGCGCGCGCCCTTACGCTGTGCCGCGCGCGCGATGCGTTTCAGCATGCCGCGCCCCGGCGAGAAATAGGCGGCGATCATATCGACCCGGCTCGCCTGTTCCAGATCATGTTTCACCACCTGCGCCCAGGGGCTGAGGCGTCGGGTCGGCCCGCCGATCAGCCAGCGGAACGGGTCTGCCGGGTGATGATGCAGCGAGGGATGCCATTGCCGTACCATGTGCCGCAGCGTGCGAAAACGATGTTTGCGTGTCGCCGTCCAGCGCCAGAGCTGGCCATACCATCGCGTCATCGCCTCCACCTGATCGCCTTCGATCAGCAGGCCGACATCGCGCCAGCAATCCTCCGCCGGGATGCCGAAATAGCCATCCTCGACATTGAAGCCGCCGATCATGAGTCGTCTGTCGTCGGCGATCGCCATCTTCTGATGGTTGCGGATCAGGTAGCGGGTGGTGCGGCCGGTCCCGAATCGTGCAAAATGCGCGCCCGCCTCGATCAGCGGCGCAAAGAAGCTGTCGGGCGTATGCGATGATCCGAAACCGTCGACCATCAGCGTCACCGCCACGCCGCGTCCGCGGGCCGCGATCAGCGCATCGCGCACCAACGTCCCGCTGCCGTCGCCGGCAAAGATATAATAATAGAGTTTCAGGCTGCGGTGCGCCCCGTCGATCAGGGCGATCAGCGTGTCGCGCAGCGCCGCTCCGTCCGCGATCAGGCGCAGATGATTGTCCTGCAAGGAGAGGCGGATATCGTCCGCATTGACGCAGGCGGGGGCGGGCTCGATCGTTGCCATATTTGCCTTCATGCCCATTTTAACCCTGCGCCGCCATGGCTTTATGGCCTTTTCATTGACTCTGGGGAGGGGGGCTGCTAGGCGACCGGTTCAGGATTTTTCCATTCCTTGTTTGCAGGAGGCCCTGTTTGGCCCGCGTTACAGTCGAAGATTGCGTCGACAAGGTTACCAACCGTTTTGACCTCGTCCTTCTCGCCGCCCAGCGTGCGCGCGAAATTTCCGGTGGTGCAGAGCTGACGCTCGACCGCGACCGTGACAAGAATCCGGTCGTCGCCCTGCGCGAAATCGCCGAAGAAACCGTATTGCCCGACGATCTGCATGATTCGGTCGTCGCGTCGCTGCAGAAGGTGCAGATCGACGATGACGATACGCCCGATGAGATCGGCTCGATCGCCCAGTCGGCGGAGGCTCTGCGCCTCACCGCCGCTGCGCCGCCGCGCAACCAGAATATCGGCGGCGATTACGACGGCTGATCGCGCGACAAGTTTGGAGAGGGAAAGAGGCTCGGCCCGCGCAAGCGGGACCGGGCCTCGACCTTCTCAAGGAGAAGGAAAAGGCGCGGAGGATATCCTCCGCGCCTTTATTCGTTTCGCTCCTGGAGCATGATCCGACTTGAATCGGACCATGCTCCATTGTTCGCGCCGTCAACCGTATCGGCCGACGTCAAAGGCGCTTAGCAGCTGCCGTTACGGTCGATCGCGCGGCCGGCCAGTGCGCCAGCGCCAGCGCCGATGATCGTGCCCGGTGCGCGGTCGCCCCGCGTATCGACCGCCCGGCCCAGCAGGGCGCCGGCTACACCACCGACCAGCAGGCCGGTCGTGCCGCCCGACTTGCGGCAGCGATAGCGGCGGTCGTCGCGATAGTCGCGGCGGTCGGCATAGCGATCGCCACGATAATGATCGCCGCGATAATCGCGATGATAACCGCGACGGTCATGATCGCGCGCAAAGGATGCCGACGGCACGACGGCGGTCATGGTGGCAGCGGCCAGGGCGGTGGCCATGATGGCTTTACGAATGAACATGGTGCTTCTCCTCGAACCTGTAATCTCTAACTGTGATTCGGGTTATGCCATGCGCACCATGTTGCGATCCTGAACCGGCCTGTTATCCGCCGTTCAGCTAGAGGCGCTCAGGGCCTATAGCGACAGGTCCGGCTGCACGACGTCCAGTTCCGGCAGCGCCCAGTCGATCGCGCCGCGCCCATTGGCTTCCAGAAATGCATTGGCCTTGGAAAAAGGCCGCGATCCCAGAAAACCATTATGTGCGGACAGGGGAGAGGGGTGGGCGGACTTGATCACCAGATGGCGGCTTTGATCGACGAAGCTGGCCTTGCGCTGGGCATGGGCGCCCCACAAAAGGAAGACGACCGGCTCTTCTTTCTGTGCGACGAGGCGGACGATGGCGTCGGTGAACAATTCCCAGCCCTTGCCCTGATGCGATGCGGCGCGGCTCATCTCGACCGTCAGCACGCTGTTCAGCAGCAGCACGCCCTGCTTCGCCCAATGTTCCAGAAAGCCGTGGCGCGCGCGCAGGATGCCCAAGTCCGACTCCATCTCCTTGTAGATGTTGACCAAGGACGGCGGCGTGCGGACGCCCGGCTGCACCGAAAAGCAAAGCCCATGCGCCTGCCCCTCACCATGATAGGGGTCTTGCCCCAATATCACCACCTTGACCTGGTCCAGCGGCGTCAGGTCCAGCGCACGAAAATATTCGTTGCCCTTGGGGAAGATGCGTTTCCCCGCCGCCTTTTCGGCCTGAAGAAAGTTTTTGAGGCCCTGCATATGCGGGGCGGCAAATTGTTCGGCCAGCGGCGCGCGCCAGCTTTCGTCCAGCTTGATGGTATCGCTCATGCCCGCCAGATGGCGCGCGGCGCAAAGCCCTGTCAACCGGGCGCATTTGCTGGCGCCCATCGCGGTAAAGGCTCTTGCCTCGCGCGCGGCGATCCGTAACAGGATAATCATGCCACTCCACCGTTCGATCAGCCTGCTGGCCGCCCTTGGCCTGTTCTCCGCGCCCCTGCCCAGTGCCGACGCTTTCGGCCCGCCGCCCAAGTCGCTGGTCCAGCAGACGGCGGAGGCCAAGCTGCTCGCCGAATTCACCCGCTTCTCCACTTTGTCCGACGGGACGGTCGGCGTTGCGGTGCGCGACCTTCAGACGGGCGAGACGCAGGCGCTGAACGGCGACACGCTCTTCCCGATGGCCAGCGCTTACAAGGTCGCGGTGGCCGGCCGCATCTTCGCGCTGGTGGACGCCGGCGAAGTGCGGCTGGACGATCAACTGGCGCTCGATCCCGCGCTGGCGAGCGAAGGCGGCATCGCCTGGATGTTCAACCGCCCCGGCGCGACCCTTTCGGTCGACCGGCTGCTGGAATTGATGCTGCAAAAGAGCGACAATAATGCGACCGATGTGCTGGTGGCGCGCGCCGGCGGGCCGCAGGCGATCACCGCCTTCGTAACGAAGCTGGGCGTCACCGGCCTGCGCGTCGACAGCGACACCGCGCATCTTCTCTATCGCGCCATGGGCATCAACCCGCAGTCTGGCAGCTTCCGTCAAAACGCCGACGCGGCGCGCCGGGCCAATCCCATATTGGTCACCCGCGATATCCGCGACCTGCCCAACCTGGCCTTCGCGATGGAGCCGCAGGATACCGCTACGCCCACGGCGATGCTGGACCTCATCACCGCCTATGAATCAGGCCGGGCCTTGTCGGCGGCCAGCACCCAGCGGCTCTTCACCATCATGGCCCATTGCGAAACCGGCAAGGCGCGGATCGTCGGCATGTTGCCGCCCGGCACGGCGGTCGCGCACAAGACCGGCTCGCTCAACGGCACCGGTAATGATGTCGGCATCGTCCGTCTGCCCGACGGCCGCCGCTTCGCCGTCGTCGTCTTCGTCATGAAGGACAGCAAGGGCCATGTGTCGCGCGACCGGATCATCGCGGAGGCGTCGCGCGCCGCCTATGATTATTTCCTCTACGCTCCCGACCGGGCGCATGGCCTGGCGCATAACGGTTAACACAGATCAATTTGCCCGTTATGCTGGCGTCGGAGAGGATGCCAGAGAGGCAAGCATGACCCGCATCACCCGTTTCCGCGATTTTTGGCCCTATTATTTGCAGGAACATGCCCGGCCGGGCACGCGCGCACTCCATTATGCGGGCACCAGCCTGGTCGTGGGACTGCTCGCCAGCCTGCCCTTTGCCGGCGGTTGGTGGATGGCGGCGGCGGTGCCGCTGGCGGGCTATGGCTTCGCCTGGGCCGGCCATGGCTTGATCGAGCGCAATCGACCCGCGACCTTCCGCTATCCGCTCTGGTCGCTGCGGGCCGATTTCGTGATGTGGTATCGCTTCCTCACCGGCCGCATGGGCCGCGATCTGGCGCGCGCCGGGGTGCGTCCGGACGGCACGGTCGATCCTGCAAGGCGCTTGTCCGCCTGATGGCTTGACCCGCCACCGCGCTCTGCCACAAGAGGCGCGATGACCTTGTCCGCCACCTTCTCGCAGCCCGACCGGGCGACCCTGGCGCAACGCTGGCAGGCGCTGGAGGCGCGGTCGGACGGCAGCTTTTTCCTGGGATGGACATGGGTTTCGGCCTGGCTCGACAGCTATGGGGTCCGGCCCGACCTTCTCGCCATCACCGACGCAGCGGGATCGGACGTCGCGCTGGCGCTGGTGGGCCATGCCATGCAGCCGCGCCCGCTTGGACGGGTCGCGACGCTCAGCCTCAACCAGTCCGGCGATCCACAGGCCGACCGTCCCTATGTCGAATATAATGGCTTGCTGATGGAAAAGGGGCGGAAGGGGGAAGCGACCGCCGCTGCCCTCGCCGCCTTCGCCCGCCGCCGCGATTGGCGCGCGCTGCGATTGAGCGGCATCGCGCCGGATTCGCCGCTCCTCGCCCTTCCGGCCCGCCGCCGCACCCGCATCGACCAGTCGCCCGTCTACCAGGTCGATCTCGACGCCGTGCGCGCCGCCGATGGCGACTATCTCTCGCTACTCAGCAGCAATACCCGCAGCCAGATCAGGCGAGCGATGAAGGATCATGGCGGCCCGCTCCCCGATGTCAGCGTCGGCGGGCTGGACGATGTCGGTCCCTGGCTGGACGAAATGGCGGCGCTCAATGGTGGGCGTCATGCCGATAATGCCTGGGACGATACCGGTTTCCGCAGCTTCGTCGCCACCATCGCCGCGCGCGGCCTGCCTTCGGGTGCGGTGGAACTGCTGCGCTTTACCGACGCCGGCGGCGTGGTCGGCCTGCTCGTCAATTTCGTCCATCGCAGCGCGGCGATGAACTATCAGTCCGCCTTCGCCCCTCCCCGCACGGCCAAGGACAAGCCGGGCCTGCTATGCCATGCCGCGGCAGTGGGCCATTATGCTGCCCGTGACCTCAGCCGCTATTCGCTGCTCGCGGGCAAGGATCGCTACAAGCAGAGCCTCGCCACCTGCGAGGAAAGGCTCGAATGGTGGGTGCTGGAACGGTTCAGTCCGCGCCTCGAAGCCGAAGCGCTGCTGCGCCGTCTGCTCAGGCGCCCAGCTTCCGCATGATGCGATAGACCAGCCGGCGAATGCCCTGCGTCTCGGGCTGGGCGCTGACCTTGCCCACCGGCAGGCGACGCTTGCGCAGCAGCGCGTTGAAACTGTGCAGTTCGCCCTCCGCCACGCTGCGTTCCGACCGCCATGTCACCGACAGGCTGACCGACACGGTAGGGCCATTTTCCACGAAATGGGGCGCCTTCACCGGCACATGGATGGCGTCACCCGGTTCCAGCCGCACCGCCTTGCCGCGCGCCTTGAACCCATCCTGCCAGATCAGGTTGCGATGCCCGCCCCCGTGGAAATCCTCGCTCTTCTGCGCCGGGACCAGATGCTCGTCGCGCGCGGGGAAGACGGTCATCGTCTTCACGCCCATGATCTGGAGCAGGATATTATGCTCCGGGTCCATATGGAACGGCGTCACGCTGCCGGGGGAAGAGAGGAAGATGAACGCCTCGCGGTGCAGCATCGGCCCGGTCTTGCCCGCCACGATCGGTTCCAGCTCCGCCAGCGCATCGTCCAGCAGCGCGGCATAGGCCGGGTCGCGCTCGACATTCTTGAGCACAGCCCAGCTGCCGTTCGTCTCGATCGTGCGGATCGTTTCGCCCAGCGTCAGCCCGTTGGACGGCGTATCTTCGGCGGTCACGCCCAGCGGCAGCTTGCCCAGATTATATTCCACCGACGTCGCCGGCATGCGTTCGGCCAGCGTCGCCAGCGCGTCCAGCGTCAGCAGGCCATGGCCGAACAGCCCATGGTTCAGCTTGGCCGACTGGTCGGGATAGGCAGCGGCAAAGGCCGTGCGCGCCGCGTCGGGGAAGGTGGCGCCGGCGGCCGGCGCGATCGGGCTGTGGGCGGTCATGCCTGTCCTTTCAATCTTCGGGCGAGTGCCTCGACGCCATTGGCGATGGCGAAGGCGGCGCTGCGCTGCATCCGTGCCATGCCGCTGCCGTGCAGCGCGATACGATATTGTACGATGGTCCGCCGTTCGGCCCACAGGCTGTCGATCATCGGATGGTCGGCGGCGGCACAACTGTCCATCCAGCCGATCGTCGGATCGTCCTGCACCGCATGAAGGTTGGCGATCTCGATCAGCACGCCCGGCGAAAAGCGGCCCAGCGCTTCGTCAAAGGCGATCTTGAAGGAGAAGGCGCCCTCGCCATGGCGGAAATTGACCAGCATCGCGATCGCTCGCCCGTCCAGGTCGATGCGCAGCATATGCAGCCGCCCGGCGTCGAAAGCGGCAACGCAGGCCGCCCGGAAGAAGGCGGCATCGGCTGGCTTGCACCCCAATGCCGTGCCTTCCTGTCCTTTCCATCCCGATGCTTCCAGCGCCAGGAAATCGTCGCACCACAATGCCAGATCGTCCCGCGCGCTCAGCAGCCGCGTGTCGACCGCGCCCAGTTCCGCCAGCCTTTTTTGCAGGCGCCGCAATTCCTTGCGCTTCTTGGACCGGACATGGGCCTCCCAATAGGCGTCCGCGCTCAATTCGGACCGCAGCATTGCCCGGTCGTACCGATGAATTTCCACGCGCCCGCGCCGCTGCTCGACGCACAGCGCCTCCAGCGCGGCGGCATTGGCGCCGGCCGCGTCCAGTCCTTCCAGATGCAGGAAGCCACCGGCCCAGGGCGCCGCGTCCAGCTGCGCCAGAAAACCGCGCCACGCCGCGATCTCGTCACCCTGCCGGATGATGGGCGCACCGAAAAAGCAATGGTCGTGCATCCAGTTGCCGACGCAGCCGATCGGCAGCCGCCCATGGCGGGTTTTGCGCACTACCGGCAGCAGCCCGATGAGGCGGTCGCCGTCATACGCTTCGATCAGGCGCACATCCTGCCCGGCGGCCAGATGGTCGATCGCCGCGCCCAGCATGTCGGGCGCGTAAAAACCGTTGGCCTCTGCCGCCTCCAGCGCGAGGGAGAGCCAATGCGCGCGCTGGCCCTGATCGGCGCCGGAACCGGTCGTCGGCAGCGTGGGATGGGAAGCCATGTCCATGGCCCTGCCATAGGCGACAAAGATTAGGGTGCGGTAAAGATGCCGGAAAGCCTGTCGCCCGCATATCGGTCATATCATGCGGCCGGTGGAAGGGGGTTTACAAGCCGACGCAGATTGGTCGAGAGGGATGGGTCGAGACGGGGCCGGGGCCATGCGCCCCAACCATGACTTGGCCCATGCCGAGAGGAAGATGCATGACGATCCTAGTTACCGGAGCCGCCGGATTCATCGGCATGCATGTCGCCGACCGCCTCATGGCACAGGGCCACGCCGTGGTCGGCATAGACAATATGAACGACTATTATGCCGTATCGCTCAAACGCGATCGCATCGCCCAGTTGCAGGCGGCGCATGGTCGGCTCTTCACCTTCCACGAACTGGACTTCGCCGATCTCAACGCCCTGCAGGCCGCGCTCGCCGATCAGGTGATAGAAGCGATCGTGCATCTGGGTGCGCAGGCGGGTGTGCGCTACTCGCTCATCAACCCCCATGCCTATGTTCGTTCCAACCTGGCCGGTCATGTGAACATGCTGGAACTGGCGCGCGAGCGGCGGGTGCGCCATCTGGTCTATGCGTCATCGTCATCCGTCTATGGCGGCAATGATACGCTGCCCTTCCGGGTGGAGGATCGCGCCGACCATCCCGTCTCCCTCTATGCCGCGACCAAGCGCGCCGACGAACTGATGAGCGAAACTTACGCCCATCTTTTCCGCATCCCCATGACGGGGCTGCGCTTCTTCACCGTCTATGGTCCCTGGGGGCGCCCGGACATGGCGATGTGGATCTTCACCCAGAAGATATTGGCGGGCGAGCCGATCCCGGTGTTCAACCATGGCCGGATGCAGCGCGACTTCACCTATATCGACGATATCGTCAGCGGCGTCATCGCCTGCCTCGATCATCCTCCTGCCGATGATGGCGCCATCAAGGCCGGCGGCAGCCGCGCGCCGCATCGGCTCTACAATATCGGCAATAATCAGCCCGAAGAGCTGATGCATCTCATTGCCGTTCTGGAAGATGCTCTGGGCCGGAAGGCGGAAATAGACTTCCAGCCGATGCAGCCGGGCGATGTTCATGCCACCTATGCGGACATCAGCGCCCTGTCGCAGGATATCGGTTTTGCGCCGACCACGGGGATCGACTCGGGTGTTCCGCGATTCGTGCAATGGTATCGCGATTATCATGCGACATGATGACGCCATGAAGACCACACCCGCAGCGTGCATAAAGGTTCCGCGGTTTGTCGCTTCGATCGCGCACTTCATCTTGCGCCCGTCTACCGCTGCTCGGTGAAGTGTTGGCGAATTTTCTTTCGCACCTGCAAAATATATTGCCATAAGTGCCTGAAACGGCGTAAGCCAACATCCTGTGCCAGTTGGGGAACTGGCGTAGGGGTCGCGGAACGAGGAAAGACGGCACATCGAACACGATGGTCCGTCGCCGTGGATCCGACGGGGTCTTCCGGTCGGTTGAAACGGAAAAAAGGGCAAACGCGTGTCGACACCAGCTTCGAAAATAGTCCCGTTCGGTTCGGGCAACCGCATCGTGGAGACTGCCTGTCGCAGTCTGGCGATCGCAGCCTCCGGGCTGAACGCGATGGAGGCCAAATTCGCCGATCGCGATTTCGCTGCCACATTTCTGCGAGTCATCGGCGTTATCATGAAGGTGCGCGGCCGCGTGATCGTCACCGGCATCGGCAAGAGCGGGATCGTCTCGCGCAAGATGACGGCAACGCTCACCTCTACCGGTACGCCTGCCATCTTCCTGCATCCCGCCGATGCGGGGCATGGCGACCTTGGCATGATCACGCCGGACGACGTCGTGCTGATGTTGTCCCATTCCGGCGAATCGACCGAACTCGGTCCGATCATCCATTATTGCAAGCGCTTCGCCATCCCGCTCGTCGCCATCACGGCGCAGGCGCAAAGCACGGTTGCCACCGCTGCCGACATGTTGCTGCTGATGCCGGAAGTGGAGGAAGCCTGCCCCAACGCGCTGGCGCCCACCACCTCGACCACGGTTCAGATGGCGCTGGGCGATGCGCTCGCCATTTCGCTGATGGAAATGCGCGGTTTTTCGGCGGACGATTTCTATAAATTCCATCCCAATGGCAAGCTTGGCGCGCAACTGCTCAAGGTGCGCGAACTGATGGCCAAGGGCGACGATGTGCCGGTCGTGGCTGAGGATGCCTCGCTGCTGGACGCCACCATCGAAATGACCCGCGCGCGCCTGGGCGGCACCGCCGTCGTCGATCGCAATGGCCGCCTGATCGGCGCCTTTACCGACGGCGATCTGCGCCGCACCGTCACCGGCAAACAAAATCTGACCGATGCGGTCGGACGCTTCATGACCATGACGCCGCTCGCCGTGGGGCCGGACGAACTGGTTTCGGAGGCACTGCATCTGATGCATGAGCGCAACATCATGCTGCTCTTCGTCTGCGACAATGGCCGCCTGGTCGGCGCCGTGCACATGCACGACTTGCTGCACGCCGGGGTTGCCTGAGCCTTCTTGTCGTCATTCCCGCGCGGGCCGGATCGTCCCGCCTGCCGCGCAAGCCGCTCCGCCTGATCGCGGGGCGGACGCTGCTTCACCGTACCATCGCCATGGCACGGGCGGCGATCGGCGATCGCGCCGACGTGGCCCTGACCGTCGCCACCGATGACGATGCCATCGCCGATCATGCCCGCGCCGTCGGCTGCGACGCGGTGATGACCGATAGCGCCATCGCCACCGGCTCGGGTCGCGCCCTTGCCGCAGCGCTGGTCCAGTCGGTGACGCCGGACTTCGTCATCAACCTTCAGGGCGATTCGCCATTCCAGCCGAAAGGCGCGTTGGGGGCCGTGATCGCCGCATTGCAGGCGGGCGCGTCGGTCGCCACGCCGGTGATTGCACTCGACTGGCCCGCGCTCGATGCGTTGCGCGACCATAAGACGCGCTCGCCGTTCAGCGGCACCACCTGCGCCCGCGCGCCGGACGGCAAGGCCCTCTGGTTTTCCAAAAATATCATCCCCGCCATCCGCGGCGAGGAAAAGCTGCGCGAAACCACGCCCCGCTCGCCGGTGTGGCGGCATGTGGGCCTCTATGGCTATGCGCTCGGTGCGCTGCAACGGTTCGAGGCCTGCCCGCCGACCGCGCTGGAAAATCTGGAGGGGCTGGAGCAATTGCGTCTGCTCGAACTCGGCATCCCGGTCATGACCGTCGCCGTCGATCCGCCGCGTTTCGACAGCAGCGGCATCGATACGGAGGCGGATATCAGCCGGGTCGAGGCGCTGATCGCGCTCCATGGCGACCCCACGCCGCTCTGAGCATTCCGCCATGCGCCGCCTCTTCATCATTCGTCATGGGAACACATTCGCCAGCAGCGCGGAAGCATGCCGCGTCGGCGCGCGCACAGACATCCCGCTGGTGGAAAGCGGGCGCGCCCAGGCCGATCGGCTGGGGGACTGGTTCGCCCAGCAAAGACTGCCGATCGACCGTCTGTTCTCCAGCCCGTTGCAACGCGCCCGCGAAACGGCCGATCGCATCGCGGCGGCCACCGGTCATGCGCGCGACGGCAGTCTCGACTGGCTGGGAGAAATCGACCACGGCCCGGATGAGGGGAGGCCGGAAAGCGAGGTGCTGGCCCGCATCGGTGCGCAGGCGCTGGCCGACTGGGACGAACGCGGTATCGCGCCGGATGGCTGGATCGTCGATGCCGACCGGCGCCTCGCCGCCTGGCGGGTCTTCTTTGCGGAGGGCGGGGCGGGGGTCGACCTGCTCGTCACCAGCAATGGCGCGGCGCGTTTCGCCCTGATCGCCGCTGGCCTGCCATTGGGCGCGCTCAAATTGCGCACCGGCGCCTTCGGCGAACTGGCCGTCGCACCCGATGGCATGGTCACGCTGGTCCGTTGGGACGAACGCCCCTAATCTTCAACCGCACTCCACCGTGACATGCTCCATGCGAGGCAGTGCGCGCACCCGCGCCCGCACCCTGGCGCCGTCCGCGCCGGGGGCCAGGCTGATGATCGCGGCATGGGCATGCGGCCCGATGCGCCAGACATGCAGGTCGCGGATGGTCGCGCCCTCCGCCTCCACCAACGCGCGCACCCGCGCCATCAGCGCCGGCTCGGCAGTATCGAGCAGGATAGCGGCGGTATCCTTCATCAGGCCCCAGGCCCAACGGGCGATGACGACCGCGCCCAGCAGGCCGACCGCCGGGTCCATCCACCACCAGCCCAGATAACGCCCGGCCAGCAGCGCGCCGATCGCCAGCACCGACGTCAGCGCATCGGTCAGCACATGCACATAGGCGGCGCGCAGATTATTGTCGCTATGGCCCTGCTTCTGGTCAGGCGCATGATCGTGCCCGTGGTCATGATCATGGCCGCCATGCCCATGATCATGGCTATGGTCATGCCCCAGCAGGAAGGCGCTGATGATATTGATGATGAGGCCGATAACCGCCACCAAGGTCGCCTCGCCAAAGGCGACGTGGATCGGCTGAAAAAAGCGCATGCCCGATTCGATGGCGATGAACAGCGCCGTACCCAGTAGCAGCAGGGCGGAGGCGAAGCCGGCCAGATCGCCGACCTTGCCTGTCCCGAACGTGTAGCGCGGATTGCGCGCATGGCGCCTGGCATAGCCATAGGCCGCCGCCGCGACGGCCAGCGCGCCGGCATGGGTCGCCATATGAAAGCCGTCCGCCAGCAGCGCCATCGACCCGGTGATCCAGCCGAAGGCGATTTCCACCACCATGGTCGCTGCGGTCAGCCATACGACCCACACGGTCCGCTTGGCATTCTGATCATGCCCGGCGGACAGGTAGATATGGTCGAAATAATGGCTGTCCTCGCCCTCATCGGATGCGGGGCGGGCGGTGGTCGGCGCATCATGGCTATGGTCGCCATGATCATGGCTATGTCCGTGCCCGTGCAAATGGTCGTCATGATCGTGCATCGTCATTTCCCGTAGCGGCGGATCAACGCCAGCATTTCCTCGGTCGCGGCCGTCCGCGCCTCGTCCGACAGGCCCGGCCGGGCAACATGCTCGCGCATATGCTGTTCGATCAGTTCTTCCATCAGGCTGCCGACCGCGCCGCGCACCGACGCGACCAGTTGCAATGTTTCCGAACAGCCCGCGTCGCCGGTCAGCTGTCGCTCGACGGCGGCGACCTGGCCAGCGATCCGGCGTACCCGCGCCAGCAATTTGTCTCGATCCGCGATAATGTGCATAGGGTACCCCCCTATACTATATTTCCAGAGACGCCTAGCCCCGACTTCGCCTAACAGGGGGCATGATGGACGAACTCGACTGCGACCTGGCGATCATCGGCGGCGGCCTTTCCGGCGGCCTGATCGCGCTTGCCTTTGCCGCCTTGCGCCCGGAGGTTCGGCTGTTGCTGGTCGAACAGGGGGAGCGCCCCGGCGGAAACCATGTCTGGTCCTTCTTCGACGGCGACGTCGCCCCCGCCGATCGCTGGCTGATCGATCCGCTGGTCGCGCATCGCTGGCCGCAGGGTCATCATGTTGATTTTCCCGGCTATAGTCGGGATCTGGCCACGCCCTATAATAGCGTGAATACTGTCCAACTCGCTGTCGCACTTGAACGTGCGCTGGGCGAACGATTGCTTACCCACGCCACGGTTACGGCGGTCGCTCCCGACCATGTCGAACTGGCCGACGGCCGCAAGATCAGGACGCAGGCCGTGATCGACGCAAGGGGGGCGGGCGATCTGTCCACGCTCCGCTGCGGCTGGCAGAAGTTCGTCGGCCATGCCCTCCGCCTCGACGCGCCGCATGGCATCGATCGCCCGGTCATCATGGACGCGACGGTGGATCAGCATGACGGCTATCGCTTCGTCTATCTGCTCCCTTGGGATGACCGGACGATCTTCATCGAAGACACTTATTATAGCGATGCCCCCCAGCTCGACACCGCCACGATCGACGCCCGCATCGCCGCCTATGCGCAGGCAAAAGGCTGGCAGGGCGAAGTAATCCATCGCGAACAGGGCGTGCTGCCCGTCGTTCATGGCGGCGACTTCGACCGTTATTGGCCGAAGGATGATCCCGTCGCCCGCGCCGGCGTGCGCGCCGGCCTGTTCCAGCCGATGACCGGCTATTCCCTGCCCGACGCCGTGCGATTCGCGCGCTGGCTGGCGGATCAGCCGCTGGATGGCCTCCCTGCCGCGACCCGCGCCTATGCCAGGGCGCATTGGCGGCGCGGCGGCTATTATCGTCTGCTCGGCAAGATGCTGTTCGGTGCTGCCCGGCCAGACCAGCGCTGGCGCATCTTCGCGCGCTTCTACCGCCTGCGCCCCGCGCTGATCCAGCGCTTCTATGCCGGTCGGTCGACCATCGCCGATCGCATCCGCATCTTGTGCGGACGGCCGCCCGTGCCCATAAGGGACGCCATGCGAACATTGTGGAACCCGCCCGCCTGATGAACAGGCCAAATCCCAGACGCGCGATCGTCATTGGCGCGGGCTTTGGCGGCCTGGCGCTTGCCATCCGGCTGCAATCGGCCGGCATCGACACCACCCTGGTCGAGGCGCGCGATCGCCCTGGCGGCCGCGCCTATATGTGGGAAAAGGACGGCTTCACCTTCGACGCCGGCCCGACCGTCATCACCGATCCGGATTGCCTGGCCGAACTGTGGCGCCTGTCAGGCCATGACATGGCGCAGGACGTCAGCTTGATGCCGGTGTCGCCCTTCTACCGGCTCAACTGGCGCGACGGCACCAATTTCGATTATTCGAACGACGAAGCCGCCCTGCGCGCCGAGATCGCCAAGCTCGATCCGAACGACATCGCCGGCTACGAACGCTTCTGCGACTATGCCGCCGGCGTGTATGAAGAGGGCTATCGCAAGCTCGGCGCGGTCGCCTTCCTCGACTTCGCCTCCATGATCAAGGCGGCGCCCAGCTTGGCCAAATATCAGGCCTGGCGGTCGGTCTATTCTGTCGTCGCCAGCCATGTGAAGAATGAGAAGCTGCGCGAGGCGCTGTCTTTCCACACATTGCTGGTCGGCGGCAATCCGATGAACACCAGCGCCATCTACGCCCTTATCCACAAGCTGGAAAAGGATGGCGGCGTCTGGTTCGCAAAAGGCGGCACAAACCGCCTCGTTCAAGGGATGGCGACCCATTTCGAGCGGCTCGGCGGCACCTTGCGCCTGGGCGACGCCGTCACGCGAATCGAAACCTATGGGGACAAGGCGACGGCGGTGCATACCGCCTCGGGCTGGCGGGGGGAGGCGGATGCGATCGCCACCAATGCCGACCTGATGCACAGCTATCGCGACCTGCTCGGCCACCACCCGCGCGGCCAGAAGCAGGGCGAGAAGCTGGCGCAAAAACGCTGGTCGCCCAGCCTGTTCGTGCTGCATTTCGGTATCAAGGGCAATTGGCCCGGCATCCCGCATCACATGATCCTGTTCGGGCCGCGCTATGAAGGCTTGCTGACCGACATTTACGATCATGGCGTGCTGCCGCAGGACTTCTCGCTCTACCTGCACCATCCGACCGTCACCGATCCGTCGATGGCGCCGGAGGGCTATTCGACCTTCTATGCGCTCGCTCCCGTACCGCATATGGGCAAGCTGCCGATCGACTGGGACCAGTTCGGCCATGCCTATGCCGAACGAATCCTGGACGAAATTCAGCATCGGCTGATCCCCGACATTCGTTCGCGCATCGTCACCCGTTTCCATTATGCGCCGACCGATTTCAGTCGCGATCTCAACGCACATATGGGCAGCGCCTTCAGTCTGGAGCCGTTGCTGACACAAAGCGCCTGGTTCCGTGCGCATAATCGCGACGATGTCATTCCCAACCTGTATCTGGTAGGGGCCGGCACCCATCCCGGCGCTGGCATCCCCGGCGTGGTGGGCAGCGCCAAGGCGACCGCGGCGCTGATGTTGGACGATTTAGGATAAGGGGCATGGCCCCACGGACGGACGAAATGAAGAGACTGGCAGTATATTGCGGATCGGCGACGCCGGCCGACCTCACCTATATCGACGCGGCGCGCCATGTCGGTCGCACGCTGGCGGAGCGTGGCATCGGCGTCGTCTATGGCGGCGGGCGGCTGGGCCTGATGGGCGCGGTGGCGGATGCGGCGCTGGAGGCGGGCGGCGAGGTGATCGGCGTGATCCCCGAAGCGCTGGTCGGCGCGGAAGTCGCGCATCGCGGCTGCACCGAATTGCACGTCGTCCAGACCATGCATCAGCGCAAGCAGCTCTTCACCGATCTGTCCGACGGCTTCGTGACTCTGCCGGGCGGTGTCGGCACGATGGATGAATTGTGGGAAGCGATCAGCTGGGCGCAGCTGGGTTATCATAGCAAGCCGGTCGGCCTGCTCAACGTCGCGGGTTTCTACGACCAGCTGATCGGCTTCAACCGCCAGATGGTGGAGGCCGGTTTCATCCGCGCCCAGCATGCCGGCATCCTGATCCATGACGACAGCATCGAAGGGCTGGTCGACGCCATGGCCGCCTATCAGCCGCATGAGACGATCTTCGCGATGAAGGCGGCACGGCTGTAAACATATCATCCGTTCGTTTCGAGCCCTTCGACTGCCCGCCAAGGCAGGCGCTCAGGAAAAACTAGGTCGAGAAACGCTGGCGCAGCGCTATCCGTTTCTCGACACGCTCGAAACGAACGGAGCTTGGGTGACTTTCCGTGCCGAGCAGGGCATGTCTGGCCCATGTCCTCTACTATCCCCGACCGCGCCGCCCTCGTCACCCATGCCCGCGACAGCATCGCGCGCGGCTCCAAATCCTTCGCCATGGCTTCGAAGCTGTTCGATCGCGTGACGCGCGAGCGGGCCTGGCTGCTCTATGCCTGGTGCCGCAAGTGCGACGATATCGCCGATGGACAGGATCATGGCGGCGCGATGACCAGCGTGTCGGATGCGCAGGCCCGCCTTTCCATGATGCGGGTGATGACCGACAAGGCACTGCGCGGCGATCCGACCGGCGATCCGGCCTTTGACGGCTTTGGCGTGGTGATGCGCGAATGCGCCATCCCCGCCGTCTATGCCCATGACCTGATCGAAGGCTTTGCGCTCGACGCCCGCGACTGGCGGCCGCGCAGCGAGGCCGACATGCTGCGCTATTGCTATCATGTCGCCGGCGCGGTCGGTTGCATGATGGCTGTGCTGATGGGCGTCGATCCGGACGATCAGGCGACGCTCGACCGCGCCTGCGACCTCGGCCTTGCCTTTCAACTCGCCAATATCGCCCGCGACATCAGCGAGGATGAGGCGGCGGATCGCTGCTACCTGCCGCAGGAGTGGCTGGCGGAAATGGACATCCCGCCGGGCGAGCATATGAAGCCCTGGGTCCGTCCGCGCCTTGCCATACTCGCCCGGCGCATGGCCGACATGGCCGCCGATTATGAGGCGAGCGCCCGCCACGGCACGGGGGCCTTGCCGCGTCGTGCGGCCTGGGCGGTGCTGGCAGCGGCCGGCATCTATGGCGACATCGCTCGCCAGGTCGGACGCCGGGGCCAACATGCCTGGGACCATCGCGTCGTTACGCTCAAGCGCGAAAAACTGGGCTGGGTGGCACGGGCAGCCGTTCAGACCGTCGGCAGGGCGCGCCGCTGGCCGGCGACTACGCCTCGTCCCGCGACGCTTTGGACCCGCTCGGGCTGACCGCCCAAAGCACGGCCGCCTTCACTGCTGCACGGAAACAAGGGCTGATGCTTTCGCACCGGCGCGTTGTCAAAAAAAGGGTCGGCACTTTCGTACCGACCCAAGGCATGTTCGCAGGAGGAACATCGGAAGGCGGGGCGGCGGACCATGCCGCCCGGCCAATGCAGTGAAAACTTACTGGTTGTAGGCGCGCTCGCCATGTTCGCCGAGGTCGAGGCCTTCATATTCGACCTCCTGGCTGACCCGCAGACCGGTGACGGCCTTGGCGATGAAGATGGCGATGGCGGTGCCGATAGATGCCCAGATGATGGTCACGACCACCGCTTCGATCTGGACCAGCAGCTTGGCGCCGATTGCATAGTCTTCCGCGCCGGGGCCACCGAAGGCGGGCGAGTAGACGATGGCGGTACCGATCGCGCCGATCATGCCGCCAATGCCGTGGATGCCGAAGGCGTCCAGCGAGTCGTCATAGCCAAGCTTGGGCTTGAGGACGGTGACGGCGTAGAAGCAGACGATCGAGGCGACAGCGCCCAGGATGATCGCGCCGAACGGGCCGGAATTGCCGGCGGCAGGCGTCACGGCGACGAGGCCGGCGATGATGCCTGAGCAGAAGCCCAGAGCGGAACCCTTATGACCGTTCAGCTTTTCGGCCAGCATCCAGAACAGGCCACCCGAAGCCGTGGCGACGAAGGTGTTGATCATGGCGAGTGCGGCCGAGCCATTGGCTTCCAGCGCCGAACCGGCGTTGAAGCCGAACCAGCCGACCCACAGCAGGCCGGTGCCGACGCCCGTCAGCGTCAGGCTGTGCGGCGCCATCGGTTCCTTGGGATAGCCGATACGCTTGCCCAGGATGAGGCAGGCCACCAGAGCGGACACGCCCGCATTGATGTGCACCACGGTGCCGCCAGCGAAGTCGAGTGCGCCAGCCTTGAAGAAATAGCCCGAAGCGGCCCAGACCATATGGGCGATCGGGAAATAGGTGATGGTCAGCCACACGGCGGCGAACACCATGACGGCCGAGAATTTGATGCGTTCGACCACCGAGCCCAGCACCAGCGCCACTGTGATCGCGGCAAAGGTCATCTGGAAGCTGATGAACACATATTCGGGGATTTCGACGCCGGCAGTGAAGGTCGCAGCCTGCGAAGCGGGCGTGACGCCCTTCAGGAACGCCTTGTCGAAGGTCGAAACGAAGTTGGAAAGGCCGCTGGTATAGTCGGGGCCGAAGGCCATCGAATAACCGTACATGACCCAGATGAGCATCGCGAGACACGCGGCCGCACCGATCTGCGTCATGACCGACAGCATGTTCTTGCTGCGGACCAGGCCGCCGTAGAACAGGGCCAGGCCCGGCAGGATCATCGCCAGGACCAAAATGGTGGAGGTCATCATCCAGGCGACGTCGCCCTTGTCGACCGTGGCGGCGGGCGCCGCAGCGTCCTGCGCCCAGGCGGGCAGGGCAGCGAAGAGCGAAAGCGCGGTCGCCCCCGCCACGCTGCCGATTTTCTTGGAAAAGGTCATCATTCCCCCCTTCTTACAGCGCGGTTTCGCCGGTCTCGCCGGTGCGGATGCGCACGGCCTGACCGACATCGAGGACGAAGATCTTGCCATCGCCGATAGCGCCCGAATTGGCGGCCGCCTGGGTCGCTTCCACGACGCGGGGCGCGAGGTCGTCGTCGCAGACCACCTCGATCTTGATCTTCGGGACCATATTCGTCGAATATTCGGCGCCGCGGTAGATTTCGGTCTGCCCCTTCTGGCGGCCGAAGCCCTTCACTTCGCTCACCGTCATTCCTGCGATGCCGAGCGAGGAGAGTGCCTCGCGGACATCGTCAAGCTTGAACGGCTTGATGATAGCCATGACAAGTTTCATGTCGCCCCCTGTTACTGGTGTGCGGGGACATACTCAGCAAGAGGCGTGCCAAAACGCTAAAGGCGCGTTAATGCGGGGTTAGGAGGCAGGACGGCCAGAGAGAGCGCCAAAAAATTGTGCAGCGCGACTTTGCTGCCTAAAAAATGGGCAGCTTTTGCCTACCAGCGTGCGCCTTCTTCCACCGCTGCCGCTTCTTCCGGCGTGGTGGGGCGGCCCAGTACCGCGTTGCGATGGGGGAAATGTCCGAAACGCGCGATGGTTTCATGATGTTTGCGCGCGAAATCCAGCGACCGCTCGTCGCCGGCGCCTTCGAACAGCGTCAACGACAGATCCTGATCCTCGATCGCTTCGCTATGCTGGAACGGCATGTAGAAAAACAGGCGCCCTGCGCCGCCGATCTGGATGTCATAGCCCAGCGCGATGGCGCCACGGGCCACGTCGCGCGCGAGGGGGTCGGTGGCGAACGCTTCTGCAGTATCGCGAAACATATTGCGGGGTAGCTGGTCGAACAGCAGGATCGCCGCCAGCGCATCGTCCGCACGGTCGAGAAAGCTTTCGGCAGGCAATGCCTGCTTTTCCTGCCACAAAGTCCGAAAGCGCGCCGTGCAAAGCCGATCGAGGTCGGGATCATGGCTGAACCATCCCTGCTCGCCCACCTGGTTGAACCAGAAATCGAGCAGGGCGGCGGCCCAGTCGTCCGTCACCGCATCATGGCTATCGGTCAGCATGTTCATATCCCATCAACAACGGATGCCCGATGCCGTTCCGCCATTCATGCCGTCGCAGGCTCAGGTCGCCGTGCCGCCGATCGTCAGGCCTTCCAGCAGCAATGTCGGCTGGCCCACGCCCGCCGGCACGCTTTGCCCGCCCTTGCCGCACATGCCGATGCCCTCGTCCAGCGCCCAGTCGTTGCCGATGCCGATCACCTTGGTCAGCGCGGTCGGACCATCGCCGATCAGGGTCGCGCCCTTGATCGGATCGCCGATCTTGCCATTCTCGACCTTATAGGCCTCGGTGCAGGAGAAGACGAACTTGCCCGACACGATGTCGACCTGCCCGCCGCCAAAGCTCTTGGCGAAGATGCCGGATTTCATGCGGCTCAGCAGTTCCTCCGGATCGTCCTGGCCGCCCTTGATGAAGGTATTGGTCATGCGCGGCATGGGGGCGTGGGCGTAGCTTTCGCGGCGGCCGTTGCCGGTGGGGGCGACGCCCATCAGCCGGGCGTTCAGTCGGTCCTGCATATAGCCTTTGAGGATGCCATCCTCGATCAGGATATTTTCCTGCGTCGGCGTGCCTTCGTCATCGATGGAGAGCGAACCGCGCCGGCTCATGATGCTGCCATCGTCCACGACGGTGACGCCGGGCGCGGCGACGCGCTGGCCGATGCGGCCCGAAAAGGCGCTGGTGCCCTTGCGGTTGAAATCACCTTCCAGGCCATGGCCGATGGCTTCATGCACCAGCACGCCGGGCCAGCCGGGGCCGAGCAGCACGGTCATTTCGCCGGCGGGGGCGGCGATCGAGCGCAGATTGACCTGCGCCTGGGCCAGCGCCTCGTCGATGGCGCGGTTCCAGATCGCGGGGGCCATCACCTCGTCATAAAGATAGCGGCCGCCGATGCCGAACACGCCGGTTTCGCGGCGGCCATTTTCCTCCAGAATGACGGAGACGTTCAGGCGCACGAGCGGGCGGATGTCGGTCGCGGTAAAACCGTCGGCGCGAACGATTTCCACCACCGACCAGCTGCCAGCCAGGCTGACCGACACCTGCGCGACGCGCGGGTCGCGGGCGCGGGCCGCCGCGTCGATCTCGGCGCACAGCTTCACCTTCTCGGCGAAGGGGACGATCTCCAGCGGATTGGCGTCGGTATAGAGATGGCGGTTGGTGTGCGGCGGCGGTGGGGCAGGCTGGCCCTTGGCCGGGTCGAGCAGGCTCAGCGTTTGCGCTGCCTTCGCGATCGCCGCTTCGCTGATGTCGTTGGCATGGGCGAAACCGGTCATTTCGCCCGACACGCCACGCAGGCCAAAGCCGGCATCGGTCGAATAATCGGCGGTCTTCAGGCGCCCGTCGTCAAATCCGAAGCTCTCGCTCGCCCGATATTGCAGATAGAGTTCGCCGTCGTCGCAGGCGCCCAGCGCCTGTGCGGTCAGGCGGCGCGCGCCATCGGGATCGAGCAGGCCCGGACGATAGAGCAGGCCGCGGGCGTCAGTGAACTGGTTGGCGAGATCGGTCATGCCGTCCGATATAGGGATGACCGGCCTCAAGCCAATGGAAATTTATGGGGACGCGCGATCGGACGACGCCGGCGGGCGGCAAGCCTTAAAGGCTGGCGCCCGACGCGATGTCCGGCTGCGTCGTCGTCGCGCCATGATCGGCCACGCCGCCGATCAGCACGAAACGGCGATCGCAATAGCCGCAATCGACATAGCCATGCTCGTCGATTTCCAGAAAGACGCGCGGATGGCCGAGGGCGGCGGGAATGTCTCCGCTACCGTCGCAGGACACGCGGGACTTGGAGACTCGGATGGTTTCGGGCGGCTGGATCATGGCAAAGCGGTTAGCAGCGGTGCCGGTGCGCTGCAATATGCGGCTTCACATCAATGGATGTTGATGGCTGGTGCAAGGCTTGTGGCCCTGCATTTCGGTTATCTTGGCGACGGTGTGCCAACCCGTGAAAGGCGCGGCCGCCATTACCGCAAGCGGCGACAGCATCAGCATGAGAGGCAGGATCGTCCCGTTGAAGAAGGCTGCGAATGGCATGCAGGAACATTGCTACACGCAGGCTTGCTGCGCGATGAACGTTACGGATGCGGATTGGATATTGTAGGTCCGCCGAAGATGCCCTTCGCTTCGATACAGGAGTTTTGCGGGAAAATGTCCCCCGGACATTTTCCTGTCCGGCACCCTTGCAGCATAGCTGCTTGGAGTTTTTTGGCCGCCCACCCCCCGGATGGGCTCTACAGACCAAAAAACTGGTGGGCGATGACGGGCTCGAACCGCCGACATTCTCGGTGTAAACGAGACGCTCTACCAACTGAGCTAATCGCCCCCTCTCGGGAGAGCGCCTATCTAAGCGAAAAAGTCGGGCCGTCAAGCGTGAGGATGCAATCAGGTGGCGAGCAGGCGGCGGCTGGCGCCGAACCAGTGGGTCAGCGCATCCGTAGCCTCCTGCGCCAGAGCGATGAAGACGCGGCGACCGTCATGCGGATCGGCCTGACGCTCCACCAGCCCCTTGTCGGTCAGGGTGCGAATCCAGCGCAACGCCGTGGTCGGTGGAACGGCCGCCGCGATGCAGAGGCTCGATACCGACACCCGCTCATGTTCCAGCCGCGCGGCCAGCAGGTCCAGCATCATGTCCCAGGCGGGATCGGCGAACAGGTCGCCGGGCAGGAAGTCGGAACGTATCCGCCGGGCGCGCAGCAGGTCGCGCACCTGCGTCGCGGTGATGGCCGGCGCTGCCTTGTCCCCCATCGCTGTCGCGGCGCTGGTGGGCGCGCCGATCGCGGTGCCGATCGTGGCTAGGGCGGGCATGCCGATATAGTCGCTCGGTCGGTCGGAAATGCGCGGACCAAGGTCGAAGCTGGGCATGGCCATGCCCGTCCGTTCCGTCAGCGCGTCGAGCGTGCGGGCAAGGCGGCCGACCTCCTCGCTCAGTCGTTGGAGCCGGGCGCCTTCGCGATCGGCCTCATGGACCTGACCGGCGGCGGGGCGATGTTCGCCGGCCGCGACCAGAGCGGCGGCCAGTTCGGTGCGGTCGGGGTCGCACAGCAATTGGCTATGCGGGCTGCGCTGGCAGGCGAAGGCCAGTTCCACCGTCTCCCATCCTGCGACCATGATCACGGCCATGCCATTCTGGATCGCCTGGGTTTCCACCTGAACCAACAGTCGTTCCAGCAGCGGCGTCATCGTCGGGCAGAAGAACAGGATCGTGTCGCATTGCGCCTGAAGATCGAGCCGGATCGGTGCGTCGGCCAATGGCGTGACGCCGAGCAGGCGGAAGCCCGCTGCACCGGCCACAGGTTCCAGATCGGCGGCCTCCATCCGGTCTGCCACCACCAGCAGGCTGGCACGATCGTCGCGCGCGGCAAGGGGGGGTATGGCCCCCGGTTGGAGCTGTCCCCTTTGGGGTTGGGCGTAGGAAAAATCTTCCATCATGGTCCGACTCCCGTTCTATGTTCGTTCCGTAGAATAAAGCAAGAACGGATCGTTTCAGCCACGAAATCAGCCATAATGGAGATATTGGCCGGAAAAGCGGCATTTGGGCGGGTTACAGGCCCGATCCGCGCCGGCTGTCCGTCCAGCTTCCCGCCAGAGCGACGCCAGAATGAAGGAAGTTTCCTATCCCTCAACAAGGGATGAAGCTTCCTCCATTATGGAGTTAATTATCGTGTCCGGCCTATCGAACCGACGTCGCGCGGGCGAAATCGACATAGAGGCTGCGCAGGCGGGTGGCGACCGGGCCGGGCGTGCCGTCGCCGATCGGCTCGCCGTCGATCCGCACCACCGGCAGGCAGAGGGTTGAGGCGCTGGTGATGAACGCCTCCTTCGCGACCAGGGCCTCTTCGAGCGTGAAGGGGCGGCGAATGACGGCCAAGCCGCTTTCTTCCGCCAGCGCGGTCAGCGCCGCGCCGGTACAACCCGCCAGCACCGTCTGGCTATAGGGGCGGGTGACGATCCCCTCATCCGTGACGATGAAGGCGGTGGAGGAGGCGCCTTCGGTGACGAAGCCGTCTTCGATCATCCAGGCTTCCTGCGCGCCGGCATCCTTGGCCGTCTGCTTGGCCATGGCCTGGGCGAGCAGGCCGACGCTCTTGATGTCGCGCCGTGCCCAGCGCAGGTCGGGCATGGTCGCCACCGCGATGCCGGTCTTCACGCCGGGCAGATCGACCACGACCTTGTCCTGCATGAACATGAACAGGGTCGGTTGCAGGCCCGGCGCTGCGATGAAGTCGCGGCTGGCGTCCACCCCCCGCGTGATCTGAAGATAGACGAGGCCCTCGGTCAGGCCGCTGCGGACGACCAGTTCCTTCTGCGCGGCTTCGATCGCATCGAGCGACAAGGGCAGGGGGATACCGATGGCAGCGGTGGAGCGTTCCAGCCGAGCCAGATGGCTGGCGCTGTCGACCAGCCCGCCGTCGATCACGGCGGCGACTTCATAAATGCCGTCGGCGAACAGGAAGCCGCGGTCGAGGGGGGAGATGCGGACATCTTCGAGCGGCAAGAAGGCACCGTTCAGATAGGCGACGGACATGATATGGGCGATCCTTTGATCTGGTTTGGGCGTGTCTGGCCGCCGCTTTTGCCGGTCGCGCGGGCGGGGTCAAGAGCGACCGGGGTGACGCGCCAAAATAGGATTTGCCTGCCTTAACTTCGCACATTTCCCGCTGATCGAGACATGGAATGTCCTATGTTGGACATATTGTTGCGAGCGACGCCGTGCTGGGCAGGGGGCCTGGAGAGCGTCGTAGGGATCATAGCGGGACAGCACGAAGTAGGACAGGCGCACCGGTGTTGACGCTATGTAACCTTGAAGTTACATGTAACCTATAGGTTACGTGGAGGTGAAAATGACGACCATGGTTGCGGATCGGGCGGAACGTCTGGCCCGGCGAAGATCGACCGCGGCCATCATGATGGGGACGATATTGATCGTGACCCAGTCGCAAAGGATGGACGATGGCGGGGCGGGGCCGGTCAGTTGGGGGATCACAGGCCTTGTGATCGCGCTGTTCCTGCTGTGGGCCAGCGGCCTGTTCCGCGATCCGCGCCTGCGCGGCATGCTGAATGACGAAGGCAGCGACGTGAACCGGCGGCGATCGTTGATGATCGGATTCTGGAACATGCTGGCGACGGCGATGGTCTGCTATGCGCTGTCTTTCTTGAAGGATTATGGCCCGCGCGACGCGATCCAGATCATCATGACGGTGGGGATCAGTTCCGCACTGATCAGCTTTGGCGTGTCGGAACGGGTATCGATCCATTCATGACCGAGCGGCTGCTGAACGGACTGCGGGAAGAGCGCGACCGGCTTGGCCTGACGCAGGCGGAACTGGCGCAGCGCGTCGGTGTGTCGCGCAAGACCATCAACACGATCGAAAATCTGGTCTTTTCGCCGTCCGCCCTGCTGGCGATCAGGATTGCGCAGGTGATCGGCAAGCCGGTCGAAGCGCTGTTCTGGATCGGGGATGCGGGGTGACATCGGAGATAGGGCCTGCTTGGATTATGGCTGGACGCGTAGGGAGCAGACTTTTCTTACCCCTCTCCCTTGAGGGAGAGGGCTGCGCAGACTTGGCAGCTCGCTGCCTAGTCGAAGCTGGGTGAGGGGGAGCAACCTCACAGTAATAGGCCCGTCTTGCGCCAGCCCCCTCATCCAACTGCGCCTAGGCTCCTTCGTCGCCAAGGCTTCTTATCCTTCTCCCTCCGGGGGAGAAGGAATGGCGAGAATGCGCGCAACCAGTCCAAGACGTCCTTACGCCGCCTTGCCCTTCAATGCCTTCTGTCGTCGCC
The DNA here is from genome assembly GCF_008710165.1 of Sphingobium limneticum. Classification (NCBI taxonomy): domain Bacteria; kingdom Pseudomonadati; phylum Pseudomonadota; class Alphaproteobacteria; order Sphingomonadales; family Sphingobiaceae; genus Sphingobium; species Sphingobium limneticum. The sequence goes on along the minus strand of NZ_VYQA01000017.1, from coordinate 53,885 downwards.
TTTGCACCGACGACCCGATCCCCAATGCCTCGCGATATTTGGCGACGGTGCGGCGGGCTATGTCCATGCCCTTGGCGCGCAGTAGGTCGACCAGCGTGTCGTCGGACAGGATCGCCTGCGGGTCTTCGGCGCCGATCAGCGTCTTGATATGGCTCTTGACCGCTTCGGCCGAGACGGACCCGCCATCGCCGCCCGATGACGCCACGCCGCTGGTGAAGAAATATTTGAGTTCGTACAGGCCGCGCGGGCAGGAGAGATATTTGTTGGAGGTCACGCGACTGACGGTGCTTTCGTGCATGCCGATCGTGTCGGCCACGGCTTTGAGCGTCAGCGGTTTCAGATGGGCGACGCCCTGCTGGAAGAAGGCTTCCTGGGTGCGGACGATCTCGCTCGCCACCTTGATGATCGTTTTTTGCCGCTGGTCCAGCGCCTTCACCAGCCAGTTGGCGCTGGCGAGGCAATCAGCAAGCCAGGCCTTGGCCGTCTTGTCCTGCGGACCGCTGGCCAGTTCGACATAATAGCTGCGGTTGATGAGGACGCGGGGCAGGGTGGCGCTGTTCACCTCGATCGCCCAGCCTTCGCGCGTCGGCCGCACGAACAGGTCGGGCGTCACCGGCGCGGCGCTTGTCTGCGAAAATTGTAGGCCGGGCTTGGGATCGTAACCGCGCAGTTCCGCGATCATGTCCGCCATATCCTCCTCATCCACGCCGCAGATCCGGCGCAGCTGGGGCAGGGCGCCCTTGGCCAGCAGGTCGAGATTGGCGAGCAGCCGCGCCATACAGGGGTCGTAGCGGTCGGCCTCCCTGGCTTGCAGCGCAAGGCATTCGGACAGGCTGCGCGCGCCGACGCCGATGGGATCGAATGTGTGGATGACGCCCAGCACCCGTTCGATGTCGAAGAGGGGAATGCTTAGGCCATGTGCCGTCTGGAGCAGGTTCGCCTCCAGATAGCCCGCCTCGCTGATCTGGCCGATCAACTGGGTGGCGATCAGCAGATCCATGCCGGAAAGCGTGGCACGGGCCTGCCCCATCAGATGTTCCTGCAAGCCGATGTCGGGCGCGGCGAAACTGTCGAAGTCGGGCGCGTCCTCGGCATAGCTGCCGGACAGTGCATCCGTGCCGCCGCCGCTGGCCCCATGCGCCTCCGCGATGCCGTCGGCCATCCGATCGCCGGGGCCATCGTCGATGAAACTATCCGCGCCATGATCGACGTCGAGCGGGCTGTCGGCCGCGCCCAGCCCCTGTGCGATCAGATCGTCGGCCCCACCGGTTTCGGCGGACAGCGTGGGCGCCTCGACCATCTGGTCGATGCCGTCGGGGGCAGGGGGACCGTCATCGCCGCCGCCCGATTCGAGCAGCGGATTCTTTTCCAGTTCGCCCGCGACGAACGCCTCGATCTCCAGATTGGACAGCGCCAGCAGCTTGATCGCCTGCTGGAGCTGGGGCGTCATCACCAGAGACTGGCTCTGGCGAATGTCCAGGCGTGGGCCGAGCGCCATTATGCGCCGCTCCGATCATAGAGAAGGGCGCGCGCGGTCATCATATCAAAGCTGGAAATTCTCGCCCAGATAGAGGCGGCGGACGTCGGCATTGGCAACCAGTTCGGTCGGATTGCCGGCAAAGAGCACCTGCCCGCCATAGATGATGCAGGCGCGATCGACGATTTCCAGCGTCTCGCGGACATTATGGTCGGTGATCAGCACGCCGATGCCCCGCGTCTTCAAATCCTTCACCAGATCGCGAATGTCGGCGATCGACAGCGGGTCGATGCCGGCAAAGGGTTCGTCCAGCAGCACGATGGATGGGTTGGCCGCCAGCGCGCGGGCGATTTCGCAGCGGCGGCGTTCACCACCCGAAAGGGCCATGGCGGCGGAATCGCGCAGGCGCGTGAGGCCGAATTCGGACAGCAATTGCTCCAGGCGAGCGGCACGGGCGGCCTTGTCCGGCTCCGCCTGCTCCAGCACCGCGCCGATATTCTGCGCCACGGTCATCCCGCGAAAGATGGAGGTTTCCTGCGGCAGATAGCCCAGGCCCAGAATCGCGCGGCGATACATGGGCAGGTTGGTGATATCCTGCCCGTCCAGCACGATGCGGCCATGGTCGGGGCGCACGAGGCCCATCACCGAATAGAAGCAGGTCGTCTTGCCTGCGCCATTGGGACCGAGCAGGCCTACCACCTCGCCCTTACCCACGGTCAGCGACACGTCCGACAGCACGACGCGCTTGTCATAGCTTTTGGCGATCGAGATGACCGACAGGCCTTCCCCCACCTCATGCGGGATTTGCGGGCGTTGCGCCGTCCGGTCCGGGGTCACCACGTCGTTCATGCGTCTTGTCCTTGCAGCCGTTCGTTCAGGCACGCGGGAAATTGGTACGCGCACGGCAGTTGGCAAGCTTTGTGCATGGGATCGCCGCCGGGGCAAGGGGAAAAATGGCGATATGGGCCGCAAGAGGGGTGGGCGGGGCAAAATTCGGACCTGTCATCGACCGGTCAAATCTGTCCCATTCCATGACCGGCGAATCACCGCATTCCATCCCGCGTTGTCGGCACCGGCTCGACAGTCCGTTGCCGATGCGGGATCAGCGGAAGGATGTATTTCCATCCGGGTTAATCCGCAATTCATGTCCGTTTTTGGCGGAATAGCGTGCGTTTCAGGATCGCTCCATTCGGCTGGCAGGACGCACGGCCGGTCAGAATATCGTTGTCGGTTTTGACGCGCTGAGCTTCGACTGTTGCGGCTGTGTTACCAATAAGGAGAAAAACATGTCGCCGTCTATGACGAAAATGGCCCCGCTGGCTGTGGTTTTGATCGGTTCGCTGGGTCTGGGTGGCTGTGCCACCAAGGGGTTCGTCCGTGAACAGGTCGCGACCGTCAATCAGCGCGTCGATGCGCTCGATGCGAAATTGCAGACCACCGATGGCACCGCTCAGCAGGCTTTGGCGGAGGCGCAGTCGGCGTCCGGCCAGGCGCAGCAGAATAGCCAGCGCCTCGACCAGTTGAACGGCCGTGTCGATGGTGTGGAGCAGCAGCTTCAGGCCGCCCAGCGCAAGCGCGCACGTAACTGACCCTGCGGGGCGGCCCCAAGCATCGCATGGACGGCGGGGCACACCTGTCCGCCCATGACGATGCGATCATAAAGTGGACGCGCAATTCCCCTTGCGACCGACCCCCGTCGGCGTTCGTCCGCGCCATAAGATCATGACCTTCCCGGCCGGCGTCTTCCCCCTAGGACGCCGGCCCCTTTTCGTGAGTGTAGATAAAAAGATGATCCGTGCTTTCATGGCGCTGGCGGGATTTGCGCTCGTCACCGCCGTCCCGGCCGAGGCCGCCGTCAAGAAGCCAGCCCCCAAATCCGCCGCCGCAAAGAAGAAGGCGGCGACCAGGAAGAAGCCGGCTGCCCCCGTCGCGAAAGTGGAGGCGCCGCCGCCCATATTATCGGACGGCGCGACCCGCGTGGTCGATTGGGTGGCTTCGGCAAAGGACAATCACGCGCTGCCCTATATCGTCATCGATAAGCAGGGGGCTGCCGCCTATCTGTTCGACGCCAAGGGCAAGATGCTGGATCATGCGCCGGTGCTGATCGGCATCGCGCCGGGCGATGATGCGACGCCGGGGATCGGTGCCAAGAGCCTGGCCGAAATCGGCCCTGCGGAAAAGACCACGCCGGCCGGGCGCTTTCTGGCGAAATTCGGCGTCGCGGCGGGCAAGCAGCGGGTGTTGTGGGTCGATTATGCGACCTCTGTCGCGCTGCACACCATCCCGCCCGGCAATCCCAAGGAAAAGCGCAAGGAGCGGATGCTGTCCCCCGGGATCGAGGATAATCGCATCACCTTCGGCTGCATCAACGTGCCCAAGGTTTTTTATGCCAAGGTCAGCCCGCTGTTCGGGCGCAAGGGCGGCTATGTCTATATCCTGCCCGACAGCAAGCCGATCGAGCAGGTTTTCCCCCGGCTACGGGTTCAGCCCTTCCTGAACGCCGCCCGCACCAGTGATGTGGGCTGAGAGTCCAGCTGGAAAATGCGCGAAAGAGCGCATTTTCTATGCGGTGCCGGCCCACACCCCCACCCGACCGCCAATCAGGATACCATGTCTGGGTGGTCGGGTGGGGGTGCGGGCCGGTGCGGATGCGTCAAGGACGCATGTCCAAAAAGCCTAAGCGATCAGTCCGCGAACAGTTTGAACTCGGCGAGGCGGATCGCTTTGCCTTTGGCTTGCGTGAAGAGCAGGCGGACCTTGCTCGCCTGAAGCCGGGGCCAGCGGACGTCGGTGACGCCGTTGGCGACCGGGCTACCCTTCGGCACGGCGATGTCGCGCCAGTCGCCGTCCACCCAGGCCTGAAGCCGGTAGCTTTGCGGCACGGCAAAGCTTTTGCCGTCGGCGAAGAAGGCGAGTTCGGCGCGGGCGAGGTCGGTGGGCTTGCCCAGGTCGATCGCATACCATTGATCGGCGGGCGAGGGCGCCGAGGACCAGCCATTGGGCAGTTCCGGGAAGAACCAGACCCGGCCGTCGATCGCATCATGGACATTTTCGACGTCGGCGTTGCTGGAGGCTGACCCCATCGGGAACTGCCCGCGTACCAGTTGCACTGCCCGGTTGATCGGACGCTGGATGGCGGGCGTGGGCGCGCGGGCCACCGGCACCTCGATCCGGCCCAGCGTTTCGCGGTGGGCGACAGGCTGGCCATCCACTTCGATGAAGAGGCCCTTGCCGCGCTTATAATGGCTGCCGTCCGCATCCCATGTCACCGCGACCTTATGGCCATGATAGGGGACGTCCTGCACCCGGAACCAGGCGAGCGCCTGTGGATCGCCGGCATTCGGCAATAGCGGGTTCACCTCCAGCACATCATCGGCGCGCGGGCGGATGCCGACCAGCCCGGTCAGGATGAGGTCGTTGAAGCCGGAATGGAAATAATGATGGCTGCGGTCCAGGCCGACGATCGGCTTGCCGGTTTCGGGGTGATAATCCTCCTCGATGTCGAGGTGATTTCCCTGATAGTGAAGCGCGGCATATTGGCGCAGCAGACGCATATAGGCGCTGCGCGTGACCGGACCGGTCTGCGTCTGATGGTCGAGCAGATTGGCCATGCCGTGCAGCACCTGCGTCGTCTGATATGGCCAGATCGGGCCGTTCCACTGACATTCCGGGGCGCTGCCCAGATAGCGATATTGGCGCATATAATATTCGTAATTGGCTTCCACCGTGCGCATGCCCGCCTTGCCGGCGAGGGAGGCGGGGTCGAGCAGATGCGCCCAGGCCGCCGCATATTTGGCGTCGTCGGGGACCAGGTCGAACATCCAGGGCAGATAGCCGACCAGTTCGCGGTTACGGATCGGATCCCAATAGTTGGCGAAGTCGGTCTTCGACTGGTGGCGGTCGATGAAGTGGCCGAGCTTGTCGCTCCACAGGTCGTGAAGGACGCGCTTTTGCAGCGCATCGGCGCGGGCGGCATAGTCGGCAGCCATGGCTTTGTTGCCGGCCATCGCCGCTATTTTCGACAGCGCGCGGGCATTGGCGAACATATAGCTGTTGACCGAAGGGCGGAAAGCCTCGCCGCCCCGGAACCCGTCCTTGCCGCCCGATGCGTCGATGGAGGAGACGGTATATTCGGTGGCGTCCAGCAGCGGCTCCACGAAATACAGTCCTTTGGCGAAGTCATATTTATCGTCCCACAGGCGATAGATATGGTTCATCACCGGCAGATGCGCGATCGCGTCCGCCCGGTCGCCATCGACCAGGAAGCGGCCCCAGACGCTGTCGGCCATATGATCGGTAAAGTGCCGGTCGTTGCCGCCGCTGCGATACATGAAATTGATATAATCGTCGGCGAAGCGCCGGTCGTTCAGCCAGCGTCCCTCGCCGATGTGAAAGCCGCTGGCGTCGTTCAGGCTGGCATAGGGATGGCGCTGCCAGTCGACATCGTCGAAAAATTCGGTGGTGATATAGCCTTCGGCGCCCAGATCCCGCTGATGCCCGCGATAGAGCGCCCAGCGATAATAATAGACCGCGTCGATCTTGGGGTCGGCGGATTCGAAGAAGGGGATACGGTCCCGATACCAGGGTGCGTCGTTGCCGAAGCGCTGGGCGGCGATGGCGGTCGTGTCCATCTTGGAGGGGGGCGCCGACGCCGCGCCGATGCTCATCAAGGCGGCCCCCGCCAGCAGGATCATCTTCATCGCGCGCATCGGTCGTCCTCCTTCGTAGCAGAAACAAATATGGCGGCCGTAGCGGGACTGGAGAGCATCCCGATACGGCCGCCATGTTATGGGGCACGGCGAGGAGACGCCGTGCCCCATGGGCACTCACTTGAAGGTATAACGAACACCCAGCGCGAAGGTGCGCGACAATAGCGTGGTGCCAAGGTTGAACTGGTCCGGGCCGCCGACATCTTCAAACTTGTAATAGGTCTGCTGCTTGGACTTGGTGAGGTTCACCGCATCGAAGGTCACGCCCAGACGGTCGTTGACGTTCCAGGTGAGCTGGAGATCCAGGCTCTTTTCCGGATTGCGCCACACGCCGATCGGATTGGCGAACAGACGCGCTTCGTTGTTCGCCAGGAACTCCTTGCGCCAGATGTAGGACAGGCGCGCGCCGATCGGGCCGTTATCATAGGCGAGCGTGGCGTTGTAGCTGAGGTCCGACACGCCGAAGAAGGACGAGGTAGCCTGACCCGTGACTTCGCCGGCCGAGTTGGTGAGTGGGATATTCTGCTTGGAGTCGAGGACGGTGACACTGCCCACGAAGCCAAGTCCGTTGAGCGGACCCGGCAGATAGGACGGGAAGTAGGTCAGGCCCAGTTCCAGTCCCTTGAGCACGCCGTTGGACGCATTGACCGGACGGGTGATGGCGAAATAGTCCGTAGCGCCGGCTTCGATACCGTTGTTCGGAATATATTCCATGACCGTCAGCGGCACGACCAGCCCGTCGATCTTGCGACGGAAGGCCGTCAGCGTGATCGCGCTGTTGCGCTCGAAATACCATTCCAGCGCCACGTCGATATTCTTCGAATGGGTGGGCGCCAGGTTGGCGGTACCGGCCGAACCGCTGCCGTAGCCGACATTGGTGAGGTCGCCGGTCAGGTTGTAGTTCGGGTTGATGTCGCCGAAATTGGGGCGACGCAGCGTTTCACCATAGTTGAAGCGCAGGCGCAGATTGTCGAAAATCTCGTAGCGGGCGGTGAAGCTGGGCAGCCAGCGGTCCGAACCCGACGAAACGCCGGTATGCGCACCATTGTTGTAGCGGTCGAAGAAATTATAGTCGGTGTCGACCGTGACATAGCGAGCGCCGGCCTGAAGCTTCAGCGGGCGGCCGAAGATCGACACTTCGCCATCCACCTGCGCATACATGGCAATCGTGCTTTCATCGATGTCGAAGGTCTTTTGCAGCGACAGTTGTTCCGATGTCGGCAGGCCATAGAGGCCACGGACAGTGTCGGCATTGTCATGGAGCCAGTAGCCATTGGCCAGCGTCCAGCTGGTCGGCACGTCGGCGCGGCCTTGGTAGAAATCCTTGTTGGTGAAGGTCGCGCCTTCGCCCAGACCAGCCAGCGTCGTGGCGACCAGCGGTGCGCCGCGGTCCTGCGTGCGCACATAGTTGGACGCCTTGCGCTGGTCGATGCGGATGCCGGCCTTCACCTGACGGATGAAGCCTTCATCCCAAGTGTAATAGCCGTCGAGCGTACCGGTGATGGCGCTGCCCTTGTCGCGGTTCGCATTGTCGTAGAGTTGGACGACGTTCCAGAGGCTGGGGTCGTTCAGCAGGCTATCGTCGCTGAAATGATAGGAGGGGATGCCACCGGCGGCGTTGAAATCGACGTCGATCGAGCTGGCGACGCGATCGGTCCGCATGGCGATGAAGGAGGATTGGGTCTTGCTGGTCTGATAGGCGAGGTCGCCGACGATCTTGCCGCGATCACCCAGATCCCACTTGCCGTTCAGCGCATAGACGAAGCTGTCAGTCTTCGACTTGTTGAAGTCGCCGCTGTTGAAGCCATAGACATCCGCCACGCCAGTACGCGACTTGACGATGTTGGTGCCATCATAGGTTTCGATCGAGCCGGGGTTGCCCCACCAGTCGACAAAGCTGAACTGGAGGCTGTTGAAGGTTTCGCCACGGAAGCCGGCATAATAGACTTCGGCGGTGTAGACCGAACTGCTGTTGGGCGCCCATTGCAGCGCCACGTTGAACGAGGGGCGTTCACGCTTGCCATAAAGATCCGAGCTGAACACGGCGTCGCGCGACAGCACATAGGGGACTTCGGCGCCGTTGATGTTGAGCGTCGAGCCGGCGGCCGTTGGCAGGCCGCGATCGAGGCCGGGCTGCCAGTTCACATTGTCCGGGCCGGGAAAGATGCGTTCCAGGCGCGAGAAACCGTTGCCGGCTTCGGCAGCGAAGGGCACCAGTGCGCCCGCCGTGACGGTCTGGTCACGATATTTGGTGCGGGTGTAGCTGCCGTTCACCAGGATGCCGATGTCGCCGATGCCGGTTTCCCAGCGGTCGCTGATCAGCAGTGCGACGTTGGGATTATAGGTGTCGGCCTGCTCATTGTAGATGCCACGGGCCAGGCCCGAAATGGCGAAGCCGTCGAAATCGAACGGGCGGCGGGTCTGGACGTCGACCTGACCGGCCAGGCCGGTTTCGATCTGGTCGGCCGAACGGGTCTTGTAGACGTCGACGCGGTTGACGAGGTTCGCCGAAATATCCTGGAGCGCGAACGCCTGACCGGTGCCGGTAAAGATGTTGCGACCGTTGAGGGTGGTCAGCGCGTCGGTCAGGCCGCGGATCGAGATGCCGGCCGCTTCGCCGCCGGTGCGGTTGGTGACCTGGACGCCGGTGACGCGCTGGAGCGCTTCGATGACGTTGTTGTCGGGCAGCTTGCCGACGTCTTCCGACACGATCGAATCGACGATCTGGGTCGATTGCTTGCGGACGTTGAGTGCGCCGACGATCGAGGCGCGGACGCCGGTGACGACGATGTCGGCGGCTTCATCCTGCGGTGCGACGGTGGCCGCGTCCTGTGCGTGGGCGGCGCCCGACAGCATCAGTGCGAACATGGAAGCGGAAGCGAGTGCGACCGGCTTGAATGCCATTTGGATATCCTCCCCATAAGCTGGCGCATCTACGCCATGCATGAATTACTCGGACTAATTATTGCTCCGACAAATGAATCGCAAGCGGAAAATTACGGTTCATTGCAGTGAAATTTCAGCGATGTGATATTATTGTCGCAGGCGTGGAACGCCCCGTTTTGCGGTGTATTCACGCCATACCGTCGACGAAAAACGGGCGCCTCGCTCTTGGCAAGGCGCCCGTTAGGCTTTGAATAGTCAGACTTATGATGTCAGTCGAGATGCCACCAGGCGCTGGGGTCACGGCTCGGCACCAGCGTCAGCTGATCTGCCGCAATGCCGATCGCCTTGCCCGGCGTGGCGATCGATACGAAGCGCGCCGCATGCAGCGTCTTCTCGTCGAAGCGGACGAACTGGCTGCGCAGATTGAAGTCCGCGCTCTTGCTGTCGGGTTGCAGGGCCAAGGATCCGTCCGCGCCGGCGACCAGATAATGGTCGGGCATCAGGATGGGGGACAGCATGACGCTGCGCGCGCCGGCGCGGCCGGACGTCTGGCGGAACTGGGTCTGCGCCAGCGACGGGTTGCCTGCGATCAGCGCCGTGCCGTCATGCGCCATCAACCGCGTCGGATCGGTGGAGGACACGAAGCGTTCGGGCAGCGGGCCATTGCCCACCGGCACGCCGAAATCGGGGGTGCCGTCAGCGGTGTAATAGAGGCGCTGGACGCGGGTGTGGCGGTCCGGATTGAGCAGCGGGTCGCCCTGGATCGCCTCATAGTCGCGGCCATGATAGACGAGGATGTCACGGCCTTTTTCATCCACGGTGAAGCTGTTGTGGCCGGGGCCATAGACGCTGGTGGCGCTGTTGGAGACGAAGACCGGCTGGGGCGACTTGGTCCAGCTGTTCGCGTCGAGCAGGTCGGCATTTTCGTCCGCCGTCAGCAGGCCCAGGCAATAGCGCGCATCGGTGGCGCTGGCCGAATAGGTCATGAACAGGCGGCCGTTGCGGTGCAGGACGGCAGGGGCTTCGGCGACCTTGTAGCCGCGCACTTCCCAGTCGAGCGTCGGCACGGTCAGGCGCGTGACCTTCTCGCCCAGCTTCAGCGGCGATTCGAGCTTCGCGATATAGAGGTTGCTGTTCGTTTCGATCCCCGGCTCACGCTGCGCCCAGGCGAAATAGCGCACGCCCTTGTGCACGAAGCTGGTCGAATCGAGGTTGAAACTGTCCCAGGGCGTCTGCAATTCGCCCAGCACGCTCCAATTGCCGGTGATCGGATCGGGACCGTCGCAGACGATGGCGAAGGTGCGGATGCGGAACACGTCGTCACCGCCGCCCGCCGGGCCAGCGGCGAAATACATATACCATTTGCCATCGATCTGATGCAGTTCGGGAGCCCAGATATAGCCCGAACGCGGGCCGCTCTTTTCATGCCGCCACAGCACCGCTTCCTTGGCGGTGGCCAGGCCCGCGATCGTCTTCGACCGGCGCAGGACCAGGCGATCATATTCGGGGACGGAGCCGGTGAGGTAATAATAGCCGTCGTCGTGGCGGAAGACCTGGCCGTCAGCGCGCTGCTTGACCAGCGGATTGACGGGGACCGGCGCATCCGCCGGGGTGGACGCGGCCTGGACGATGGCGGGCGTGGCGGACAGCGCGGCAGCGCTGCCGATAAAGCCACGGCGGGACAGGGTGATCGACATCAGAATCTCTCCGAATAGGTTAGTCGGACTAAAAGCGTTCAATATTCGGCCTGGGGCCAGCCGTCAGCCCCCCAGCGTACCGGGGCGATGCGCAAGGTGGGGGCGCCGTTCGCCTGTTTGTCATAGGCGTGGTAGACGACATAGTCTTTGCCGTCCCCGGTCTTACTATCAACGTCGTGGAGCCAGCCGGCATGGCCGGGGCCACGGAAACGCTGCTGTTCCTGAAGGTCGGCGCGCAGGAAGATGGTGCCGCCACCCTCCATCAACGGGCTGCCATCCTTGCCCAGATAGGGGCCGGTAATGTCCTTGGAGCGGCCCATGACGGTATAATAGGTGCTGTTCGCGCCCTTGCAGCAATAATCATAGCTGACCATCAGCCAATAATAGCCGCCATGATCGACGATGAAGGGCGCCTCCACCGGAGCCGGGCCGCCGGCGGGGGCGGGGCGGCGCGCGATGGAGACGGGCTTCTTCGCATTCTTGGGCTTGCCGGTCTTGGGGTCGAGTTCGAACAGCTTGATGCCGGTCCAGAAACTGCCGAGGCTCAGCCAGTGGCGCCCTTCGCGGTCGATGATGAAATTGGGGTCGATGGCGTTATAATCATCGTCTTTGGTGGACATGACGACCAGGCCTTCGTCGCGCCAGGCGTAGTTTTTCGCCTTGGGGTCCAGCGTCGGGCTGGTGGCCAGGCCAATGGCGGACCGGTTGGAGCCGAAGGTCGATACCGAATAGTAAAGCCGATAGCGGCCGTTGACGTAGGAAATGTCGGGCGCCCACATGCCGTCGCTGCCGGGGATCGCGTCCTTCGCCCAGGCGGGGAGCGAGGTGAAGATCGGGTCGCCCGCGGTCCAGGTCACCAGATCCTTCGACGTGCGCGTTTCGATCAGCCGCTTGCCATGGCCGGTGCTGAACACATGATAGGTGTCACCTTCGCGCGCGATGACCGGATCATGGGTGGGGACGAGGTCGCCGGTCAGGCGGCTGTTGAGCGTCCCTGCGGCAGGGGCCGCCGCCTGCTGCGCGATGGCCGGGGCATTGGTTGCGAACAGGGCGAGGCCCGCCAGCGTGAACATGATCTGCCGGGTCATCCGGGCCTCTCCTTATCGTCAGCGTCATGCACCCGCCGGCTGGCAGGGGCATGACGGCAGGGGGATGGAGCGGGCGGCAATTCCACCCACCGCCCGCTCCAAACAGGTTAGTTCAGTTCCAGTACCACCACCGACTTGGCCGGCAGCGTGACGGTCAGCGTGCCGCCGCTGACCTGCGCGCCGGTGAAGGCCACGGGCTTGACGGTTTCGGGCGCATCGAACGTATTGTGCGCATTGATCGCACCGGCGGTCAGCACGCGGCCGGTGACGGTCGCGGCATTGAGGCCATCCAGCTTCACCGTGACGGTGTTGGGCTGGTTCGGGTCGAGGTTCGACAGGCCGACATGGACCTTGCCATCCTTGCCCTTCACGGCCGATCCGCTGACGGCGGGCATGGTGTACTGATCCTTGGCATACCAGGGGGTCTGGATGTCGATCGGCAGCACGGTCGCATCCTGCCAGGGCTTGTACATTTCGAAGACATGATAGGTGGGCGTCAGCACCATCTTCTTGCCTTCGGTCAGGATCATCGCCTGAAGCACGTTCACCATCTGGGCGATCGCGGTCATGCGGACGCGGTCGGCATGACGCGCGAAGATGTCGAGATGGATCGACGCGATCAGCGCATCGCGCAGCGTGTTCTGCTGACGCAGGAAGCCCGGATGGGTGCCTTCGTCCTGCGCATACCAGCTGCCCCATTCGTCGACCGCCAGGAAGACGCGCTTGGCGGGATCATATTTGTCCATGATCGCGCTGTGCTTGGTGATCAGCTCGTCCATCTTGCGCGCGCCATTCAGCGCATCGGCCCAGCCATTTTCGTCGAAATTGACGGCGGGCGCGCGCGGCGGCCAGCCACCGGCGGGGTGGACATAATAATGAAGCGATACGCCGTCGAGCTTGTCGCCCGCGACCCGCATCATCGTTTCGGTCCAGTTATAATCGTCGACATTGGCGCCGGCCGCGATCTTCAGGATCTTGGTATTGGCGGGCGCCTTGACGAAGGTGGCGTAGCGGCGGGTTTCGTCTGCGGCGAATTCGGCGCGCATATTGCCGCCGCAGCCCCAGAGTTCATTGCCGACACCGAAATAGGGCACCGCCCACGGCTCCTTATGGCCGTTCTTGGCGCGTTCGTCGGCCAGGCTGCCGGCGGGCGAGGTCATATATTCGACCCACTCCGCCATTTCCTGCGGCGTGCCGTTGCCGACATTGCCGGCGATATAGGCCTGCGCGCCGACCTGACGGATCAACTCGAAAAACTCATGGGTGCCGACCGTGTTCGGCTCGGTCACGCCGCCCCAATGGGTGTTGATCTTGACCGGGCGCTTGTTCTTCGCGCCGATGCCTTCACGCCAATGATATTCGTCGGCGAAGCAGCCACCGGGCCAGCGGATGATCGGCACCGATAGATTCTTCAGCGCCGAAATCACGTCGTTGCGGAAACCGTTGGTGTTGGGGATCGACTTGTCGTTGCCGACATAGAGGCCGCCATAGATGCCGGTGCCCAGATGCTCGGCGAACTGGGTGAAGATGGCCTTGTCATAGACCGCGCCGGGCTTGTCGGCGTGGATGGTCGCGGTGGTGGGCTTGCCATTGGTGTCGGCGACGGCGGTGGTGGTCGCCAGCGCGCTGGCGCACAGCAACAGCGCAGCGGTCGTGCGGCGCAGAGATTTCATCATATTCCTCTCCCTGTTGGAATTAGTCGTGAAATGCTTCGGTCGTTTCGCGGGTGCCGCGCAGGAAGGCATCGGCGACCAGCCGCAACGGGCTGGTGTCGACATCCGATCGGCCGCCCCGGATCAGCGTGGCGAAACGGGCGTAGAGGCCGGCATATTCGACATCTTCGCCATGGTCCGTGCCGCTGGGCAGGGTCAGCACCGCGCCGCCATGGGACAGTTTCAGCGTCCCCGCATCGGTGTCGACGATGATGTCCCAGCTTTGCGGGCCGGTCTGGCGCCAGTCGAGATCCATGTGGATCGGCGCGCCAGCGGTGTCGCGAAAGGCGAGGTCGGCGGCGATCGGCGCGGCGCGGTTTTCCGGCAGCACCAGTGTCGCATCCTTCAGGAAGAAGGGGCGCGGCAGGATATGCGTGACGATCGAGAGCGCATTGATGCCCGGATCGAACACGCCAAGACCGCCGGGCTGCCAGATCCATGCCTGACCCGGATGCCAGACGCGGACATCCTCCCGCCAGACGATCGACACTTTCTCGATTCGACGTTCGGCCAGCCATGCGCGCGCGGGGGCGACCCCGGCGGCGAAGCGGCTGTGCCAGGCGGCGAACAAGCTGACGCCGACCTTGTCGGCCTGCGCCTTCAGGGCCTCGACCTCGGCCAAAGTCGCGCCGGGCGGCTTTTCCAGAAAGAGGTGGATGCCCTTCTTGAGCGCCTGCGTCGCCAGGTCGTAGCGAACCTGCGGCGGGGTGCAGAGCGCGATGGCGTCCACGGCCGGCCCCTGGGCGAGCAGGTCGTCCAGGCTGGCATGATGCGGCACGCCATCCAGGCCCGCATCATGCGGGCTGACGGTGGCGGCCAGGCTGAAGGCGCTATTGCCCAGGATCGCGGGCACATGCTGATCGCGCGCGATCTTGCCTATGCCCACGATCGCGATACGGATCGGGTCCATGTCGATGGGTTCAGAGTTGCTTGACGGCGACCTGAACGGGGGCAGCGCGCTTGAGCGGGTTGCGCACCGGCAGGGTGAAGGGCGCGGCGATGATTTCGAACACATCGCCTTCCTGCGGCACGATGCCGTCACTGAACGACAGGGTGGCGGTGCCGAAGAAATGGACGTGCACGTCGCCCGCGCGACGGAACAGATCATATTTGAAATGATGATGTTCCAGGTTCGCGAAGCTGTGCGACATATTGCCTTCGCCCGACAGGAACGGCTTTTCCCAGAGGATTTCGCCGTCGCGGATGATGCGACTTGCGCCTTCGATGTGCTCGGGCGGGGTGCCGACCAGCAGTTCCGGGCCAAGCGCGGCCTGACGCAGCTTGGAGTGGGCCAGCCACAGATAGTTATGACGCTCGGTGACATGGTCGCTAAACTCGTTGGCGAGCGCGAGGCCGAGGCGATAGGGGGTGCCGTCTTCACCGATCAGGTAGATGCCGGCCAGTTCCGGCTCCTCGCCGCCATCCTTGGCGAAGGCGGGCATGGTCAGCGGATCGGTCGGACCGACAAGCTGCGACCCGTCGCCCTTGTAGAACCATTCGGGCTGCTGGCCGACTTCGCCCGCGGCGGGCTTGCCGCCTTCCAGGCCTTCCAGGAACATGCGCATCGAGTCCGTCTGCTTTTCGACGGCGGCGGCTTCGCGGTGCATCTTGTCGCGGCCTTCTGCCGAGCCGAGGTGGGTCAGGCCGGTGCCGGTCAGTTGGACATGCGCGCCATCTTCATGGTCGATAGGGGCGAGCAGGCGATTGGCTTCGAATTCGGCGGCGATATCGATGGCATCGCCCTTGCCGGCGGCGTCGACGGCGGCGGAGAGGCTGATTGTCTGCGCGATCGCATGCAGCGCCAAGGCGCGGATGGTGGTGAAGCCGGGCACGAACCAGGCAGCGTCGCCCTGAGCGGCGATGACCGACCGATCGCCATTTTCCGAACGGTGCTGCAACAGGCGCAATGTCATGAAAACTCTCCTCCCGCGCGCCTCAAACATGGCGCTCAATCCAACGTGCAAGACTTTTCGCCGCAGGCCCGCCATCGCGATGATGACGAGGGCAGCGGCGGTGAATCCGTTAATTACTCCGACATATTACAGGATGATGGTAATGGCAATGCTTGTATTGTACCGAAGGTTGTGCCTCATTGGGGAGAGGTAAGAGGAGCGGAAATGGTGAAGGAAAATCCGTCTTTGCACAGGGATGAGACGGACAATAGTGGCGCGGCCAAGGCGGTCCGGGGACCGGGGCGTCGGCTGCACGGTGCGATCGCGCATAAATTGGGCATGGCGATCTTGTCCGGCCAATATGCGCCCGGCGACACGCTGTCGGGCGAAGTGGCCTTCGCCGAGGAACTGGAAGTGTCCCGCAGCGCCTATCGCGAGGCGATCCAGGTGCTGACCGCCAAGGGGCTGGTCGAAAGCCGGCCCAAGGCAGGGACGCGGGTGTTGCCGCGTAATCGCTGGAACCTGCTCGACCCAGAAGTGCTGGCCTGGGCCTTTGCCGGGGAGCCGGACATCCAATTCGTGCGCGACCTGTTCGAACTGCGCGCCATCGTGGAGCCTGCCGCCGCCCGGCTGGCGGCGCAACGGCGCGACAAGGATGATCTGCGGATCATGAAGGATGCGCTGGCCGCGATGCGCCGCCATACGCTGGCGACCGAGGCGGGGCGCGCGGCGGACCGCGATTTCCACAATGCGATATTGAACGCGACCCGCAACGACGCGCTGCTGGTGCTGACCGCCAGCATCGGCGCGGCGGTGAACTGGACCACCCAATATAAGCAGCGCGCCCGCGCCCTGCCGCGCAACCCGATCCCCGACCATGTGCGCGTCTATGATGCGATCGCGGCGGGCGATCCGGTCGCGGCAGCCGAAGCGATGGGCGTGCTGGTCGATCTGGCGCTGGAGGATACGGCCAGCGCCATGGGGGGATAGGAGTCAGGTCAGGATATTGGCCTTCGCCTCGATCGGCGGAGGCAATATGGTTTCGCCTAGCGCGCTCAGCATTTCCCGTTCCACCGTGCGCGTCATGGCGTCGATGGGCAGATCGTTGGGTTCCAGCCCGAACGGATCTTCCAACTGGTCGCCCAGCGCGTCGAGGCCGAAAAAGGTATAGCTGACCAGAACGGCGGGCAGCAACGTCCACCAGCCCAGCGCGCCGGCCAGCGCGAAAGGCAGCGTCAGGCAGAATATCGTCGCCGTGCGATGCAGCAGCAACGAATAGCTGAAGGGGAGGGGCGTCAGCTGGATGCGCTCGCAACCGGCCTGAACCTGCGCCAGCAGGTGCAATTGCTCCTCCAACAGGCTGTGATGGATGGCCCCGATCCGACCGTCCTGCATCAGCAACAGACAGTGCCGGCCCAGATGCTGGAGCAGCGCGTCGGCCGGATTGACGGCGCCCAGCCATGGTCCGTCCCCGGCATGCCGGGCGATGGCCGCGCGTTCGTCCGCCCCGCGCAACCGTGCCGCAAGGCCGGCGGTGAAGCCGCACAATCCGGTGAGCACAAGGCGCCGGTCCGCCATTTCCAATATCGTCGTGCGCCGCGCCAGGGAACGGCAGGCGATAATGAGCGAGCCCCAGAGCTTGCGCCCCTCCCACCAGCGATCATAGCAGGCATTGTTGCGAAAGCTCATGAACACCGACAGAGCGATGCCCATCAGTGTGAAGGGGATGGCGCTGATTTGCGAGAAGATGCCTGGATGCAGCCGCGCCGTCATGACGGCCGCGACGCTGAGCAGGGTGATCAGCGCCAGCCGCCCCTTGATGCGGGGCAGGACGGAGCCGCGCAGCGCAAACGCGACATCCATCAGGCCGGGGCGCGGGCGGACGATCATGCGCCGCCCCCGTCGTTCGCGTCGCCATAGATGAAGGCGGTGAGGCCGGAGCGTAACGTCACGGCGCGGCGGACATAATCCACCTCATAGGCGTCCGCGCTGGCGATATCCTGTGGCGTCAGGCGGAAGAGCAGGCCTTCGACCGCATCGGCCGGATCGTCGCTCGGCTCGACCATCGGGTGCCAGCGCGTGCCGCTCTTGGCGATCACGTCCGGGTCGCTGATCTCGATCATGTGCTGGCGAAAGCCGGGCAGGGCGTCGGGCTCACCCTCCACCGGGCGGCCGAACAACGCCATCTGCACTTCGATCTGCCGCAGCGTACCGTAGGAGAAAAGCAGGATGTCGGCCATGGCGGGTTCCTCATATGCGAAGCCATGCCGGATAGGCCGATGCACGATCCCCGAAAAGGAAAAAGGCCGGAGCGGCATGTCCGCTCCGGCCTTTTCATGCCTTGGGTACTGGGCCCTTGGCTTTATTCCGCGATCTGCTGCTCCGGCAATGCGTTGCTCGTCTTCGACCCCCACAGCGCGTAGAAGAGAACATAGAGTTCGCAGGCGGCGGTCAGCAGGAAGCTGGTCTGCAAACCATAATGGTCCGCCAGATAGCCCTGCACCACGACCAGCGCGCCACCAGCGATCGCCATGATCAGCAGGCCCGATCCTTCTTCGGTCAGCGGGCCAAGGCCCTTGATGCCCAGGGTGAAGATGGTCGGGAACATGATCGAATGGAACAGGCCGACCAGGATCAGCGACCACATGGCGACGGGGCCGGTGGTGAACACGGTGACCAGCATCACGACGAAGGCGCCGATCGAGAAGGCGGCGAGGACATGGCCCGCGTCGAACTTCTGCATGATCGCCGAACCCGCGAACCGGCCGACCATCATGCCGCCCCACAGCAGCGACAGATAATTGCCGGCCTGCTCATGCGTCAGATTGGCGATGTCGGGCTGGCTGACGAAGTTGATGAACAGGTTGGCGACGCCGATTTCCGCGATCAGGTAGATGAAGATCGCAGGGATGCCGAACACCAGGTTGCGATGGTTCCAGAGCGAATATTTCTTGCGCTCTTCCTTGTTGTGGCGCTGCGTCGCGTTGCCCATGGCGGGCAGCGGGAAGCGGGCGATCACCACGGCCAATACGGCCAGAACGATCGCGACCAATATGTAGGGCAGGACCACCGACTGGGCGTCGGCCAGTCGTTCGGCCTGCGTCAGGACGACTTCGCCCTGCGCCGTGCCGCCCTTCGACCGGCCCAGGATCAGATAGGCGCCGAACATCGGGGCCAGCATCGTGCCGGCCGAATTCATCGCCTGTACCAGATTGAGGCGCGACGAGGCGGTTTCAGGCTTGCCGACGACCGCGACATAGGGGTTGGCCGCAACCTGAAGCAGGGTGATGCCGCTGGCGATCACGAACAGCATGACGAGCGTCACGCCGTAGGACGGGATCGACGCCGCGACCGTCATGCCCAGCGCGCCGGCCGCCATGATGAGCAGGCCGGTGACCATCGACTTCTGATAGCCCACCCGTTCGATCAGCTTGGCCGACGGGATGGAGGCGACGAAATAGGCGATGAACCAGACCGATTCGATCAGGGTCGTCTGGGTATAGCTCAGCTCGAACACGCTGCGCAGATGCGGCAGCAGCGTGTTGTTGATGACGGTGATGAAGCCCCACATGAAGAAGAGGCTGGCAAGTAGCGCAAGGGCAGGGCCGTAGCGTGTGCCGGGGTTATGCGTTGCGACAGGCGCAGCGCCAGACGAGATCGGTCCTGCCATTCATCCTTCTCCAGTGCAGTTCCAGAGCAGGCCGCCCGATCAAGGGTTGCGCCCGCTTATTTTGTCGGAGTATATCTCCCTCAACCGCCCGTCAATGGGCGCATGTCATCGGGAGGAAGTCCATGCGAAAGGTCGTCGATTTGAAAACAGCGCTGTCATACGCTCTGGTCCTTGGCCTCGCAAGCGGCTCAGCGCTTGCCGCCGAAGCCAGCCGCGCACCCGCAGGAACGGCCAATGGCGCTGCGGTCGAAACGATCACGCTGAAAAATGGCGCAGGCGTTTCGGCGAAGATCCTGACCTATGGCGCGACGCTCCAGTCGCTGTCCGGTCCGGGCAAGGATGGCAAGAGCGCCGACGTGCTGCTGGGCTATGACGACCTCAAGGACTATGTCGATCATCCCAATTTCTTCGGCGTGACCGTGGGCCGCTATGCCAACCGCATCGCCGGCGGCAAATTCAGCCTGGACGGCAAGGCCTATCAGCTGCCGCTCAATGACAAGGTCAACACGCTGCACGGCGGCGGCAAGGGCTTCGACAAGCAGGTGTGGAAGGTCGTGTCCCTGAAGAGCGGTCCCAAGGCCAGCCTGGTGCTGGGCCTGACCAGCCCGGACGGCGATTCGGGCTATCCCGGCAAGCTGGACGTGACCGTCACCTATACGCTGGACGAAAGCGGCAACCTTGGCATCGCCTTCGACGCGAAGACCGACAAGCCGACCATCGTCAACATGACCAACCACGCCATCTTCAACCTCCAGGGCGAAGGGTCGCCCGACGGCGCGATGGGCCATCTGCTCACGATTCCTGCCAAAGCCTATACGCCGGTCGACGCGAACCTCATCCCCACCGGCGAGTTGAAGCCGGTCGAAGGCGGCGTGTTCGATTTCCGCAAGCCCCGCCGCGTGGCAGACGGGCTGCGCGACGGGCGCGATGCGCAGATCATCGCCGGGCGTGGTTACGACCATAATTGGGCGCTGGACAAGGGGTTGACCAAGACCCCCGAACTGGCCGCACGGCTGGAAGATCCGGTGTCGGGTCGCGTGATCGAAGTGTTGACGACCGAACCGGGCGTGCAATTCTACACCGGCAATTTCCTGGACGGCACCTTCATCGGCAAGGCCAGCCATGTCTATCGCATGGGCGACGGCATCGCGCTGGAGCCGCAGAAATTCCCGGACTCGCCCAACAAGACGAACTTCATTTCGGCCCGCGTCGATCCCGGCAAGCCCTATCATCATGAAATGGTCTATCGCCTTTCCGTGGCCCGCTGATGCCGGAATGGCGGCTGATCGACCGAGGCGTCGCCGACACGCTGGGCGAGGGGACGCTCTGGTCGGCGCGCGGCAACGCGGTCTATTGGGTCGATATCCTCGCCCCGGCGCTCAACCGGCTGTCTCTGGAGAGCAGCACGGTCGAACGCTTCGCCATGCCCGAGCCGCTGGGCTGGGTGGCGGAGCGTGAAGCGGGCGGCTTCATCGGCGGGTTCCAGATCGGCTTTGCCGAGATCAGCCTCGATCCGCTGACCATCACTCCCTTCGGCGATCCGGAGCCGCATTTTCCGGGCAACCGGATGAACGATGGCAAGGCGGATGCGCAGGGGGCCATCTGGTGCGGCACGATGGACATGGGCGAAGAGCATGATCGCGGCGCGCTCTATCGCCTGGCGCCCGACCGCAGCTGGACCGTCGTGGACAGCGATTATCGCGTGCCTAACGGCCCCTGCTTCTCGCCGGACGGCCAGTGGCTCTATCACAGCGATACCGCCAGGAAGCAGATGTACCGTTTCCGCCGCACCGAAGGTGGCGCAGCCGAGCGCGAGCCGTTCATCCAGTTCGGTGAGGAGGATGGCTATCCCGACGGCATGACCGTGGATGCGGACGGCCATATCTGGGTCGCCCATTGGGGCGGCAGCCGGATCAGCCGCTTCACGCCGGAAGGCAAGCTGGACCGCGCCATCGCCATGCCGGCGCGGCAGGTGACGAACATCACCTTCGCCGGCTCCAACCTCGACCGCATGTTCGTCAGTTCGGCGACCGTAGGCCTCGACGATCCGACCGAATATGACGGCGGCTTTTTCGAGGTGGAAAGCGGCGTACGCGGTCTGCCGACCAACCTCTACGCGGGCTGAGCTTTCCCATCATCGGGCCTTCGGGGCGCGGCTGTCATTCGGCAGCCGCGCCCTTTCTTTATGCGATGCAAATCCGGTTGCGCCGGTTGGACGAATCGGCTAGAGCGCCAGGACAACGTTGTCATGCCCTCTCCAAAGTCATGCGATGTTGCGATCCCGGACGGCCCGCTGGCGAACTGCACGCGTCATCAGCCGTCCGGGACGATTTTTCCCCCCGGATATCCTGTCACCCTTCCTCCGCTGCATGGCTATGCCATTGTCGCGCGATGACGACCGGTTGCCACAGGTTCGGCCCCCAGAAAAACAGCATCGCGCCCGCACTGGCGCTGACGACGCATGCCGCCGCCAGCAATATTTGGCCTGGCGTGATGGCGGCCGACTGCTGGACAAGTGCGCGCAGGGCAGCACCCTGCGGTCGCAGGCTGGCGATGAGGGCAAGGCCGATCAGTCGCAGCCCTATCCGCGCGACGAGGCGATGATGCCAACAGATCATGATGAATGTGCCTTCCCGACCGGAGAGGCGCTCTATCTATCGGCTGTTGTGGAGGGATTTGAAGAACAGGAACAGTGGCATGGCATAGAAATGCCGTAATATTCCACCCTATCGCCGACGCCAGCGTCGAAACAGCGACAGGCTGAGGAAGCCGCCGCCCACCACCGCCGCGATCGCGCCGCCGGCCGAGGCGAGCGCCCATGCGCCGGCCGCCAGCAGGCCCGTCAGGAAATCGACGATGATGAGCGTCAGATGGATCATGATAGGAACAAGACGGCGCTAAGCCCCGAGTTCCTTGGCTTCCTGATATTTGAGTTCAAGAAACCGGTTCTGTGTGGCCAATTTGTCGAGGTCGCCGCTGGCCAGGCTTTCGCTCATCCGGCCGATTTCGGCGTCGATGACCGACAGGCCTTCGACCAGCTGCTTTTCGGGCACGCGGCCATTGCGCTCCTCGCGCCGCAGCGGGGCGGGGATCGACTGATAGCCGGTCACCAGTTCGGGCAGATGATCGGCCAGCAGCCGGCGCACCTCCTGCGCGGCCGGTTCCTGCTCGCTCAGGCGCTCGAGCTGCGGCGCCAATATCTCCAGCTTCACGCCGATACTGTCGACCAGCGTGACCGCCGGGGCGGGCAGGGCCTTGCGCTGGTTTTCCAGCCAGATTTCGGTCTTGAGCGGCAGTGCGGCCAGTTCCGTCTGCGCCAGAGCTTCCGTCTTCACCCGGCTTTCCGTGGGCGCGAGCGCGATCAGCAGCAGCGCGGCGATCATCACGCCTAGCACGATCATGACGCCGGTGGTGCCCAGCGGCAGGACGAAGCCAGCCACCGCACTGGCCAACACTATCGCCAGTACCGCCCAGAAGGCATATTTGACCTTGCGGATCAGGCCGGCGTTGCGCCGCGCCCTCGCGCGCGTGGACAGGCTTTGCCCCCGCTCGCTATGGCGGCGCAGCACGGCGTCCGCATCGGCCAATATGCGGTCGGACCGGCTCATGCTTGCTTCCCCGCCTTTGGGTTCGAGCTTGTCGAGAACCGATGCGCAAGAGTTCTCGACAAGCTCGAACCGAACGGGGTTAGGGGAAGCATTTTGTTCACCCCTCGATCGCGCTCAACAACGGATTGTCCGCGCGGACTTCCTTGGCGGCCTGCGCCTGCCCCTCCGCGCGGGCGATATAGCCCTTGGACTTTTCCACCTCGCCCGACAGCGTGTTCACCGTCGTCTTCATATTCTCCAGCGCCTTCAGCTTGAAGGCGTCGATATTGTCCATCGTGTCGTAGATATTCTGGAAGGCGCGCTGAAGCGTTTCGATCGGGATCGTGCTGGACGCGGCCTGCTCGTGAATCTGCGCGGTCTGGCTCTTGAGCAATTCGCCGGTCCGGTCGATCATGTTCGCGGTCGTGGTGTTGAGCGCGCTGATCTGCTCCAGCACCAGCCTTTGCCCGGCCAGCGCTTGCGCCACCGTCACCGCCGTACGCAGCGCTGCGACCGTGGTGGTGCTGGCGCGGTCCACGCCCTTCACCAGCTCGACATTATTCTTCTTCACCAGATCCAGCGCCAGATAGCCCTGCACCGTCACCGCCATCTGCGTCAGCAGATCCTGCGTGCGCTGGCGGATATAGAAGAGCGCGCTTTCGCGGATCGCCTTCGCCTTGGCCGGATCGGACGAATCCAGTTCCAGCGCCATGTCTTCCAGCCGGGCGTCCATCGTCTTGCTGATATGGATCATCTGCTCCAGACGGCCCATGGTCTGCCACATATTCTGGCGTTCCACGTCGATCGTGGCATTATCCTTGATCAGCACGTCCTTGCCGCTGGCCAACGACCCCAGGATCGAATTGATATGGCCCTGCGCGCTCTTATAGCCGTCGAAATAGTCGCGCATCTTGTTGCCGAACGGGATGATCCCGAACAGCTTCTTGGGCGCCAGCAGATTGCCGCGCTTGCCGGGGTCCAGATCCTCGACCGTGCGGCGCAGTTCGGCTAGGTCCGCGCCGACCTTGGTATCGCTGTCCATCGCCCGCACCGGGCGATCGAGGAAGCGGTTGGAGTGGCCCGCCGCCTCGGCAATTTCCTTGCGCCCCATATTGGTCAGCTGATCGACGCGTGCGCCGAATTCGGGCGAATTGGCATCCTGCGCCACGAGGTCCGCGACGAAGGCGTCGACCTTCTCGTCCAGCTTCGACTTTTTCTCATCCTCGATCGGGACCAGGCCGGACGCCTTTTCCGGCGCGACTACGGGTACCGGATCGGGCGGGGTCAGGTTCAACGCATCAGCAGTCGCAGTCGTCGTGGGCGCAGTGGTGGCCATATCGTCTCCAGTCGCCATGAGCGGCTTGCCGTGTAATATGGTAATAATACACTGGGGCGCAAGCCTTGGTCCGGGGAACGATATAGGGCTTCCGGCGATTGCTTGGCAATCTTGACTGGAGAGGAACCTGCCATGGCCAGCCTGAAACCCGTCGCCGACCTCATCACCCACCGCAAGCCGCGCTTCCCCGGCGAAAGTGCCGCCTATCGCGAAGCCCGCATGGCGTTGCTGGCGGAAGAAATCGAATTTCGCCGCCATGCCACCCGCCTTGTCGCACAGCGGCAGGCGCTGCCGCCCGGCCCGTTGATCGAAAAAGACTATCGCTTCAAGGATGAGCAGGGGTTCGAAGTCGGCCTGTCCGACCTGTTCGGTGACAAGGACGTGCTGGTCGCCTATTTCTGGATGTATGGC
This sequence comes from Sphingobium limneticum, assembly GCF_008710165.1. Classification (NCBI taxonomy): domain Bacteria; kingdom Pseudomonadati; phylum Pseudomonadota; class Alphaproteobacteria; order Sphingomonadales; family Sphingobiaceae; genus Sphingobium; species Sphingobium limneticum. The sequence continues at coordinate 29,420 of NZ_VYQA01000017.1, read as the reverse complement.
CCGGAACGCGAGCGGCCCTGCCCGATGTGCACCAACTGGATCGGATCGGTCGATGGCAATGCCGCCGATATCAAGCAGCGCGTCGCTTACAAGATTTTCGGTCGCAGCCCGGTCGAGCGACAGTTCGCCTTCGCGCAGGAGCGGGGCTGGCGCGATACCGATTTCATCCAGACGATCGGCGATGATTATGCCAATGACCTTGGCCTGCTGACGCCCGACGGCGAATATCCCGCGCTGGTCGTGTTCCGCAAGGACGACGAGGGCATCCGCCTCTTCTGGATGAGCGAGATGACGGGCGAGATGGCCGATCCCGGGCAAGACCCGCGCGAGGCGCCGGATATCGCCTCGCTCTGGTCGATCCTGGACCTGACGCCGGAAGGGCGACCGGCGGAATGGTATCCGAAATTGCGTTATTGAAATGGGGCGGCGTCACCGCCGCCCCCTTCATCGTTCAGCGCGCGCCCTCGGCGTAATAGCGTTCCATATCCAGCCGCATCTGGTGCAGCGCTTCCGGGTTCAGATAGACCATGTGGCCCGCCGGATAATATTTGAACTGGAGGTTCTGGCGCAACTGCGGCTCCAGCATCATGTGCTTCAAATCGCGCTCGGTCGAGAAGAAGGGCGTTGCCATATCGTACCAGCCATTGAGCGACAGCACGCGCATATGCGGGTTGGTGCGCATCGCGGCGGAAAGGTCGGCGGTCACGTCCGCGACATTCTGCTTGCCGCCTTCCGGGGGCGAATGGCTCCAGTCCCATTTGAAGTCGCCGCCCTCGCGCGCGCTCAGCCGATAGTCGAGGTCGGTCTTGTAGCCGATCCTGTTCGTCACCTGATCCAGGAAGCTGCCGACATAAAGGCCGGTGATGCCGGTGCTGGAGGCGTCATATTCCGGTTCCTCGCCGGCGGCATCGGCGTCGATCCCCTTGTAGCGGCTGTCGAAACGGCCGATCGTCTCATGCCCGTCGCGCAGCAATTCCTTGCGGAAGCGGGACAGGCTGACGCGCAGGTTCGCGCGCTTCAGATAATCGACCGACAGGCCGGTGAAGCGGATCAGCTGCTGGGCGATCGCGTCGCTTTCCTGCGCGCTGATGTCGGAGCCCTTGAGGAGCGCCGTGGCATAGGGGCCGTTGGCGAAGATACGGGCTTCCTCGACGAACGCTTCCAGGCTTTCCGGGCGGCCGCCGGGCACGCGATTATGATACCAGGCGGTCGCGGCATAGCTCGGCAGATAGCCGACATGGATCGCATCGAAACCGGACTGGCGGATGCCGTAATTCATGATCGACGACAGCAGCACCACGCCGTTCAGCGTCAGCCCGCGATCCTCCAGCTGATAGGCGAGCGCCCCCGACCGGGTCGTGCCATAGCTTTCGCCGAAAATATATTTGGGCGACGCCCAGCGGCCATTCTTGGTGGTGTAGCGTATGATCGCCTTGGCAAAGGCGTCCACATCGCCATCGACGCTGTAGAAATCGGACGGCTTGGCATCGCCCAATATGCGCGAATAGCCAGACCCGATCGTGTCGAGGAACACCATGTCGGTGCTGCCGATCAGGCTGTCATTGTTCGGGCCGACGTCGAAGGGCGCGGGCTTGACCGCTTCCGGGTTGCCGGTGCGCACATGTTCGGGCGCGAAGCTGCCCATGCGCAGCCACAATGACGACGAGCCGGGGCCGCCATTATAAAGGAAGGTGAGGGGGCGATTCTTACCGGCGGCCGTATAGGCGGTGTAGAACATGCTCGCGACCGGCTTGCCCTTTTCATCGCGGATGGTGAGCGTGCCGGCGGTCTGGGTATAGGGGATGGCCTTGCCATCGACGCGGGCCGTGCCCTTGCTGCTCTGGGTGACTTCCTCGATCGGGGCGCTGGCCCAGTTGGCGGCGACCTGTTCGGCGACCTTGTCGGCATGCTGTTTCGCAGCGTCGGGCGCATCCTTCTGCGCGAGGGCCGGGGTGGCGAGGACGAGGAGGGAGGCGAAAGCGAAGGTGGCGGCAGACCGCATCGGGAGAAAGCTCCTTGCAAGGATATGCTATATTATCAGCGACGGGCGGCACCATAGAAAGGTCGGCCCGTGGGGCAAGGGGCAATTTGACTGGTGTAAAGCAAGGGGACTTTGATCCCTCTCCCCCTTGGGGGAGAGGGCTGCGCAGACTTGGCAGCTTGCTGCCTAGGCGGAGCTGGGTGAGGGGGATGCAGCATCGCCGGAATGAGGCGACATCGCGCCAATCCCCCTCATTCAACTCCGCCTAATCGCTACGCGATAAGGCTTCATATCCTTCTCCCTCCAAGGGAGAGGGGGGGGCAACCCGCCCGCAGCCCCTCGATCACCGCCGCCACATCGTCATCGCTATTATAGACATGCGGCGAAAAGCGGATCGCGCCCGCGCCGCTGATTTTCGACGCGGCGGTGGCGATTTTCGCCTGCCATAGTTTCGCGCGCAGTGCCGCCACATCGCGGCCGGGGAAAGCGACGGTGATGACCGGGCCGGTAATGGCGTCCACCCCGCTGCCGAAGGGCTTGGCCCCCGGCACGGCGGACAGCGCCTGCCGCATCGAGGCCGCCCGCTGCCGCGCCGCCTGTTCGATCGCCGCCTGGCCCACGCCGTCCAGCACATCCAGCGTCGCGGCAAAGGCCATCAGGCGCGGATCGTCGCGCTGACCCAAAATCTCGTATTTCTGGGCGGTGTTGAGGTTCGCTTCGTCGGTCAGCCAATAGCCATGGCTCATCATGATCGGCTGCAATTCCGCTTGCCGCTCGCGCTTCACATAGAGCATCCCGCCCTCCAGCGGCCCCATCAGCCATTTATGCGTGCTGCCCGAATAGCTGTCCACGCCCAGCGCCGCGAGGTCCAGCTGCATCCAGCCGAAGGTCTGCGCGCCATCGGCATGCAGCCAGATATTCTTAGATCGCGCCAGCTTCGCGATCTCCGCCATCGGATAGACGATGCCGCTGATATTGCTCATATGCGACAGGAAGATCGCCTTGGTGTTCGGCGTCACGGCCGCAGCGATGCCGTCGAACAGCTCTTGCGCGGACTTCGCCTCGACCGGCACCGGCACGACGTGCAGGTCCAGCCCCTCCCGCTCTGCGCGCAATTTCCAGCTGTCCCAGGTCGACGGATGATTATGGTCGGTCAGGATGATCCGGTCGCCAGCTTTCAGCGCCAGCCCGCGGACCGCTACGGTGTTCGCTTCGCTTGAATTGCGGACCAGCGCGATTTCCTGCGCCGTGACGTTCAGCCGCTTGGCGATCCGCTCGCGCAGTGCGTCGGCGGCCTTGGGGTACAGCGCACGCCGCTCGACCGAAGGGTCCATCTGGAAGGCGCGGGTTTCGTTTGCATGCACGGCCGCCACGCTGCGGAATGTCGGCGCGATATTGGCTGCGTTGAAATAGCGGATGGCGGGGTCGAGGATCATCGCATCGCGCAGGGCGGGCTTGCCGGCCGCGCTCAGCATGTCGGGCGTCAACGCCAGTGGGGCGGCGATCGCTGCGGCCTGCATCAGGGTGCGGCGGCTGATGAGCGGGCTGTCGGACATGGGCGTCTCCTTATAAGGCATAGGGATTGACGGATCGGGCAGGGCGATCCGCCACCCGACCCTTGCCGCATCGCATCATTTCCTGTAGGGGCGCGCCCGATAGTCCTGGACAGGCGTGGTGCCGGCCGGGAGAACCCGAATCCCGAAGGCACAATATGTCCCTGCGTAATATCGCGATCATCGCGCACGTCGACCATGGCAAGACCACCCTCGTCGACCAGCTTTTCCGCCAGTCCGGCACGTTCCGCGACAACCAGCGCATCGAAGAACGCGCGATGGACTCCAACGATCTGGAAAAAGAGCGCGGCATCACCATTCTGGCGAAGCCCACCTCGGTCGAATGGAACGGCACGCGCATCAACATCGTCGATACGCCCGGCCACGCCGACTTCGGTGGTGAAGTCGAGCGCATCCTCTCCATGGTCGACGGCGTCATCCTGCTGGTCGATTCGTCGGAAGGCGCGATGCCGCAGACCAAGTTCGTCACCGGCAAGGCGCTGGCGCTGGGTCTGAAGCCCATCGTCGTCGTCAACAAGGTCGACCGTCCCGACGAGCGCATCCAGGAAGTGCTGGACGAAGTGTTCGACCTGTTCGTGACGCTGGAAGCCAATGACGAACAGCTCGACTTCCCGGTCCTCTACGCGTCGGGCCGCAACGGCTATGCCAGCGAAGATCCGCAGCGCCGCGAAGGCACGCTGGAGCCGCTGTTCCAGAAGATCGTGGACCATGTGCCCGCGCCGTCGCTGGATCAGGACGCGCCGTTCAGCTTCCTCGTCACGCTGCTCGACCGCGACAACTTCCTGGGTCGTATCCTGACCGGCCGCGTCCAGTCGGGCACGGTCAAGGTCAACCAGCCGATCCACGCGCTGGACATGGACGGCAACATCATCGAAACCGGCCGCGCGTCGAAGATCATGTCGTTCCAGGGGCTGGACCGCGTGCCCGTCGATGAAGCCAAGGCTGGCGACATCATCTCGCTCGCCGGCCTCGCCGTCGCGACCGTGGCCAACACCATTTGCGACACCGCCGTCAGCGAACCGATCCAGGCCCAGCCGATCGATCCGCCGACCCTGTCGATGCGCTTTGCCGTGAACGATTCGCCGATGGCCGGCCGCGAAGGCAGCAAGGTGACGAGCCGCATGATCCGCGATCGTCTGGCCCGCGAAGCCGAATCGAACGTCGCCATCAAGGTGACCGAATCGGAAGACAAGGACAGCTTCGAAGTCGCCGGCCGTGGCGAACTGCAGCTGGGCGTTCTGATCGAAACCATGCGCCGCGAAGGCTTTGAACTGGGCATCTCGCGTCCGCGCGTGTTGTTCGGCGAAGACGAAAATGGCGGCAAGACCGAGCCTTACGAAACTGTCGTCATCGACGTGGACGATGAATTCTCCGGTACGGTCGTCGACAAGATGAACGTGCGCAAGGCGGAAATGACCGACATGCGTCCTTCGGGCGGTGGCAAGACCCGCATCACCTTCTCCGCGCCCTCGCGCGGCCTGATCGGCTATCATGGCGAATTCCTGTCCGACACGCGCGGCACGGGCATCATGAACCGCCTGTTCGAAAAGTACGGCCCCCACAAGGGTAAGATCGAAGGCCGCAAGAACGGCGTGCTGATCTCCAACGGTGCCGGCGAAGCCAATGCCTATGCGCTGGGTCCGCTGGAAGAGCGCGGCATCCTGTTCGTGGGCGTGGGCGAAGCGCTGTATGAAGGCATGATCGTCGGCGAAAACGCCAAGCCGGAAGATCTTGAAGTCAACCCGATGAAGTCGAAGGCGCTGACCAACTTCCGCGCCAGCGGCAAGGACGACGCCGTCCGCCTGACCCCGCCGAAGAAGGCGACGCTGGAACAGGCCATCGCTTACATCGACGACGATGAAATGGTCGAAGTGACGCCCAAGACCATCCGTCTGCGCAAGCGTTACCTGGACCCGAACGAGCGCAAGCGCATGAGCCGTTCGAAGGCCGCCTGATCTATCAGGGTGGCCTCAACGGAAGGGCCGCCTGATTTATCAGGATGGCCCGCACAAAGGCCGCCTGATTTTTCAGGGCTGACACGTTATACAAGGGCCGGCGTCGCGAGGCGTCGGCCCTTTGTTTTTGAAAAAGGAGCCATCTGGATGGCCGATCTCTATTCCAAGGCGCTCAATAGCGAGCGCAAGGCTCTGTGGGCCGAATGTCGTCTCAAGGGCCTGGCCAAGGACACGCCCCAGCGCTTGCGCATCGTCGAGATTGACGGGCTGCTCGCCGCGCACAAGGCGAAGCAGGACGGCAAGAAGGGCAGCTGAAATCCTGACAGCGCTTTTTGCAAGACAGACGCAATAAGCCTTCCTATCCTGCATCCCCTCACCATTCAGGGGAATGTCGATGGAATATATGCTCTTGCCGCTGAAGCGCTATGCCGACTTTTCGGGCCGGTCGCGGCGCAAGGAATATTGGATGTTCGCGCTGGGCTATATCCTGCTCGCGATCGTCATATCGCTGCTGGCCGTCGCGACGGGCGGTTTCGGTCAGGGGGCGCCGTCCGGTCCCTTCTTCTGGCTGCTCATCCTGCTGGTGCTGGCGCTCATCATTCCTTCGCTGGCGGTGCAGGTCCGCCGCTTCCATGATCAGGACAAGAGCGGCTGGTTCGTGCTGCTGAACTTCGTGCCCTATGTCGGCGGGCTGATCGTGTTGGTCTTCATGTGCCTCGACGGGACGCGCGGCGACAATCGCTTCGGACCCGATCCCAAGCAGACGGCGGCCGACGTCGCGGACGTGTTCAGCTAAACTGTCACAGCCATTGCGGGGCACGCCCGCAAAATAACATCCTCCCATGGCCGGCGCGGTGGACAAGCGCGCCGGCCATCTGCATTGCGCCTCTCGCCCATATCGTGCGAATTCATGCGCAGCGTGAACCGAATCATAACGGGTGGTTCGCAAGCTAGAGAAGGCGTGGGGCCTTCAATGCCGGTCGATGTCGCAGACCGGAGGCGCCCGCAGGAGGAATGAAGACGTGGCGGAAACCCTTCCGGCCTTGAGCGAGGGGGAAAAGCAGTGCCTGCGGCTGGTGGCCCAGGGCTTCAATTCCAAAGAGATCGCGCGCCAGCTCGACGTGTCGGAGCATACGGTCGATCAGCGTGTCCGCACCAGTTTGCGCAAATTCGGCGTGCCATCGCGCAAGGAAGCGGCCCGTCTGTTCGTTTCGGGTGTGGAACGGGCGCCCCAAAGTGACACATATCAGCCTTTGATATATCAACCGGAGCCGCTTGCGCCCGATCCCGAACCTGCGTCATCCCTTGCTCAGCCGGACAGGCCGGATGGGCAGACGGAGCATAAGACGCTCCTGCGCCGCATCCTCGCCTTCGGCCCGCCGCTCGGGGGATCGACCAATGAACTGAGTAAAGATGGCCGCATATTGGCGATGATCCGGGCCGCGGTTCTGACCGGGGTTGGTGTCGTCACGCTGCTGTTGCTCATTGCCGGGGCCTTCACGGTCCTGGGCTGATCCATCCGGAAATCGCTACGCCGAACGACGCACCACCGGGCTAGGGTGGGTGCGAAGGAGAAGACTTGTGCTCAACCTCGATCCCATCAAGACCCAGGCCGTCGCCGATCAGACCCGCCAGGCATTCGCCGCCTTCGACAGCGCGCTGTTCGATGCCGCGCAACTGACCACGGCTTTCCTTGCCGCGTCGCAGGGATCGGGCCTGACCGCCAGCGAAAGCCAGCGCATCCTCAAGCAGATTCACGAAAGCGCCACGAAGATCATCGAAGGCCGCGGCGACATGATCCGCGCGACCGCTCTTCTTACCCGCTGCCTCGAACACAGCGCCATTCCGGTCACCTCGGTCGGTTGCCCGATCGGCCTGGAACTGGAACAGCAGGAAACGGCGCGTCACCTGACCCTGGTCGCCTGACCGGGTGGAGGCCACCGCATTTGCATGACCTTTGCCCCCCCTCTCAATTGGAAATGTGAATGTCGGTGGCTTCCTTCTGGCTGACCCTATTCTTCTGGTTGCTGACCGCCTTTGGCTGCGTCTTTGCCATTACGTTCGGCGGCCGGGACGGCCGGTGGTTCACCACCGCTTTTCTGGGCTGCGTGCTGCTCACCATCCCGGCCCAATTGGCCGGGTCGTGGCACGCGACCCAGATATGGCTGATGCTGGTCGACGTGGCGCTGCTCGGCTGCCTCATCTGGCTGATGATGCGCAGCAACCGCTATTGGCCGATCTGGGCGGCGGCCAGCCAGTTGATGACCGTATTGACCCATGTGGTGACGATGATGCTGCCCGGCTTTTCGGAGCGTATCTATGCGGGCCTCAGCACCGTCTGGGTGATCCCGCTGCTGCTCTTCACGATCATCGGTATCGAACTCGACCGGAAAGCGATGCATGACCGCGCATATCCCGCCTGACCGCCACCTGCCGAGCCAGGAAGCGGTGGACCTGGTGGTCGCGCTGCAACGCTGCCTGACCAATTTCCACGCCCGCAAGGAAGAACCCGCCATATTGGACGGGGAGGGCAATGATCAGCTTCCCGCTCTCGCCCGCTATCTGGAGGCCCGCCGCGTGCGGGCGATGCTGTTCGGGCAGAATCTCTTTGCCGATCCGGCCTGGGACATATTGCTGGCCCTCTATCAGGCGGAACTGGAAGGCGTGGCGCTGACGCTGGAGCAATTGAGCGAGACGCTGCGCCTGTCCTTGAGCGTCGTGGTGGGGCAGGTCGGTACGATGGAACGGCGCGGCCTGCTGGACGAACATCGCACCTCCCCCAACAGCCGCCGCCGCCGCGCCATCCGCCTGTCGCCGCTGGCGATGGACGCCATGGCCTCCTGGTTCTCGCTCGCGTTCGAGGAGTGAGCGGGGTGCTTTAACCCTGCCGTTCCAGCGGCAGGGTCACGCTCGCGCGCAATCCGCCCTCGGTCCGGTTGGCGAAGTCCAGCCGCCCGCCATGATCGTCCGCGATGCGCCGGGCGATCGCCAGGCCCAGCCCGACCCCGCCGGTTTCCCGATTGCGCGATGCTTCCCCGCGATAAAATGGCTCGCACAGCCGTTCGATCGCATCCGGCGGCACACCCGGCCCGTCATCCTCGACCGCCACGGTCACGCGACCGCCCACGATCGCCAGCGCGATGCGCGCCGATCCGCCATAGCGGACCGCATTTTCCACCAGATTGGCGACGCATCGGCGCAGCGCGATCGCATCGCCGCGTATCACCGCGCGGGCGCTGCGCGTCACCGTCACATCCTGCCCTATATCGGCCAGATCGTCTGCCAGCGTCTCCACGATGGCGCTCAGGTCGATGCGCACATGGGCCGCTGCATCGCCCTGACCGCGCATGAAGTCGAGCAGGTCGGTAACCATCGCCCGCATTTCCTCCACATCCGCCTGTGCCTTGGCGCGGGGACCGTCGGGCAACGCCTCCAGCCGGAAGGAGAGGCGAGTCATCGGCGTGCGCAGGTCGTGCGCGATCGCCACCAGCATCGCCGTCCGCTCATTGAGATAGTCGGCGATGCGCGCGCGCATATGATTATAGGCGGCGCCGACCGCGCGCACCTCCGGCGGGCCGGTCAGCGGCAGCGGATCGGCCCGCTCCGGCCGCTCGGTCGCGGCGCCCTCTGCCAGACGGCGGATCGGCTGAGTGATGCGCCGCGCCACCCAATAGGCCGGCAACAGCAGCAGGATGAAGATCCCCGCCATCAGCGACAAGGTGATGGCGTACCAGCGCAGATTGGCGCCCTGCCGGGCCTGCACCACCTGCCAGCCATCGCCTATATGGCGCGCCAGCAGGACCGATCCATGCAGCATCATTCGATCGGGGCCTGGTTGAGGCCAGAGTTTCCGGTCGGGATCGGCCATTCGCATCGGCGGCTGTTCGCGCAGCACACGAACGTCCGACGGTCGCGCGCCGAGCAGGCCGGCGATTTGCGCCGCCATGCCCCGATCCTCCATTTGGCCCGGCTCCATCAGCGGCGGCGGGTCGGACCGGTAGCGCGTCACCGTCCAGCTGCCGGTGGGGACGGGGCCGCCCTGCATCAGCGCGGCGGCTTCGCCCAGCATCATCGGCCGGGCATGGGGCGGAGGGCCGCGAAAGGCGACCAGCATCATCGCGCCCAACGCCAGCAGCAACGTCGCGGCGACCAGCGCGACGATGCGCGTCAGGATGGACGGGTTGGGCGGCGTCAAACCGGGCGAACCTCGGCCGTGAACATATAGCCTTCGTTGCGGATGGTGCGGACCAGTTCATCCGTCCCCTCCGCGCGCGCGCCGCGCTCCAGCTTGCGACGCAGGCGGCTGACCTGCACATCGATCGCCCGGTCATAGCTGTCGCTCTCGCTGCCGGCCGAATAGTCGAGCAGCTGGTCGCGGCTCAGCACCCGGCGCGGATGTTCGATAAAGGCACGCAGCAGGCGAAACTCGCCATCGGTCAAAGTGACGACGACATTGTCGGGATCGGTCAGCAGCCGCGCGCCCATATCGACCTGCCAGCCGGCAAAGCGCAGCCGCTTGCCATGGGCCTCCGGCGTTTGCGCCATTTGTCGCCGGTGGCGGCGCAGCACGGTGCGGACGCGAGCGAGCAGTTCGCGCGGGTTGCATGGCTTGGGCAAATAATCCTCCGCCCCCATTTCCAGCCCCACGATCCGGTCGATGTCGCTGCCGATCGCCGACAGCATGATGACCGGCAGGCCGCCCCGTGCCGACAGGCGGCGCAGGATCGACAGGCCATCTTCGCCCGGCATCATCACGTCCAGCACCGCGATGTCGAAATCCTGCGCGGCCAGCGCTTCGTCCATCCGCGCGCCATCGGGCACCGCCGTCACCGCAAAGCCATGCTGTTCCAGAAAATCCGACAGGAGCGTGCGGATGTCCGCATCGTCGTCGACCACCAATATGCGTGAACCATCCATGACGGCCAGCATATCGGCACAAGGCGCGCCCTGCAAAGTCATCCGCAAATCCCTTTATGGTCAGATGGCGACGCCGACCGTCACCGTGCCGGTATAGCCGTTGGTGGTGTCGCCGGTCATGGAGATGGTCATCGCCGTCTGTTGCGCGCTCGTATTGTCACCGAACACATTGTCGCTGCTGATGCTCTCGCCGGCGAAATTGCTCTTGCTGCTGCTATAGGCGCTGGTGGCATAGACGGTGGTGCAGGCGGCGGCCGGCATCGCAAATTGCGAGCAGAGGACGCGGTTGGCGTAGGTCGTCGCCCGCGCCAGGCTGGGATAGACCTCGAAATGGATATGCGGGTAGCGCCCGTCATAGCAGCCGGGAAAGATGGTGGTGAAGGTCACCTGTCCGTTCGCGTCGGTCACGCCCACGCCGCGCAGGAAATTTTCCGCCGGATAGTCGTAGAGCGAATATTTGCCGTTGATGTCGCAATGCCAGATATAGATGGCATAGCCCGCCAGCGCGGCGCAGCTGCCGTTGGTGTTGACCAGCGTGATCGTCAGCGTGGTGTATAGCCCGCTCGTCGTGGTGGTGGACGATCCGAAGCTGGAGCGGATGTCGCTGCGCACGATTCCGCTATCGTCCAGCACATTGACCACGGTGCCGCTGCGACTATTGGACCCGTCGGCCGGATAGGGGCCGTTGGTTTCTTCCGGATCGGCGACGCAGCTACCCGTTGACGTAGGGGTGGGTGTAGGGGTTGGCGTCGGTGTTGGCGTGGGCGTCGGTGTAGCGGTCGAATCGCTCGACGATCCCGATCCGCCGCCGCAAGCGCCGACCAGCGCGGCGCCGCTCGCCGAAAAGAGCAGGCGCAAGGTCCGCCGCCGCCCGATCTTTTCCCGCGCCAGATCGCGCATCCGTTCCAGGTCGTGCATCAACCCATGGTCGTGCGCGTCGGTCGTATCAGCCATCTACCCTAGTCCCTCTTGTCCTGTTTAAAGACCCTCAGGATCGTCCCTAGGCGCGCCATGTCTCCGGCCGATTGCCCAATGTAGCGGCTTTGTAGCAGTCGGACGGGTGGAGCAGGCGGTTTGGTAAACGGGTCTGGCTTCCGGGCGTCCGGGGCCATATAGTCGCGCGGTTTGTCATTTCCCGCGAAAGCGCTTCATGCATCTTCTTATCGGCCTCGCCGGCATCATATTGATTCTCGCCATCGCTTTCGCCCTCTCTTCGGATCGCCGCGCCATTCGTCCGCGCGTGGTCGGCGCGGCTTTCCTGTTGCAGGCGGGGATCGCCATTTTGGTGCTCTATGTCCCGGCCGGCCGCGCGATCATCGGCGGCATGTCGCATGGCGTCGCCAATCTGCTCAGCTATGCGCAGGCGGGCACCGACTTCATCTTCGGGCCACTGGCCAAGCCGGAAATCGGCGGCGCCAGCTTCGCCATCGCGGCGTTGCCGGTCATCATCTTCTTCGCCAGCCTGGTGTCGATCCTCTATTATCTGGGGATCATGCAGTTCATCGTCCGCTGGGTCGGCGGCGCGATCGAGAAGGTGACGGGCGTGTCGAAGGTGGAAAGCCTGTGCGCCGCCGCCAATATCTTCGTGGGACAAAGCGAAAGCCCGCTCGTCATCCGCCCCTATCTGGCCGGCCTCACCCCGCCGCAGCTGTTCACGGTGATGACCAGCGGCATGGCCGGCGTCGCGGGCACCATTCTGGCCGCCTATGCCTCCATGGGGATCAAGATCGACTATCTGCTCGCGGCCAGCTTCATGGCGGCGCCGGGCGGCCTGCTGATGGCCAAGATCATGATGCCCGACGTACCGGAATGCGAGCCGGAGCTGCCGCTGGAGGATGACATCCACCTGCCCGAAACGCGCCGTAGCGCGGCGGTGTCGCAGGCGCTGAACGCGGAAACGACGCCGGGCGAACCCATGCCGGTTGCCACCCATGACGAAGAAAAGCCCGCCAACCTGATCATGGCCGCGGCTCAGGGCGCGCAAACGGGTGTCAAACTCGCTGTCGCGGTCGGCGCCATGGTGCTGGCCTTCGTCGCGCTGGTGGCGCTGGCCAATGGCATATTGGGCGGCATCGGCGCCTGGTTCGGCTATCCCGATCTCAGCTTCCAGATGCTGCTCGGCTATGTCTTCTCGCCGGTCATGTATCTGCTCAACATTCCCTGGCAGGAAGCGCAGGTGGCCGGCGGCCTGTTCGGCACGAAGGTCGTCCTCAACGAATTCGTCGCCTATATCAACCTGGGCCAGGTGCAGGGTGTGCTGTCGCCCGCGACCATCGCCATCATCACTTTCGCGCTCTGTGGCTTTGCCAATTTCAGTTCGATCGCGATCCAGATGGCGGTGACGGGCAACCTCGCCCCCAATCAGCGGCCGATGATCGCCAAGCTGGGGCTGAAGGCACTGGTCGCCGGCAGCCTCGCCAATCTGATGAGCGCGGCGCTGGCGGGGTTGATGCTCAGCCTCTGATCGCGATCGGGACGATGCCGTAACGTTGGGCCTACCCCTGCCGATGCAAATCGGTTATGGTTAACCCATGGGGGCAAAGCATTTTTTCCTGACCGCGCTGGCGGTACTCGGCTCGACAGGCGTGGGGGCCGCGCAGGCACCCAAGCCCGGCGCATTGGAAACCTACAAGGACTGGACCATCGGTTGCGACAATCGCAACCGATGCGAAGCCGTGTCCTTATTGCCCGAAGGCGGCGAATGGCCCGACAGCCCGATCATGGTCGGCGTGGTCCGGGAAGCCGGCCCGGATGCCGCCGCCGAAGTCTGGGTCAGCCGCGATGCCAAGGGCGGCGGCGAATTCAGCTTCCATGTCGACGGGCGCCGCATCGCCAGCGCCATGAGCCGCGAGGGCGACGCCACATTGCGCGGGCCGCAGGCGTCGGCGCTGGCCATCGCCATGGCGCGAGGCAGCGTGCTGGAGATCAAGGCGGGCAGCCGGTCGCTGGGCAAGCCGTCGCTCGCCGGCACGGGCGCGGCCTTACGCCATATGGATGCGCGGCAGGGCCGGGCCGGGACCAGCACCGCGCTGGTCGCGACCGGGGCGATGGGGCCGATCGCGGTGCGCGCCGCGCCTGCCGCACCGACCATCCGCCGCGCCCTGCTGCCCGGTGCGGGAACGCCCGCAGCCTTGTGGCGTGAGGAACTGACCGCGATCGGCAAATTCACGCGCTGCGCCGACGAAATGAAGGGGGCGGAGCCGCCGCAGCTCTATCGCCTTTCCCGCACTGAAACGTTGATCCTCGTCCCCTGCGGCAGCGGCGCCTATAATTTCACCTCCATTCCCGTCATCGCGACCGGAGAGGCCGGCCGTCGCGCCTTCCGCCTTGCGGGATTCGACATGAAGCCGGGCTGGAGCGAGGAAGAGGCCCGGCCGATGCTGGTCAATGCCGGCTGGACGCAGGACAAGCTGCGGCTGGACAGCTTCGCCAAGGGGCGGGGCCTGGGCGATTGCGGCGGCAGCGAAGCCTATGTCTGGGACGGCACCCGCTTCCGCCTGATCGAAGCGACCAGCATGGGCGAATGTCGCGGTGCCTGGCACTGGATCAGGACATGGTCCGCGCAGGTGACGGAGTAATAACGCCAGCATTGGTGTGAAGCCTTACCGTTCCCCGGCCTGCGCCGGGGAACGCTTCACATGAGCGAGCTATAATTCCCGCTTCGGGCAATATTCGCAATCGCCTCACCCGATTTTGCAATGGAATTGAGACGCAACGCGGCCATATCGGTGTCATGATCCAGCCGCTTCGCCAATCCGCCCCGTCGCTCAGCCCGTCCAACCTGCCGGACCCGGTCCGCGCGGTGATCTTCGACATGGACGGCACGCTGATCGATACGGAGGCGGCGCACCGCCGCGCCTTTGCCGAAACGGGCGAGGCGATCGGCTGGCCGATGTCGGATGCCTTGTTGCTCTCGATGGTCGGCATCCATCGCGATGAAAATGAGCGGATGCTTAGCCAGCATCTGGGACCGGACTTTCCACTCGCTCGCTTCTATGCCGAAAGCGACGCGCTGTTCGAAGCGGCAGTCGATGCCGGCATCGCGCTGCGCCCCGGCGCGCTGCTGCTGCTCGATCATCTGAAGCAGGCCGACATCCCCATGGCGCTCGCCACCTCTACCGCCGCGCCCTATGCGCAGCAGCGGCTGGAGAAGAGCGGGCTGCTCGATTATTTCGACGTCATCGTGACGCGGAGCGACGTGGACCAGCCCAAACCGCATCCCGAACCCTATCTACTGGCCGCGCAAAGGCTTGGGGTCGATCCGGCCCATATCGTCGCGGTGGAGGACAGCCATGCCGGCGTCCGCTCGGCGGTGGCGGCGGGCATGGCGACGGTGATGGTCCCCGACCTCCTCCCCCCGACCGAGGAACTGGTCCTCGCCTGCGCGCAAGTCCTGCCCAGCCTTACAGACCTGCGCGACCTGCTGCTCGCGACGGCGTAGGGGGGGCGGAAGCCTTTTTTAGCCCTCTCCCGTCTTCACGGGAGAGGGTTAGGTGAGGATCTTTCTTCTTGCTGGAAGGTAGTGCTTGTCCAGTAACAAGAAAGTCCCTCACCGACATCGACTAGGCAGCCAGCTGCCAAGTCTCCGTAGCCTCTCCCGTGAAAAACGGGAGAGGGAGATAACGCGTCCGCCTTTAACCCCTTCCCGGCCCGTTACCCCGCCTCCGCCAGCACCAGCGCGAACAGCCCTTCATCGTCCATCCACTCCGTCGCCGGTTCCCATCCGCCCGCGCGCAGCAGCAGTCGTTCGTCGCGCGCGCCATATTTATGGCTGCTCTCGGTATGGATCGTCTCGCCGGCGTCCATATGGAAACATTGGCCCGCGACATGAAAATGGAGCGGCCGTCGCGCTTCCAGATGCATTTCGATCCGTGCCTTCTCATCATTCCAGATCGCGCGATGGGCGAACTCCTCCACCGGCAGGTCGCCCTCCAGCTCCCGATTGATCCGCTCAATGAGGTTGAGGTTGAAGGCGGCCGTCACGCCCTGCGCATCGTCATAGGCCGCGACCAACCGATCGCGATCCTTGATCCGGTCCATCCCGATCAGCAGCTTGGCATCATCGCCCAGCAGGCGACGCATCGCGCGCAGCAGATCGACCGCCGCATCCGGTTCCATATTGCCGATTGTGGAGCCGGGGAAGAAGCCAAGGCGCGGCATCCCCTCAATGGCCGAGGGCAGGTCCAGCGGCCGATTGAAATCGCCCACCACCGGCAGCACCGGCAGATCGGGAAAGGCCTGCGCCAACGCGGCACTGCTCGCGTGCAGAAAATCGCCGCTTATGTCGATCGGCACATAGGCGGTCGGGGCTATGGCGCGCAGCAGATGGGGTGTCTTGCGCGAACTGCCCGCGCCAAACTCCACCACCGCCCGGCCCGTGCCGATCGCGGCGGCGAAATCCGCACCATGCCGCGCCAGCAGCGCGGTTTCGGTACGGGTGGGATAATATTCGGGCAGGTCGGTGATCGCCTCGAACAATTCGGACCCGCGCCGGTCGTAAAACCAGATGGGCGGCGTCGCCTTGGGACTGCGCGACAGGCCGTGCATGATGTCGTGGCGAAATTCAGGGTCGATGGCAGAGGCGAAGGTCGGCGCCTGATCGGTCAGCAGCATGTCAAAGATCCTTGGCCAGTCGCAGTCCGGTGAACTGCCAGCGTTGGTGGGGATAGAAGAAATTGCGGTAGCTCGCCCGTGCATGGCCGCGCGGGGTGGCGCAGCTGCTGCCTTTCAGCACGAACTGGCCGGACATGAACTTGCCATTATATTCGCCCACCGCGCCGGGGGCCGCGCGAAAACCGGGATGGGGGCGATAGGCGCTGCCGGTCCATTCCCACACATCGCCGAACATCTGCGTCAGGCTGGTGCCCGCATCGGCCGGGCGGGGACGGGGGCAGGCCGGGCCGTCGAGCTGATTGCCGCTGACGGCGGCGACATTTTGCGCCGCGCTTTCCCACTCCGCCTCGGTCGGCAGGCGCGCGCCGGCCCAGCTGGCATAAGCATCGGCCTCATACAGGCTGATATGGGTGACGGGCGCGGCCGGATTGACCGGCTGCCGCCCGTCCAGGCCGAAGCGGGTCCAGCCCATCTCACCCTGCTTCCAATAAAGCGGCGCGTCGATGCCCTCCGCCTGTGCCCAGGCCCAGCCATCCGACAGCCAATGCGCCGCCGTGCGGTACCCGCCATCCTCGATGAAGGCGATCCATTCGCCGTTGGTGATGGGTCGATGCGCCAGCGCGTGAGGATGCAGCACGACCTTGTGCCGTGGCCCTTCGCAATCGAAGGTGAAGGCGCTGCGCCCATCCTCGCCGATTTCCACCAGCCCTTCGCGCCCCTCGATCCAGTGGAGCGGGCCGGGCAGGGCGACCGGCGCGGCGCTGGGCGCTTCGAACAAAGCCGGCTCCAGCGGGTTGAGCGAAAAGAGGTGGAGCAGGTCGGTCAGCAACAATTCCTGATGCTGCTGCTCATGCTGCAAACCCAGCGTCACCAACGCGCGTGCCGCCTGCGGCAACATGCCCAGCGCGTCGGTCAGCGCGGCGTCGACATGGGCGCGATAGGCATAAATCTCGGTCAGGGAAGGGCGGGTCAGCATGCCCCGCAGCGACCGGGCATGGCGCGCGCCCTCTGCCTCATAATAGCTGTTGAACAGGAAGGCGTAGCGCGGGTCGAACGGCCGATAGCCGGTCACATGGTCGCGCAGCACGAATGTCTCGAAAAACCAGCTGCTATGCGCCAGATGCCATTTGGCAGGAGAGGCGTCGGCCATGGACTGGACCGTGGCATCGGCATCGGACAGTGGGGCGGTAAGCGCCTGCGTCAGCGCGCGCACCGCGCGATACCGCTCCTCCAGATCGTCCTGATGGGCCTCTGTCCAGCTTCTCGCCATGCCTGCCCTTTCCGATACGGTTGGCCGTTCTCGGAAAGACAAGCGCATGAGGGCGGCACGCGGTTCCGACCGCTGCCCTAAAGGTCACACTTCTTGCAGGATCGGCACGGCGCGGCAAACCCGGTCGCGGCCGGATTGCTTGGCTTCGTACAGCGCATCGTCGGCGCGGCGCAGCGCTTCGTCCAGATCGCCGCCGGTCCAGCGGCATATGCCGGCGGAAAAGCTGATCGGCCGGTCGTTGACTTCGCCGATCGGTTCGCTGCGCATCCGGCTGGCGATGCGGGCCAGCGACCAGCTCGCCTCATCCTCGATACAATCCTGGAAGAAGATGGCGAATTCCTCGCCGCCCCAGCGCGATACCATGTCGACGCGGCGGACCAGCGCGGACAGGCGAGTGGCGAAACTGGCCAATACCCGGTCGCCCTCCTCATGTCCCAGCAGGTCGTTGACCCGCTTGAAATAGTCGATGTCGATGATCGCGACGCAGCCCCTGCGCCGGTCTTCGGGCAGGGCCTCCATATGGCTAAGGAAACCGCGCCGGTTGGCGATGCCGGTCAGCGGGTCTTCATGCGCGGCCTGATGCAGATGGTCCATCTGGTCGCGCGTGGCGCTCGCGACCCGCTGCACCCCGGCATAGAGGGTGTGGATGACGTCGCCGACCTCCGGCAGGGCCGGGGCGTCGCCTTCGCCCCGGTGGAGCGTATCGGCCAGCGCATGAATGGGGTTGAGCAGCGCGCCGATGCCCAGCAGGGCGATGCCGGTGCCGATCACCGTGGCCATGGTCAGCAGGACGAATTCGGCCAGAGCGATGCGGCCACTGGCAAAGCCCCAGCCCAGATAGGCCAGCAGCGGCAAATGGGTGGCCAGGAAGCAAAGCGTAAACAGGCGCAGCCGAAGCGAACGCGGAAAAATGAAGGAAGTGGCCAGATAAAAGTGCATGGCGATCCCCGTCTATTATCAACGGTTGCCCATTCTCCGGCTGCCCCTAAACGTCTTCTGAAGAAACAGGGTTAATTGTCTGACATAGGGCAGGCCGTGCCCGCCGAGAGTCAGTCCGTGTTTCCCGAAGATTGCCGGCCCGTCATCGCGACGCGCCGGGCACCCATTTCACATCGGCTGCGCCATTGTCGTTCAGGCGGCGGGCCATCACGAACAGCAGGTCGGACAGGCGATTGAGATAGGCGAGCGCCTGATCGTTCAGCGCCATTTCGGCCGCGGCGGCGGTCGCGCTGCGCTCGGCCCGGCGGGTGATGGCACGGGCGAGGTGGACGGCTGCGGCGGCCGCCGATCCGCCGGGCAGGACGAAGCTGTCGAGCGGCGCAAGGTCCGCGTTCATCGCGTCGATCTCTTGTTCCAGCCGCGTCACCTGGCTCGCCACGATGCGCAGCGCCCAGGGTTCGTCCGGTCCGTCTGGGATGGGCGTCGCCAGATCGGCGCCCAGGTCGAACAGGTCGTTCTGAATGACCGTCAGCCAGTCCGCTTCCTCGCCCGCGCCCATGGCGACGATGGCCAGGCCGATCGCGCTGTTCGCTTCATCCACATCGCCCACCGCCTGCATGCGCGGCGCATATTTGGGCAGGCGCGATCCGTCGACCAGGCCGGTCGTCCCCTTGTCGCCGGTGCGGGTGTAGATCTTGTTCAGCTTGACCATGGGAGCGCGGCTCGTTTTTCAGAGTGTTTTGGTGTCGCGTTTTGTGAACCGTCGACCGTTCCAGCCGACTTTACAACGCTTAATGCCCCTTGGACAGCAACAGGATGGCGACGATGATGATCGCGGCCGCCTGAAACAGGATGCGGTTCAGCATCATCTTGTTCTGCTTCAGGCTGGACGGGCGCACCGTGCCTTCGGGCAGGTTCAGCTCTTCCTTGGTCGTCTGAAGAAAGGCGATGATGCCCCGGATCAGCGCGAACAGCGTCGCGGCCATGGCAAGGATCAGGGCGATGACGAGGATGGTGTTCATGGGGGCAGATGCTAGGCGCTTGCGAGGCTGATGCCAATGGGAAAGCGCCCCGCGCGCAGGTCCGCCGCCAATGCCGCCGGGTCCATGCCATCGCGCCGCAGATCGGCCAGCGCGATCGCGCCGTCCCGCTTGGCCAGCCGCTTGCCGTCCGCGCCCAGCAACAGCGGATGGTGGATATAGGTGGGGCTTGGCAGGTCGAGCAGCGCCTGGATCAGCCGGTGGACATGAGTCGCGCCATAGAGATCGTCGCCGCGCAACACATGGGTCACGCCCATGGCGGCATCGTCAAGCGTGCAGGACAGATGATAGCTGGCCGGCGCATCCTTGCGCGCCAGCACGACGTCGCCATGGGGGAGGGCGGCGGCGGCGATTTGCACCGTACGCCCTTCGACAGGCTCAGCTTGAACGGGAAAGGGAAGGGCCGTCCACTCCAGAGCGCCCGCCCGCGCCCCCGCCCGGCCCATGTCGATCCGCCAGGCATGCGCCTCGCCCGCCGCGATGCGCCGGGTCCGTTCGGCCTCGCTCAACCCCCGGCACGTCCCCGGATAGACCGGCCCCTCCGGTCCATGCGGCGCGGTCAAGCTCGCCTGTATGTCCGCCCGCGTGCAAAAACAGGGGTAAAGCAATCCCTCTGCCCGCAACCGGGCCAGCGCCGCATCATATTGGTCCAGCCGCCGCGACTGGAACACGACTTCGCCATCCCAATCCACGCCCAGCCATGTCAGGTCGGCCATGATCCCCGCGACATGCTCGGGCCGACTCCGCGTGCCGTCTATATCCTCGATCCGCAGGCGAAAGGCGCCGCCCGACGTGCGCGCCAGGTCCATCGCCATCAGCGCGGACCAGCCATGGCCGACATGGAGCAATCCCGTGGGGCTGGGGGCGAAGCGGGTCACCATATGCAGTGGTGCGGTAAGATGAGTCATACAGGCTCTTGACGGGGGATATTCGTTAATGCTGTCATGCCCTTGTCACCTTGCTGGACGATCAGCGGCGGGGACCAGGGGGAAGAAGGTTTTTATGTACCATCCCGACCTCATACGGCATCCGGAAAATTGTCCGGCGCTTGTTCTCAATGCGGATTTCACGCCGCTTAGCTACTATCCGCTCAGCCTCTGGCCATGGCAGACGGCGATCAAGGCGGTGTTTCTGGACCGGGTGGACATCATCGCCAGCTATGAGCGGCAGGTGCACAGTCCCAGCATGGAAATGAAGATCCCGTCGGTCATCGCGCTCAAACAATATGTGCGCCCGTCCGAACATCCCGCCTTCACCCGCTTCAACCTCTTCCTGCGCGACAAGTTCGCCTGCCAATATTGCGGCACCAGCGCGGACCTGACCTTCGACCATGTCGTGCCGCGCCGAGCGGGCGGGCGCACCACCTGGGAAAATGTCGCCACCGCCTGTTCGCCCTGCAACCTCAGAAAGGGCGGGCGCACCCCCCGGCAGGCCGGCATGACCCTGCATGTGCAACCGATCCGCCCGACCAGCTGGCAATTGCAGGAACATGGCCGCGCCTTCCCGCCCGGCTATCTGCACGAAAGCTGGCACGACTGGCTCTATTGGGATGTCGAACTGCTGGCCTGATGCACCGCGCCGGGCGGCTCAGCTGACCGGCAGCCAGTCCAGATCCATGTCCTTGTGCCGGTTGGTATAATGGCCGATCTCTTCCAACCGGGCCATGTCGTTGAGGATGATGCGCCCGTTTGTGCGGCTGATCAGCCCTTCCTGTTCCATCTGGCGGATCATGCGGTTTACATGCACCGACGTCAGGCCGATCGAATCGCCGATTTCCTCCTGCGTCAGCTTCAGGTCGAAACTGTCAGTGATGCTGTCGTCGGTCACGCGCAGCCGGTCGAACATGTCGAGCAGGAAGGACGCGACGCGCGCCTTGGCCGACGTACGGCCCAGCGACGCCAGCCGGTCGGTCATCGCCACCCGCTCCGCATTGGACAGCAGGAACAGCAACGCCGCGACGCGCGGATAATCTTCCAGCAGTCGGCGCACCGCATGCTTGTCGAACGGACAGACGATCGCATCGGACAAGGCGACCAGCGATTCGGGCGCCTTGCTATAGATGGTGCTGGCCGATCCGATGAAATCACCGGGGAAATAGACGCGCAGGATCTGGCGGCTGCCGTCGGGCAGGATCACGAAACTCATCACGCGGCCTTCGCGCAGGACGAACAATTCCGTCACCGTCTCGTTCACGCGCTGGATCATCGCGCCGCGCTTCACCTTGCGGGGATTTTCCTCGAGCCGGGCCAATGCCTTTTTTTCCGCGTCGGACAGCGGCACCTGTTTTGCCAGTCTCGCTGCGAAACAACTCGTTGCCACCAAAAACACCTTTTTCCTGTTGTCGTTACGATGGCAAAACGCCCCTTTCGCCTTTTGGCTGCATTTTCAGAACGCGCACTAAACTCGATCAAGGTCCGGCTTTGCTTTGCAATAATGTTTCACATTGCCGTCAACCGCCCGCCCGATGCCGTCAAATGACGCCGCAGCCGCCTTGCGCGGGCCGCATTAGACGTTATTAACCCTGCCCAATGGACCGCATTCACATTCGCGGCGGCAACACGCTCAATGGCCGCCTTCCCATCTCCGGCGCGAAGAACGCCGCCCTGACGCTGCTGCCCTGCGCGTTGCTGACGGACGAGCCTGTGACGCTGCGCAATCTGCCGCGTCTGGCCGACGTAGACAGCTTCGGCCATCTGCTGAACCAGTTGGGCGTATCGACCATGATCGAAGGCGCTCGGCCGGAGGATTTCGGCCGCGTCCTGACGATGCGCGCCGGTCGCGTCACCTCGACCGAGGCGCCCTATGACATCGTGCGGAAAATGCGCGCATCCATCCTGGTGCTGGGTCCGCTGCTAGCCCGCGTCGGCGAAGCGCGCGTGTCGCTGCCGGGCGGCTGCGCCATCGGCAACCGCCCGATCGACTTGCATTTGAAGGCGCTTGAGGCCTTCGGCGCCACGCTCGAAACGACGGCCGGCTATGTCCGTGCCAGCGTGCCGGACGGCGGCCTGCCCGGCGGCATCTACACCTTCCCGGTCGTGTCGGTCGGCGCCACCGAAAATGCGGTCATGGCTGCCTCGCTCGCCAAGGGCACCTGCATCCTGGAAAATGCGGCGCGCGAACCGGAAATCGTCGACCTGTGCAATCTGCTCGTCGCCATGGGCGCGGACATTGAAGGCATCGGCACCGACAAGCTGATCATCCATGGGCGTGAGCGTCTGCACGGCGCAACCTACAGCGTCATGCCAGACCGGATCGAAGCGGGCAGCTATGCCTGCGCCGCCGCCATCACTGGCGGGTCGGTCGATCTGATCGGCGCCAATGCCGACGACATGCACGCTATCCTCGCCGCCCTGCGCGACGCAGGGGTTCAGGTCGATCCGCACAAGGACGGCATCCGCATTTCGTCGGACGGCAAGCTCAAGCCCCTGACCCTGTCGACCGCGCCGTTCCCGGCCTTCCCGACCGACATGCAGGCGCAGTTCATGGCGATGCTGACCAAGGCGGACGGCGCATCGGTGCTGACCGAAACCATCTTCGAAAATCGCTACATGCATGTGCCCGAACTGGCGCGCATGGGCGCGGACATCGCCGTCAACGGCCGGACCGCCGTGGTGCGCGGCGTGGACAAGCTGGTCGGCGCGCCGGTGATGGCGACCGATCTGCGTGCCTCCATGAGCCTCATCCTCGCTGGCCTCGCCGCCGAAGGGGAAACGCAGGTCCAGCGCGTCTATCATCTCGATC
The DNA here is from genome assembly GCF_008710165.1 of Sphingobium limneticum. Lineage (NCBI taxonomy): Bacteria > Pseudomonadati > Pseudomonadota > Alphaproteobacteria > Sphingomonadales > Sphingobiaceae > Sphingobium > Sphingobium limneticum. Next base: position 6,390 of record NZ_VYQA01000017.1, on the reverse strand, counting down.
GCGGCTATGAACGGCTGGAGGAGAAACTCTCCGCCGTCGGCGCCGATATCGAACGCGTCAGTGATGGCTGAAGCCCATAATGGCTGATGGGCGCGGCTTGGCGACGGATCGCGCGGCACTGCTGGCGCTTTACGATCTGGATGCCGGCGGCTTCCGCACTCTGGACGAGATAACCGGCTTTGCGTCGGCGCTGTGCGACGCGCCGATCGCGCTGGTCAGCATCGTAGAGGATGTGCGCCAGCGCTTCCTGGCGCGCGTCGGACTGGATGCGGAAGAAACGCCGCGCGACGTATCCTTTTGCGCGCTGGCGATGCTGGGCGACGATATCTTCACCGTGGCCGATGCGACCGGCGATCCCCGTTTCGCCGACAACGCCCTCGTCACCGGTCCGCCGCATATCCGCTTCTATGCAGGTGCGCCGCTCGTCGGCGCCGATGGTGAGCCGCTGGGTGCGCTGTGCGTCATCGACACGGTGCCGCGGGACGGGCTGACCCCATTGCAGCGGCAGGGGCTGACGCTGCTCGCCCGGCAGGTGATGGTGGAACTGGAGGGGCGCCGCCGCGACCGCGACATGATCGTGCGCCAGCGGATGGACGCGGCCGCCGTCGCCGAAAGCGATCGGATGTTCCGCTCGCTCGCCGACACCATGCCGCAAATGGTCTGGTCGACGCTGCCGGACGGCTATCATGATTATTATAATGCCCGCTGGTACGACTATACCGGCGTCCCGCCCGGAACGACCGACGGCGCCGGCTGGAGCGGCATGTTCCATCCCGACGATCAGGACCGGGCCTGGGGACGCTGGCGCAACAGCCTGGCGACCGGCGAGCCTTATGAAATCGAATATCGGCTGCGCCATCATGGCGGCGATTATCGCTGGACGCTGGGCCGCGCCCTGCCGATCCGCGATGCCGATGGCGTCATCATCCGCTGGATCGGCACCTGCACCGACATTCACGAACAGAAGATGATGATCGACGAGCGGGAGATGATCGCGCACGAACTGTCGCATCGGATCAAGAATATCTTCTCCGTGATTGCCGGCCTCATCGGTCTGTCGGCGCGCCAGCATCCGGCGATCGCCGACGTCGCGGACGACCTGCGCGACCGCATCCTGGCGCTCGGCCGCGCCCATGATTTCGTCCGCCCGCACAGCGTCGAATCTGCGCCGCAGATCGGCGATGGGGAAGGGCTGCTCCAGGGCGTGCTGGATCAGATTTTCGCGCCCTATCGCAGCGAAAGCGTGGCGCGCATCATCCTGTCGGGTGACAATGTCCCGATCGACGACCGGTCGGCGACGCCGCTGGCGCTGCTGTTCCATGAACTGGCGACCAATGCCGCCAAATATGGCGCGCTCTCCGTCGCGCAGGGCGTGGTGCGCCTGCATGTGGCGATGGACGGCGATGACGTCCGCATCGATTGGCAGGAAGAGGGCGGCCCGCCGGTCGTGCCCGGCGGCGCGGCGGGCTTTGGCACCCGGCTGATGACGCTCAGCATCGAACGGCAATTGGGCGGGCGGATGGAGCGGAACTGGGCGGCCGACGGATTGCGGCTCAGCCTCTGGATTCCATCCCGGTCCATGAGCCGCGCGGCCGGAAAAGCGTAAAGCCGGCAATCTCTGCGTCGGTCAGGTCGGGCTGCTCGGACGCCGCAAGTTGCAAGGTGGCGGTGATGCTCTGCGCACGGAACGGCTTGGTGATGACGCCCAGCGCCGCGACCGAGGCTTCGCCGATCTGCGCCGGATTGGCGGTGACGTAGATGACGCGGATGCCGTGCCGTGCGGCCAGTTCCATGCCGATCTGCGGCCCGGTGGGGCCGTCGCGCAGGTTCAGGTCGACCAGCGCGATGTCGCAATCGTCCGCGCTTGCCAGCGCGCTCTCGCGATCGGCGGCGATTGCCCCGACCGCGAATCCGGCATCCTCGACGATCTGCTCGATTTCCAGTGCGACGAAAATCTCGTCTTCGACGATCAATACCTTCTTGCGCATTCCACGACCCGTTAAATCTGGATCAAGTAAATACCGACAAGGCCGTTCGGTTCCCTGTCGAGCGCTAAAATGACTCTAGGGCGCGCTGGGCTCATCCTCGACGACGCTGGTCCACAGCGTCTCGAACTGTGTTCCCTGCATCAGCAGCACGGACGCGGGATAGCCCGCCTCGCTCGCCTTTTGCGCCGTACCGGTGGCGCTTTCCACCGCCAGTGCCTGGGTAGGGAAGGGGCCGTAATATTTATTGTCCAGATTGATCTTCCAGACGCCTTCATGGCTCAGAACGATATAGCGGGCGTGGGGCAGGGGCATGTTTCAGAGTACCTCGGTGTTATAATGGTGCCAGGCCATGATCGCGGCGGCGCCACGATGCGGGCGCCAGGCTTCGGCGACGTCACGGGTCAGTTTTTCGCTCGGCCGTGTGGCCATGCCCAATATCCGACCGATCTCGATCTGCACGGCCAGATCGCCGGCCGGCCAGATATCGGGCCGCCCTTCGGCGAACAGCAAATAGATTTCCGCCGACCAGCGGCCGATGCCCTTGATCTGGACAAGCTGCGCGATCGCCTCCTCGTCATCGGCAGGCAAGGCGTGGAGGTCGAGTGCGCCCGACACGACCAGTTCGGCCAGGCTGCGGGCATAGCCCTGTTTCTGCCGCGACAGCCCGCAAGCGCGCAAAGCATCGAAATCCCGCGCCAGCAACGCTTGCGGCGTACAGCCTTCGCCCAGTTCCGTCTCCAGCTTGCGCCACACGGCGGCGGCGGACGCGACGCTGACCTGCTGGCCCACGATCGTGCGCAACAGCGTCTCATAGCCCGGCTCCCGCACGCGTGGCGCGGGATAGCCGACCCGTGCGATGGCGGCGACGAAGCCCGGCTCCAGCGCGGCGATCGCATCCAGGCTGTCGCGCAACTGATCTACATTGTTCACCATGTTGCGATAGCTCGACCCTTGATTTCCCGGTCCCTGTCGGTCAGAGCGGAGAAAATTCTAGGGGATAGGGTAGATGCCGAAACTGATCGTGGTCAACCGTTCGGGTGAAGAACAAGCTGTCGATGGCGACAATGGCCTGTCGGTGATGGAAGTCATCCGCGACAATGGCTTTGACGAATTGCTGGCGCTGTGCGGCGGATGCTGCTCCTGCGCGACCTGTCATATCTATGTCGACCCGGCCTTTGCCGACGCGATTCCGGCGATGAGCGAGGACGAGAACGACCTGCTCGACAGCAGCGACCATCGCAACGACAGCAGCCGCCTGTCCTGTCAGGTGGTGCTGAACGACGCACTGGACGGCTTGCGCGTCACCATCGCACCGGAAGACTGATCCCGTTCGGGTGAGGTCGGGTTACTGCCTCACCCGCAACGTCGCGGCCGGCGCATCGCTGGTCAGCGGCGTGATCGTCCAGACGATTCGCTTGCCCTGCGGCGTGCTTTGCGCGCCGTCTTCCTGATTCTGGCTGACGATCTCCGCATCCGTCGTCAGCGTGAAGCTGCCGTTCAGCGCCTTGGCCGCCTCATCCCCCGCGCCGCCCATACCGGCCGGCCCCTGGCTCTTGTCGAATCCGTTGGCAAAGCCCGGCGCCTTCACGCGCACCCGGTCATCCCCGCGCATTTCCACCGCGACGAAGGGCAGGACGATCTGCGCGTCGATGTTGAACGGAAACAGGAAGGCGTGGTCCAGCCTGCCCGTGATCGCATAGTCGATCTCGAACTTGTGGTTGCCCATGTAGCGGGCCGACCGAAATCCCTTCTCCTTGGCCAGCGCCGACGCGATCGCCTGCATCTGCGCGTCGTCGCCCTTGGCGTCATCGACCGCGTCGCTGAAATCCTCTTCCTGCGCCGCAATCTGCATCAGCGTCGGGCTGTTCTCCGCCTCGCCCTCGGGCGCGTCGTCACCGGATGAGGCGGCAGCGCCCGTCAGCGCCTCCTTGCCCATGTCCGACGCCAATATCTCGCCCTTATAGGCGAAGCTGAAACTGCGGTCGGCGCGGATATCCAGGCTCGATTCGAACCGGCCCGGCGTCACCAGACAGGCGGAGAGCGCCAGCAGCCCCGCCAGCGCGCCCAAAGTGCGATACAGACGGTCCATAGCCACTCTCCCCCCGTTCAAGCCCCGTCAGCCCACCGTGGCGGCGTACAGCGCGATCGCCGCCGCGTTGGAGACGTTCAGGCTCTCCATGCGCGGGCTGATCGGCAGCTTGGCGATGATGTCGCAATGGGCGATCGTATTGTGGCGCAGCCCTTCGCCCTCGGCCCCCAGCACCAGGGCGACGCGCGATTCGCCGATCGCCTCGCCGATCGTCGTCTCGGCCTCGCCATCCAGCCCGATGCGCCAGTAGCCGGCCTCGGCAATCTCCTCCAGCGCGCGGGCCAGGTTCACCACCCGCACCCAGGGCACATTTTCCAGCGCGCCCGACGCCGCACGCGCCAGCACCCCCGATTCGGGCGGCGCATGCCGGTCCTGCGTCACGATGCACAGCGCGTCGAACGCCGCGGCGGAGCGCAGGATCGCGCCCACATTATGCGGGTCCGTCACCTGATCCAGCACCAGGATCGGCCGCTTGTCGTCCCGCCCCTGTTCCAGAACATCGCCCAGCCACACATCGTCCAGCGGCTCGACTTCGGCGACGATGCCCTGATGCGGCGCGTCGGACGGGACCATGCGGCCCATGTCGGATACGTCGGAATAGACGATCGGCAGCACCGGCGGCAGGTCGAGGGCGCCGAGCGCCTCGCGCGTCCCCCATATCTTGCGCACGATGCGGTCAGGGTTGGCGAGGGCCGCGATAACGGCGTGACGACCATAGAAGCGCGGAAAGGCGCTCTTGGGCTTGGTGGAGCGATTGGGCTTTTTCATGATTTCGCTCTTTTCACATCAGGCCATTGACAGGCAAGTCTCCATTCGCCATTAGGCCGCCTCCAACGCAGCGGGAACGCAATTTTCCGCAGCGTAGGGCACTGGACAGGTGGCCGAGTGGTTAAAGGCAGCAGACTGTAAATCTGCCCGGGTTTCCCGTACGCTGGTTCGAATCCAGCCCTGTCCACCACTGCATCGGGCCGATGCAGTCACCCCCTTTTCGAAGGGGCGGAGGTAGGCCAGTGTGGACACATAGCTCAGTTGGTAGAGCAGCTGACTCTTAATCAGCGGGTCCTTGGTTCGAGCCCAAGTGTGTCCACCACCCTCCTTCCTAAAAAACGGTCCTTCGGCGCGCCGCCTCTTTCGGGTTTCCGGCCACCGCGCCGCCTTTCCGAGCCCGCCCTGTATGAAAGGGAAGCGCCCCATGGCGTGGCTCATCCTCGGCATTGCCGTATTCACCGAAATCTGCTGGGCGCTTAGCCTGAAATGGGCCGCCACCATCGGCAGCTGGCAAGCCTCCGCCGTGCCGATTGCTTTGAGCTTCCTCAACATGGGCCTGCTCGCGCTGGCGATGAAAGGCATCCCCGCCGGCACCGCCTATGCGGTCTGGACCGGCCTTGGGGCCGTGGGCGTCATCATCGGCGGCATGATCTTCTTCGGCGACCGGGTGAACATGGTCCAGGTGGGCTTCATGGCGATGATCGTGGTGGGGGTCGTGGGGACGAAGGTGTTTGGGAACGGGTGAGGGGGGGACTGGTTTGCGCCTAAATCAATCCGTAGGCGGAGATTCGGTTTGCGCCCAGTAACGGACATTCAGATGGATGTATCAAACTGAGCCGGTCGTTTTAACGTGGCATCCCCTTGAGGTCCGGCATCATGCCCATAGAAGTTCTGCGTAGTCGTCCATCGGCCCGATGTTCAGGAAAACAGGCTCCATCTTTGTCGCGGGTCGCCGTCGAGGTTTGAATGCGATCCGCACTTCCCGCTGGTATGAATAGCCAAATGGCTTTGCCATTTCGGGCACGCGGAAACTGGTGTAGTCTAAGTATGGATCATAATATGTGACCGGCCCTTCTAACGCCTCCCAATCAGGGTGGGCAGCGAGGAATGTTGAGATAACTCGTTGAGTAAACCGTACAGGATCGTGAATCACTAGCGCGGCATCCGCTCCGAAGTCCGTGGGCATCCTGTAATAGATGTGGTCACATAGGCTGTAGAGATAGTAGTCGTTAAACACTACCGGTAGGACGATATCGTCCTCCTTGTATTCAATCCTGTGGCCCTGAATATTGGTATAGGTCTTGCCGTCCAATCGTTCCCGCCAGGTCGGGATGCAAAAGATCCGACTGACTTCATCATCCTGAATTGCAGCGTTGTGACTGGTATCACTGTAATAGCTAGGGTCAGGACTCATAGCCAGAACAGGACGGTAGCAGCGAGCGCGACAGCGGAGAGGAAAACGTTGGGGCACCTGTCGTAGCGTGTTGCAACGCGCCTCCAGTCCTTGAGGCGGCCAAACATGATCTCGATCCGGTTGCGGCTTTT
>NZ_VYQA01000016.1:0-127354 GCF_008710165.1 Sphingobium limneticum | reverse complement strand
GCCGCCAGCGTTCGTTCTGAGCCAGGATCAAACTCTCAAGTTTGATGTCCGATACGTGCCAGCCGGAATAGGGCCAACACATACCGCTCATTTTCAGGAGCCATTCCTGCACAATATATTCTAGTGGAATATACTGAGACATATGAACAACCCATCAAGCAAAGCTCAACGGGTTCCTATAAGGAACGGCCTAATTTAACCGATCACATGACGCCTGAAAGCCGCCACAGACCGGAGCCGCCGCCCACATGTCCCTTCATCTAACCGACAATGTCAAAGAACCACCGACAAGTTTTGGCGGACAACCATCCAACCCCTTCCTTGCGTCTGGGGGAACAGTGTCCGTCTATGTTGGCGACCGTCCAGTCCAGCGCCGCAGTGGCGTCGTCCCGTCCGGTGAAAAGCCCTCTAGATGGGTCCGATGAGTCGGTCAACGCCTTTTTTCAAAAAAATGTCATGAGAACGATCATTTCGACGCCAGAGGGCATAGGAGACGAAAATGCGCGCCCTGCGACGAAAGGAGAAGAGACAAGTCGGCGCGATAGGCTTCCAGCAAGGAGCGGGCTATCGCCAGACCGAGTCCCGTTCCGCCCTGTTCCCGCTTGCTGGTAAAAAAGGGGTCGAAGATCTTTCCCCTGTCTCCTTCCGGAATACCTGGTCCGTCATCGACGAGATCGAGGCAAGCAAAGCCATCCTGTATCGTCAGGCCGATCCTCATCCGGGTCGCACCAGCCTGCCGTGCGTTATCGGCCAGGGTCATCAGCACGGCCTCCAGCGCGTCTGGATCGATGGCCAATATTGGCGCCTGTTCTGGCAAAGCCAGGGCAATGGTGAATTCACGCCCGCCAAGCGCGTCCGCGACGGCCGCCAGAAGTGGGCCGGCCTCCACGCTTGCATCCTGCTCCCCCATCAAGACATCGGCGCGCGCCAACTCCATGAGGCGTCGCACAAGCCGGGACAGCCGTTCCGCATCCGCCGCCATATTGGCGAGAAAGCGTGTCCGGTCGGCAGAGGTCATGTCCATGCCATGGTCCTGCAGCAACTCGATCGCCCCGGAGATCGCGGCGAGCGGCGTCTTGAACTCGTGGCTGACCGACGAGGCGAAGTCCCGCAAATAGCGCGAGCGCTTTTCGATGCTGTCGGCCATCTGCTCGAAATCCTCGAACAGGGTCCGGATTTCCACCACTTGCAGCGAAGGATGGCGCGGTGCGATCCGGCGCCCGGAGGCAAGGCTGCGCGTGGCGCGACTCAACCCCTCGATCGGCCGCACGATCGCGCGCGACAATATGGCTGAAAGGACCAGCAGCAGCAGGAAGATCGACACCACCCCCAGCATGATCTTACCCCTGTCTTCGTAGAGGCCCAGGAACAAGGCGCGCGGCGAGCGGGACAGCAGCAGCGCCGCCACGACCTTGCCATCGACGCGGATCGGCCGCGCATGATGCAGCCTGATGTTGCCGGCGCGGCTCAGCCATGTCAGCGGATAAGGGGCAATATAGCCTTCATTCCGCCGCAACACCGTCACCGCCTTGCCGGCCAGTGCCGCCTTGATCTCCGGCAGATCCGCCAGGCTTCGTCCCCCTTCCCTGCCGTTCAGCACAAGCCCCTGCCGATCGAGTATCAGGATGGAGGACAGGGTCGTGAGTTTCGTTTCCTGAAATGCGGGCATCATCCGGCGCGCGATTCCGACCGCCAGTCCGTCCGGCCGATCACGCGTCTGCGACGCTGGCGGACGCGCTGGCAGGACCGGCGAAGCCCGCAAGTCCACCTCCGTCATCCGATCATGATAGCGGACGGCCTCGCTCGGTCCGGGTTCCGGCGCGACCGGGTCGCTCGCCACCACGGCCGCACTGGCTGCCAGCGCCGCGCCTTGCGCCACGAGTTCAGCTTCGGTCCGACGGACAAGTGCATTTTCATACACCCGCAAAAAAATCGCCCCAAATCCCGGCAAAGCCGCCACGAACAACAATGTGCCGAGCAGGATCGTACGCAGCCGGAGCACCGGCCAGTAGCGGGCAATCCATGCCTTGATCGCCGATGTCATGCGGGCGACGCCGTCCCGCAGCATCCGCCAAGCCGATAACCGATCCCGGCCCGCGTCTCGATCAGGTCGACGCCGCCCACATCGGCAAATTTGCGCCGCAGGTTGCGAACATGACTGTCGACGGTTCGGTCGGTCAGCGCAAAGCCCGGCCCCCGAAACCGGTCGATGATCTGGTCGCGGGAGAATATGCGCGCGGGCATCGCCAACAGGGTGCGCAATATGGTGAATTCCGTCACCGTCAGGCTGACCTCCACACGCTGCCAATGCGCCGACCAGCTCTCCGTATCGAGGCTGAGCAACCCGTGGCGCATGATGCCGACATTCTCGACCGCCGGAGGCTTGGCAGCGGTGCGGCGCAGGATGGCCATGGATCGGGCCACCACTTCCCGGGGCGAAAAGGGTTTCACCACATAATCGTCGCCGCCAAGTTCTATGCCCAGCACCCGGTCGATTTCATCGTCGCGCGAGGAAAGGAAGAAGATCGGGACATCGTCCTGCGCCCGCAGCCGACGGCAGACCTCAAGCCCGTCCATGCGCGGCATATTGATGTCGAGGATGACGAGATCGGGGCGCTGCCTCTCTACCTGCGTCAGGGCTTCCTCGCCATCGGCGGCTTCGATCGTTTCCAATCCCGCCTTGCCGAAGGCGAAGACGAGCAACTGGCGGATATGGGGATCGTCGTCCACGATCAGGATGGTGCTGGGCATGGGGTACATGATCATTTCACGGTCTCCCCTGTCAACGCACGAACCGTCTTGGGATCGACATGTTCGGATTGAACAGGCGATGCCGCGACGGGCGGAGGCGGGATCAGCGCTCCGTCGCACGCACGCGGCCTCAGCATCAGGCGCAGCGGCCCAGTTTGCGCCGCGATCAGGCGAGCTTGTGTCAGTCGCTTTTGCCCGAGCAGCGACCAGCCCCGCCGCTGATCCGCCGCCAGCTCATAGGCGCGACGTGCCCGAACAGCCTCCACCCGTTCACGAAAAGCCGGGGCGATGGTCGATTGCTGCTCCAGTTGCAACAAAGCAAGGAGCGCCGAATCGCCCAGATGATCGAGATAACAAAGATCGAGCGTGACACCCCGTCCACCGACCTCCCGGGCGTGACGCACATTCCATTGCGCGGCGATCGCACCCAGATCCACGAAGCTAACCACGGTAAGGACCAGCGCCACCGCAGCCAGATTGACATTGACGAGCCAGGACGCGCTGTGATCGCGCAGCAGCCGCCAGCAGATGGTAGCCATGCCGAAGCCGACCAGCGCCATCCAGATCAGCGCCGCGATACGCAACCGGGTCAGCGAATAGGCGTCGATATAGTCGGCCACGCGCAACATGGAGGAAGCGACGAGGATGATATTCTGCCCAATCCACAGCGACACCAGCTTGCGGATTGCAGGGATACGTGCGGTATCCGCACCGGGCCGCAGCGTTACCAGAACGAACAGCGCCGCCAGCATCGCGGTCGCGATCAACGGATAGGCACCGCGATGGGCATAATCGGCCATGGACATGTCGGCAGGCATCGGTGCCCACCCCCAAAGCCAGGCGGCGTCCATCAGATTCTGTGCCGCAAAGATCAGGTTGAAGACGATGAGGGACAGAGTAACCGAGGCGACCGACACGCCGGGCAGGCTCGCATCGGCTCGCCCGCCAAAGATCGGCAAAAGGCGGCGGGCCGCTCTGGGCCGCAGCAGGCTCCAGATGGCGATGAAGATCAAGGTCCAGAAAGCCACCCGCGCGAACAGCGAGATGGACAGATCTAGCAGCAGTAAAGACGACAGGAAACGCTCGATCAGGGGATTGGCCGCTGCGAACAGGCTGAGGATTATGGCACTGCCGATCAGCGGCAGGGCTAATGTGGCCATGGCTGCCTGCATGCTCCAGCGCCCCGATCGTCCCGCCGCGCGAACCTTGAGCAGGCGGCGTACATCGATCAGCGGCACGAACGGCGCGCGCAGCCCGTGCAGCAGCAGGCGTTGGAACCAACGCCAGCCATCGTCGAACCGCGCCGTCGCCGGCAACAATGCGGCCATGGCCGCCGCAATCCAGAACAGCATCCACGCCAGCAAGCTCGCATCGTAAAGCAGCGCGCCGCTGAACAGGCCGGCAGCCGCCAGCGCGACCCAAGCGCGCCGATCGCGGCCGATCATGGGCCGACCGATCAGCAACGCGCCCAACACCGCCAGCGTGAACAGGCCGACATAGCCCCCATAAAATTGACGCTGATAGAAAAGCCAGTCGCCCAGTCCGACGACCAGCAAAGCCGGCAACAATTTCCAGCGAAAGCGCGCGGTGAAGCGCAGGGCTGAAGCAGGCATGATCTTGTCTCCCTGAATGTCGGGGCAAGATGGGCCGCTCTCAAGCAGATCATCGGGGCAGTTGATGAATAGTTGGCGCAGCCGTGATGCAGGCGATGTGCAGGGAGAATCGCAAACCACGCAATTCTGCGAAAAAGCCGATCGGGCGCGGCTGATGGTGAGCAACAGGGGCATTCAGGCACTCTACTCGTCGCTTGCTAGCGCCGCTTTGTCGATCTTATTCTCTCTCTACTGCAATAGTGGAGAAACCAGCATGCACAGACGCTCGGTCATCGCTCTCACCCTTCTTCCCGGCCTGATCCTTGCCGGATGCAGCCAGCCGCCCAGCGGCTACGTCTATGAAGAAGCCAATAATGGTCCTGCCAGCGCCGTCAGCGCAGAACGCTATGACGGCCATTCGGTCAGCCCGGTCCTTCAGGTCGCCAACGCCCCCGTTTCGACTTTCGCGGTGGATGTCGACACCGGCGCCTATGCCAATGTCCGCCGCATGCTGCTGGGCGGCCAGGCCGTCCCGGCCGATGCGGTGCGGACCGAGGAAATGGTCAATTATTTTCGCTACGACTATCCCCTGCCCGCCGATCGCGACGCGCCGTTCAGTGTGACGACCGACATGGCGACCACGCCCTGGAATCCGGGCACGCGGCTGCTGCGCATCGGCCTGCGCGGCTATGATGTCACCCGATCCGAGCGGCCGTCGGCCAATCTGGTCTTCATGGTCGATGTGTCGGGATCGATGCAGGATGCCGACAAGCTGCCGCTGGTGAAGCAGGCGCTCTCCACCCTGGCCGATGGGCTGCGACCCGACGATAGCGTGTCGATCATCACCTATGCCGGGTGGGTCGAGACGTTGGTGGAGGGCAGTCATGATCCGGCCGAGATCAAGGCGGCGCTGGATGGGCTGGATGCGCAGGGGGCAACGGCAGGCGGTCCTGCGCTGGCCATGGCCTATGATCTGGCGCGCGCGCACCGCATAGCGGGCGGCATCAACCGTATCATCATGGCGACGGACGGCGACTTCAATGTCGGCCTGTCCGACCAGCAGGGGCTGGAGGATATGGTGAAGCGGAACCGGGAAGATGGCATTACCCTGACCACGCTGGGCTTTGGCCAGGGCAATTATAATGACGCGATGATGGAGGCTGTGGCGGATCTTGGCAATGGCAACCATGCCTATATCGACAGCGCCATGGAAGCGCGCAAAGTGCTTGGTGAAGAGCTGTCCTCCACGCTCTTCACCATCGCCAGGGATGTAAAGATACAAGTGGAGTTCAATCCGGCAGCGGTCAGCCAGTATCGGCTGATCGGCTATGAAAATCGTGCGCTGGCGGAGGAGGATTTCGCCGACGATCGCGTGGACGCCGGAGAGATCGGCGCCGGCCATCAGGTGACGGCGCTCTATGAGATCGTGCCGGTGGGGGAAGCGGGCTGGAGCGGGCTGCGCAAATATGCGGCCAACCGAGCACCGACCGGAACGGGCGACGCCCGCGAGTTGGCCACGGTCCGCCTGCGCTACAAATTACCCGAAAACGAGACGAGCCGCCTGATCGAACACCCCGTCCCCGCCGCCCTGATCGCCACGGCCAGCCGGCCGCAGGGTGATATGGCCTTTGCCGTCGCGGTCGCCGCCTTCGGTCAGAAACTGCGGGGCGATACGCGGCTAGGCACGTTCGACTATCCCGACATCGCCCGTCTGGCCGGCCCGCAGTCTAACTATTGGCGGCAGGAATTCATGCAACTGGCCAGGCTTGCGGCATCCGGGCGCCGCGCCGAACGGATCGGGGACGAGGGAGACTGAACCCGCGCCCCTGAACAGGTCAGGCCGGGAGCGGGATGAACTCGCTCTCGTCCGGCACCTTGGCGAAGCGTTGGGCCTGCCAGTCTGCCTTGGCTTGCTCGATCCGATCGGCGGAAGAGGAGACGAAATTCCAGTAGATGTTACGCTTTTCCGGCAGCGGCTCACCACCCAGCAACATCAGCCGCGCGCCACCTTTCGCCCGCAGCACAATCTCCGCACCGGGCTTGAACACCACCAGTTCGCCGGTTGCGAAACCGCCGGTCTGGCCGAGCACCTCGACCTCGCCCGCCACGACATAGATGGCACGTTCGACGTGCTCGGCCTTCAACTGATAGCGCGCGCCATCTTGCAGGACGATATCGGCATAGACCATGTCAGAGAAGGTCCTGACCGGCGAAACCAGCCCATCGGAACTGCCCGCGATCAGGGTCAGGCGCGTGCCCGCATCCTCGATCGTCGGAATCGCGTCCGCCTTATGGTGGGAAAAGCCCGGATCGACCTCTTCATATTGGGTCGGCAGCGCCACCCAGGTCTGGAGGCCAAACAGCTGGCCGCCGCTGGCGCGATTCTCCTCGGACGTGCGCTCGCTATGGACGATGCCGCTGCCTGCCGTCATCCAGTTGACTTCGCCCGGCCGGATCGACTGGACCGAACCCACGGAGTCGCGATGCAATATCTCGCCCTCCAGCAAATAGGTGACGGTGGCGAGGCCGATATGCGGGTGCGGACGCACGTCCAGCCCTTCGCCGCTGTTGAACACCGCCTCCCCCATCTGATCGAAGAAGATGAAGGGGCCGACCATGCGACGATGCGCCGAAGGCAGCGCCCGGCGGACGGAAAAGCCGTCTCCCAGGTCGCGCACCGGTGGCAGGATGATCGTGTCGACAGCGTCGATCTCGGAAGAGCGGATGGACATGAAATGGTTCCTTTCGGCGGAATGGAGGTCAGGCGCCGAGCAGCGCCAGCGCTTCGATCTGGGCGCGGGAAAAGCCTTGCGCGGCAAGAGACGGCACATGGCGTTCGGCCAATTGGCGGGTGCGGCCGGTTTCGCAGAGAAAGTCACGCACCGGATGGAGATGCGCGAGGAGCGGCGCGGGCGCTGCCCTCTTCGCGCCGATAAGGGCGTCGACCGCATGGCTGATCCGCGACCGCAGCGATCCGGCGGCTTCAGGTTCGCCACAGCCGCAATCGGCCACGGCGGTCAGCGTCGATCGGACATCCTGCCATTCTGCAGGGCTGAGGCGCGGTGTGGCGATGGTGAGCATGGCAAAAACTCCGTTGCGGCTATGCAGCCTTCATAGCGAGGCGAGGCTTTTGCGATCAGACCGATAAATTCATGCCTTCCATTCAATAAAGTTGAAAAGTGTCACGCTCAGCTAGACTGGAGCGCCGTCCACAACGTCGTCACGTCGCGGTTGAGCGCTGCCAGCTGCTCGATCGACATGCCCGATCGGGTCAGCAGCGCTTCGGCCAGGCAGCCGCATTGCTCGCGCATATCCTGACCTTTGGTCGTCAGCCGCACCTGCACCTGCCGCTCGTCTGCCGGATTGCGTGCGCGCATGACGAAGCCGGCCGCTTCCAGCCGCTTCACCAATGGCGTGACCGTGCTCGATTCGAGCGCCAGCCGTTCCGCGATGATGCCGACGGGCCGACCGTCCTCTTCCCACAGGGCATGTAGAACCAGATATTGGGGATAGGTGATCCCCAGTTGGTCCAGCATGGGTTTGTAGGCACGATTGATCGCCATGCTGGTCGCATAGAGCGAAAAGCAGAGCTGATGATCGAGCGGGGCGGCGGCAGGCATGTCTTCACTCCATCCGGGGCGTTCTACAGAATCCATATCGCGATAAACAATTCGCTGGACAAGCCCTCCTTCGACTCCTATTTAATATATATCGCGATATATATTATCGTCATATTAAAGGAGAATACTATGTCCGTTGATGTCAAATATCGCACCCGCGCCACTTCGACCGGCGGTCGCGACGGCGAAGCACGATCGGAAGATGGCCGCTTCGTCGCCGCGCTGTCGACGCCCAAGGAGTTGGGCGGTGTCGGCGGGGACGGCACCAACCCCGAACAATTGTTCGCAGCCGGCTATTCGGCTTGCTTCATCGGTGCGTTGAAGGTTGCGGGCCAACAGCTGAAGCTCAAGGTGCCTTCCGACACCAGCGTGACGGCGACCGTGGGTATCGGACCGCGCGCAGCGGGCGGTTTCGGCATCACCGCTGATCTGGAAATCAATCTGCCGGGTCTGGACCGGGCCGATGCGGAACGGCTGGTCGAGGCGGCCCATCAGATTTGCCCCTATTCCAACGCCACCCGCAACAATATCGAGGTCGGATTGACCATCGCCTGATCGAGAATGGACCGGCCCAGGATCGACACAGGGCACCTCATGACCAAACTGTAATGATGCGCTCATCCTGCCGACGCGTGGACTATCCTATCCAAGGTCGCGGTCATTTTCCTCGACCGTGAAGTGAGAGGCGGCGTTCCCCCTGTTACGCCGCCTCTCCAACCGCACGGATGGACGATGCACAGGCCGATCTTCTACGATGCCAGCGGGCGTCGCCGCCGCTTTACCTTGCCCGCTTTGTTCGTGACCTTGCTCGCGATCATGGTCGCTGCGGTCGCCTTTGCCGTGACCATCGTGGATGTCCCGACCCCTCCGGCTGTGCCGTTGCGCATGGAGCGTCCGCGCGCCGAAGGCATCGGCCAGAAGCTCGGCCATATCGGCGCCAAACTGCGCGCCGACTTTGCGCAATGGCTCCCTCATGGCGGCTCCGCCATTTCCGCACATCCGGTAACGGCCGCCTTCTATGTCCCGTGGGATGACGCCAGCCGCGCGGCCCTGCGCGAACATGTCGATCATATCGACTGGGTTGCCCCGGCCCTCCTGTCCGTCACGGGGTCCGCTCACCGGTTGCAGTTGACGAACGACAGCAATTTCACAGCGATCATCCACGCGGCCCACCGCCGCCCCAAGATATTGCCGGTCGTGCAGAATGTCGGCGATGGGGCATGGGATGGGAAAGGCACCGCCGCCTTGCTGCATGATCGCCACGCGCGCACCACCTTCCTGAACCAGCTCATCCCTACCCTGAAAACACTGCACGCCACCGGCGTCGTCTTCGATTTCGAAGCACTGCCGCCCGGATCGCAGCGCGACTATCTTGCCTTCCTGCATCAGGCTGCGCCGACGCTGCGCGATCGGCATCTGCTGCTGACGCTGACCGTGCCGGTGGATGACGCCAGCTGGGATCTCGCACGGTACGGTCAACTGGCCGACCGCCTGTTCCTGATGGACTATGACCAGCATTATATCGGCGACAAGGCCGGCCCTATCGCCGCCCAGCCCTGGTTCGTGCAGCGGCTGCGCGCCGCGCTCAAGGTCGTGCCGGCCGCCAAGACGATCGTCGCCATCGGCAATTATGCCTATGACTGGACCGATGGCGCGGCCAGCGCCGAAACGCTGTCGATCGAGGATGCATGGCTGTCCGCGCACGACAGCGGCGCCCCGATCCGCTTCGATCCGGCATCGGGCAATGCCAGCTTCGACTATCAACAGGACGGGCGGGTCCATCATGTCTGGATGCTGGACGCGGCCAGCGCCTGGAACCAGATTCGCGCCGCGCGACTGGCCGGCACCGGTGGCGTCGCGCTGTGGCGGTTGGGGTCGGAAGATCCCGGCTTCTGGTCCGCGCTCAAGCAGCGCGACACCGCACCGTCCGCAGCCATGGAGCGGCTGACCAGTTTCAACTCGGTCGATGTGGAGGGCAACGGCGAAATATTGCGGATCGACGACGTGCCCACGATCGGCCACCGCACGATCGCCATGGGTTCGGGCCGCACCGCCGGCCTCATCACCGACGAGCATTTCGCCAGCTTGCCGACCCCTTATGTCATCCGCCGCACCGGCTATCGCCCGCATGAGGTGGCGCTGACATTCGACGATGGTCCCGATCCGGTCTGGACCCCGCCGGTTCTGAACATCCTTCGCAAGGCGCATGTCCCGGCGACCTTCTTCGTCATCGGCGAAAATGCGATGATGCACCCTGGCCTGTTGCGGCAAATCATCGCGCAGGGCAGCGAGATCGGCAATCACAGCTATACCCACCCCAATCTGGCGCAGGTCTGGGACCGGGGCGTGTCGCTGGAGCTCAACAGCACGCAGCGACTGGTGGAGGCCTATACCGGCCACGCCATGCGCCTGTTCCGCGCGCCCTATTTTGGCGATGCGGAACCGACCACGGCAGACGAGATCGGGCCAGCGCTGCAAGCGCAACGGGCGGGCTATCTCAACGTCGGCCTGCATGTCGATCCGGGCGACTGGACCCGGCCGGGCGCCGACGCCATCGTCGCGCGGACCATCGCGCAGGTAGAGGCGGGCAGCGCGGATCGTTCGGCGCAGATCATCCTGCTGCATGACAGCGGCGGCGACCGGGCTCAGACCGTGGCGGCATTGCCCCGCATCATTCAGGCACTCAAGGCGCGCGGCTATCGTTTCGTGCCGGTATCGACGCTGGCCGGCCTGACGCCGGCGCAGGTGATGCCGCAGGTGCGCGGCGCGGACCTCGTCGCCGTGCGGGTCGACGTCGCCATCTTCCTGGTTCTCGCTGGTATCGCCATGACGCTCAAATGGCTTTTCTTCGCCGTCATCCTGTTCGGCATCGGCCGCGCGGTGATGCTGGCCGGGCTGGCGCTCGGCAGCCGCCTGCCGCGCAACCGCATCGCCCCACCCACGACTCAGCCCGACCTGTTCGTGTCCGTCATCATCCCTGCCTTCAACGAAGCCAAGGTCATCGAAACATCCGTGCGCCGCGTCCTGTCCAGCCAGCAAGTCGGGCTGGAGGTCATCGTGGTGGATGACGGATCGACTGACGGCACCAGCCGGATCGTCACCGACGCCTTCGCCGGCGACAGCCGCGTACAATTGTTGACCTTGGCCAATGGCGGCAAGGCGGTGGCGCTCAATCGCGCGCTGGAACTGGCGCGGGCACCGATCATCGTCGCTCTCGATGCCGATACCCAGTTCGAGCCGCTGACGATCGCTCGCCTGGCCCGCTGGTTTACCGATCAGCAGGTCGGGGCGGTCGCCGGCAATGCGATGGTCGGCAACCGCATCAATCTCGTCACCCGCTGGCAGGCGGTGGAATATGTGACGGCGCAAAATCTGGAACGGCGCGCCTTGGCCCGTTTCGGTGCGATCACCGTGGTGCCGGGCGCGGTCGGTGCGTGGCGGCGATCGGCGCTGGATGCTGTGGGCGGCTATCCGGTCGATACGCTGGCCGAGGATCAGGATCTGACCATCGCCGTGCAGCGCGCCGGCTGGCGCATCGCCTATGATACCGACGCAGTCGCCTGGACCGAAGCACCCGAAAGCTTCCGTGCCTTGTCCAAACAGCGTTTCCGCTGGGCCTATGGCACGCTGCAATGTCTGTGGAAGCATCGCGGCATCTGGCGGGAAGGCAAGCCGGCGGGCCTCGCCTGGGTCGGGCTGCCTCAGGCCTGGCTGTTCCAGATCGGCTTTGCGATGGTGTCGCCGATCATCGACCTGGCGCTGGTTGTCAGCGCGCTCGACACCGCCCTGCGCGTTCATCAGCATGGTTGGGCGCAGACGGAAAGCGACGTGCTGCGCATGGCACTTTACTGGATCGCCTTTACCGCCATAGACATCGCCTGCGGCGCGGTCGCCTATCGTCTGGAACCGCGCGAGAAACGCTATCCTGCCCTCCTGCTGGTGGCGCAGCGCTTCATCTACCGGCAGATCATGTACAGCGTCGTCATCCGCGCCGTGGGAACCGCCATCCTTGGCCCCTGGGTCGGCTGGGGCAAGCTGGAGCGCAGCGGTCGGGTACAATCGACAGACGCGCTGCGGGGTACAGGCCCGGCTTGGAGCAACCCGTCATGAGCCGGACGACGATCGGCCTGGCGGGCTTCACCGGCGCACTGCTCCTGGCGCTTTGCTATATCGGCTATATCGGCAATGGCGCGCTGTTCGACACGCTCCCCGCACAGGCGCCCCTACGCCAGCATCAACCGCGCGCGGTCGCGCTCTATTT
The DNA here is from genome assembly GCF_008710165.1 of Sphingobium limneticum. Lineage (NCBI taxonomy): Bacteria > Pseudomonadati > Pseudomonadota > Alphaproteobacteria > Sphingomonadales > Sphingobiaceae > Sphingobium > Sphingobium limneticum. The sequence goes on along the minus strand of NZ_VYQA01000016.1, from coordinate 115,130 downwards.
GTCCGGCGATATGGGCTTCCATGCCGGACTGGGGCCGGACGTCGCCGAACGGCTGACCCGGCAGGGCATCCCGGTCGTGGCCGAAAACAGCCTGCACTTCTTCCGCACCCGTCGCACGCCCGAAGAAGCCGGCGCGATGATCGCCGATGGCCTGCGCCGCGCCATCGCGCTCGATCCAGATGCCCGGCTGCTGCTGCTCGGCCAGTCCTTCGGGGCGGACGTGATCGCACCCTCGCTGCCTTATGTACCGACGGAATTACGCCGCCGGATCGCCTTTATCGGCTTGATCGTGCCCGGCGCGACGCGCCAGTGGCGCGCGTCTCCGTCCGAAATCTTCTCCTTCAACGAACCCGAAGAGGATGCCGTCATCGCCGCCCAGAAGCTCAGCTGGACGCCCCTGCTCTGCATCCATGGCGCGGACGAGGACAGCAGCCTGTGCCCGGCGCTGCGTCAGTCCAACGTCACCCGGCTGGAACTGCCCGGCGGCCATCCACTGCACCATGACGCAGACGCCGTGAGCGCCGCCCTGTTGCAGGGGATCGGGCGCGCGGTCGGCGCGCGCGACGCTGCCCGATGACCAGCCTCACGCTTCCCCGCTCCATCGGCCCGCGTCGGCAACTGCTGGGCGTCGGCCTGCTCCTGCTGGTGGCTACTCTCGCCTTCGCCGCGCTCGACCATCTCTTCACCGAAATAGAATGGCATGATGTCCGGGCGGCCTTCCACGCCATCCCACCGCTCGCGATCGCCGCCTGCGTGCTGCTGACCGTCCTCAGCTATCTTGCCCTTACCCTTTACGATCATCTGGCGCTCCGCATCATCGGCAGCGGGATCGGCTGGCGCACGGCGGCGCTGGCGTCATTCTGCAGCTATACGCTCAGCCATAATCTGGGCCTGGCGATCGTTACCGGCGGGTCGGCACGGCTGCGCATCTATGGCGCGGCGGGTCTGGGGCCGGGGGATGTCGCACGCATCATCGCGTCGGCCAGCTTCGCATTTTGGGGCGGCGTCTTCACCCTTGCCGCACTGGCGATGACCCTGCATCCCGCCGCCATCGCGCTGGGTGGGTTCGCGCTCGATCCGGTCGTGCAGCGCGCCATCGGCATTGCCCTGCTAATCGGTGCGATGCTGCTCCTCGCCGCGCTCGGCCCAGCCGCCCGTTCGATCAACCTCTTCGGCTGGACCCTGACGCTGCCCAGCAGAACACAGGGACTGGCGCAGATCGGCATCGCCTGCATCGACCTGGCCTTTGCCAGCGCCGCGCTGTTCGTCCTCGTCCCCCATCTCTCCCCTGCCCTCTATCCCACTTTCTTCCTGGGTTATGCGCTCGCCATCATCGTAGCGCTGATCAGCCATGTGCCGGGCGGCATCGGCATATTCGAAGGCGTGATCGTCGCCACCCTGCCCAATGTCGACCAGCCGGTGTTGATCGCGGCGCTGATCGCCTATCGCATCCTCTATTATCTGGTCCCCCTGTTCGTGGCCGTCATCCTCATCACCGCGCATGAAAGCCATGCATGGCGACGGCCAGTACGCCAGGTGATGGGTGGCGCGCAGACGCTGGCCCGCGCGATCGCCCCCACCATGTTCGCCGCGCTGGTGGCGGTGGGCGGCACCATCCTGCTTATTTCCGGATCGCTCCCTGCCGTTCCGGGGCGGTTCCGCATCGTGGCGGGCATCATACCCATGCCCTTTGTCGAGGCGTCCCATCTGGCCGCCAGCATGACCGGCGCGATGCTGATCCTGCTGGCATCGGGACTCTATCGACGGCTTGATGGCGCCTTCTTGTTGACGCGGTTGCTGCTGGTCGCCGGCGCGCTCTTCTCGCTCAGCAAGGGCCTGGATTATGAGGAGGCGATCATCCTCCTGTCCATCGCCGCGTTGCTGCAATGGAGCCATGCGGCCTTCTATCGCCGCACCAGCCTGACATCGGCCATATTGACGCCAGGATGGATCGCTACGCTGGGCGTCGCGGTCGGCCTGTCCATCTGGATCGGTTTCATCGCCTATCGCCATGTCGATTATCAAAGCGATCTGTGGTGGCAGTTCGGGCGGCATCAGGACGCCTCGCGCTTCCTGCGCGCTGCGCTGGCCACCGGCGTGGTGATGGTCGGCGCCGCAATGATGGGACTGCTGCGCCCGGCTACCGACCGTGGCGACGATGAGCCATGCGGCCCGCCCAGCGAAACCGCACTCGCCCTCGCCCGTCGGACGGACGCCTGCCTCGCGCTTACGGGCGACAAGCGTTTCCTGACATCCCCGTCCGGTCGCGCCTTTCTCATGTATCAGGTACAAGGGCATAGCTGGATCGTCATGGGCGATCCGGTCGGCGATCCGGCTGAATGGGGCGACCTGCTATGGCGCATGCGTGAGCGGGCCGACGCCGCGCAGGGGCGACTATTGCTCTATCAACTAAGCCTGGAATCCCTGCCGCTGGCCATCGACCTTGGCCTGTCCATCGTCAAATATGGGGAGGAGGCACGGATCGACCTGAGCACCTTCACGCTGGAAGGATCGCAGGCCCGCCCCCTGCGCCACGCCGTCCGCCGCACCGCCCGCGATGGCGCCGGCTTCGAAATCGTGGCGGCGGTCGACCTGCCGGCCCTGCTGCCCGAATTACGCGCCGTGTCCGACGACTGGCTGGCCGCCAAGGGCGCCACCGAGAAAAGCTTCAGCGTCGGTCGTTTTGGAGATATCTATATGGCAAGGTTCGACTGCGCGGTCGTGCGCTGCCACGGGCGGATCGTGGCCTTCGCCAATATCTGGTCGACGGCGGACGGTCAGGAATTGTCCGTCGATCTGATGCGTCACAGCGGCGATGCGCCACCCGGTGTCATGGACTTCATCTTCACTAGCCTGCTGCTTTGGGGCCAATCCCATGGCTATCGCTGGTTCACGCTCGGCATTGCGCCCTTGTCGGGGCTGGAGGCGCGGCGCCTGTCCCCGCTTTGGGTCAAGGCGGCGGCCTTCCTCTACCGCCATGGCGATGCCTTCTATGGCTTTGGCGGATTGCGTGCCTATAAGGCGAAGTTCGTGCCGATCTGGGAACCGCGTTTCATCGCGGGGCCGCAGGGGCTTTCGCTGGCACGGGCGATGGTGGACCTCCAGCGGCTGATCGGCGGCGGGAAAGGCAGCATGGCCGCCCGGATGCGGGAGGCCGGGAAATGAGGACGGTCATGAGCTACAAGGTGCTGTTGGTCGAGGATGATGCCACCACCGCAGACTATATCACCAAGGGGCTAGTGGAAGAAGGCTTCACCGTCGACCGGGCCGATAACGGCCGCGACGGGCTGTTCCTGGCGACCGAGGCCGCGCATGACGCAATCATTCTCGACCGAATGCTGCCGGGAATGGACGGCATGGCCGTGCTCGCCGCGCTGCGCGCCGCCGGTATTGAAACCCCGGTCATCATCCTATCCGCGCTGGCCACCGCCGACGAACGGGTCAAGGGCCTGACCGGCGGATCGGACGACTATCTGGCCAAGCCCTTCGCCTTTGCCGAATTGCTCGCCAGACTGCGCATCATCCTGCGGCGTGGCGGCGGACAAGCGGCCGAGACGCGTTTGTCCTGCGGCGGTCTGGAGGTCGACCTTCTCTCGCGCAAGGTCAAGCGCGGTAGCCGCACCATCGACCTGCAACCACGCGAGTTTCGCTTGCTCGATTATCTGCTGCGCCATCAGGGCGAGGTCGTCACCCGCACCATGTTGCTGGAGGGCGTATGGGATTATCATTTCGATCCCGGCACGAATGTCATCGACGTGCATATCAGCCGCCTGCGCCGCAAGGTAGATGAAGAGGGCGAAAGCCCGCTGATCCACACGATTCGCGGCGCCGGCTATCGGCTGAGCGAACAGGGTTGACGATGCGTTGGCGCCAAAGCGTCATCTGGCGGTTCGCTGCGCTCGTCTTCCTGATGCAGATCGCCTGCGTACTGCTTGCCTTATGGGCTGTGCATCAATTCACCAACAATTCGGTGGATGAAGCGAGCCGCGCCGTCGCGGTCAATCTGCGCGACGACATAGCCGCCACTTATGCGGCGGCCGGATTGCAGGCGGCCGGCGCCACGGTCCGCAGCCGCATGACCGCCGATCCGGACGGCAGTTCGGTCATGCTGCTGATCGCACCCAATGGTCAGCGGGTAGCGGGCAATATTCCCAATTGGCCATCAGCGATCGGCCCGGCGGAAAGCTGGCGGCAACTCGACCTGCTGCGCATCGGCCAGAAGGAGCGCGAGCCCCAGAGCATCGGGATCGTCAGCACGCAGTTTCCGGATGGCACGCGACTGCTGACCGGCCATGTCGTGGAAAATGACTTGCGTTTCGGCGGCTATCTGGAGGCCGCGCTGCTGGGCGCGGTAATACTTGCGATCCCGCTGGCGGCAGGCGCGGCCTTCTTTTCCGCTGCGATCATCCGGGGGCGGTTGCGGTCGGTCATCGACACGGCGGCGGCGGTCGGCACCGGCGACATGAAGCGTCGCATCATCCTGTCCGGCAGCGGCGACATGTTCGACGCGCTGGGTGAGGAAATCAACGCCATGCTGGAGCGGATCACCGGCCTGGTGGACGAGATGCGTTTGGTGACGGACGGATTGGCGCATGACCTGCGCTCCCCGCTGACAAGAATGCGCGCCGTACTGGACAATGCGCTGCGCCAGAGCCGGGACGAGGAATCTATTGCGGCGCTGGAAAAGGCGCTGGAGGAAGGCGACACGCTGCTGCGCATGCTGGACGCTGCGCTGCTGATCAGCCGGGCAGAGGCAGGCATCGGCCGCGACAGTTTTGTGGCGGTCGACGTCGCCGCGCTGCTGCTGGATTTTCAGGACATGTATGATGCCTTGGCCGAGGATAAGGGCGTGACGATCAGCGTCGATACGCCGCCGGACCTGCATATCCGATCGCACCGGGAGATATTCGGCCAAGTATTGTCCAACCTGATCGACAATGCGCTGAAATATGGAGGCGACCAAATCCTGCTGTCGGCACGGCGATCGGGCGACAGGATCGAGATTGCCGTGGCCGACAATGGCCCCGGCATTGCCGAAGAGCGGCGGATCGAAGCGCTACGCAGGTTCGCCCGGCTGGATGCCTCCCGCCATATCAGCGGCGCCGGGCTGGGCCTATCGCTGGCATCGGCCGTGGCCCATATGCATAGCGGTACGCTGACGCTGGGTGACGCGGAACCGGGCTTGCGGGTCATGCTGACCCTGCCGGCCATTGATACGGCGCAAGCGGACTCTTCCTTGGCCTGACAAGGCATGTGCCGCCCATCGGTAAAGTGCCGACCGTGACACTTTACCGATGGGCAAAGTGTCACGAGCGACAAAATGCGACTCGGCAGAAAAACGGGATTCACAAGCGGGTCAGACTATGCTTGATTCACGATATGTTTCATGCGCCCGTCTCGTCCCGCATACCCGGTGGCAGCGATTTGTCGCTGCTGCTGGATCAGCTGTCGCATTGCTGCTCGCGGCCGCGTTACGCCTTCATGCTGCTGACGCTGATCGCCGATGTAACCAAGGCGGATGGCAGCGCCGGGCCGGAGGTCCGCGTGGGCAAAGGCCTTATCCCCCTGCGTGACTGGCTTTGCGATGCGTTGACGCCGATGGGGCATCGCGATCCGCGCCGCATGGCACTGGTCGAGCGGGTGCGCGAGGAATTGCGCAAGGAGGAGCGGCTGTCCGGCGAAAGCGCTGCGGACGAAGCGCTGGTGCAGGAGGAAGTCCGGGGCCGCGTCCGCGCGTCGGGCAAGACCAATCTGAGCCGCGCCGTCACCGAATTGGTGAAGGCAGGGCTGCTTAAGCGCCATTATCAGGGCTATCGCGTCGATCATCTCAATCGCGGTGCCCAACGTCAGGCGGTCTATACGCTGATCGGCCGCGCGCGGGTGCTGATCGGTGCGCCAGCGACGCCACGCCGCACGGTCGCCCCGCCACGGCAGGGCGACCTGTTCGCGCATTAAGGGTCAGGCGCGTTCGCGCGCCGATCGCCGGGCCTTGGCATAATTGTCCCGGCGCATGGCCTCAAACCCTACACGCTGGTCGAACCCGGCATCCTGCGGATAATCGCGGAAGTCCGCCAATATCTCACCAAACACCGTCGCCAGCTCGTCACGAAATTCGGGATGGGGGAATATGTGGAAACGGTTCTCCTGAACCGCCTCCAATGTGCGGGCGGCAATGACGTCCGGCTCCATGCCGAACTGGTGCAATTGCTCCAGCCGGTCGACTGCCGCACTGTCCACCGGCTTCGCCCCACCGCTGAGCGCCGCCGGGCGGACCTCATCGCTGGCATAGATATGGCTCTTCACCAGACCGGGGCAAAGAACCGACACGCCGATACCGTGCGGCGCCAGGCTGTAGCGCAGGGATTCACTCATGCCACGCACCGCAAATTTGGTGGTGTTGTAGATGCCGGGCGCGCCGCCGCACAGGAAGCTCGCCATGGATGCTGTGTTGACGATATGCCCGCCCTGCCCCAGCGCCTTCATGCGCGGAGCGAAGGTCATCACACCATTGATGACGCCGTTCAGATTGACCCCCATCACCCAGTCCCAATCATCATAGCTGGACTCGTCGATGGTCTGGAACAGGTTGATGCCCGCATTGTTGAAAAGCAGGCTGACTGGCCCCAACGCCGCCTCCGCTCGGTCGGCCGCATCGGCAAAGCCGGCGCGCGATGCGACATCGAGTTGGACAGGTAAAACGCTCTGATTATCGAGCGTCTTGAGCGCGGCGGCCAGCGCATCCTCGCGAATGTCGGCGATCGCCACCTTGCACCCCTGCGCCAGAAGCGCGCGTACCAGCCCCAAGCCGATCCCGTTAGCGCCGCCGGTCACAAAGGCGGTGCGTCCCGCAAAGTCGAGCATCCCATTCTCCTACGATTATCTTTGCAACGCCAATCTTTATAACAGGCGTGCATTTTTCGCTCGCCATAATCGTATAGTTCACTTACAAATTCGCCAAGCCGAAATTTCATCCCTGTGAACAAAGGGAGAGATGGAGAGGAGAAGGTCAATGGCTTTAGCGCCCGCGCCGATTGCGACCGACACGATATGGGATGGAGATGACGCAGCGTCACCCGATGCTGCCGCGTCCGCCCGCCCGCCTTATTCCACCATGGCGGCCTATTGGGCGCTGTTCGTCATCATCCTGGCGACCTTCGTCACCTTTTTCGAACAGGTGGTGTTCGCGATGCTGGCAGAGCGGATCAAGGCCGATTTCGGTCTGTCCGATTCGCAGCTCGGTTTCCTGGCCGGGCCGGCGAGCATCATATGCTATCTGTTCGTCGGCATCCCGCTGGCGCGATTGGCCGACATATTTCCCCGCAAATATGTGCTGGCGGGCGGCTCCGCAGCGCTGGGTATCATCACGTCGATGGGCGGCCTCGCCCAGAATTTCGGCCAGTTCGTCGGCACCCGCGTTTTCCTCGCGGCAGGTGGATCGGCCCATGCGCCATCCTCCTATTCGCTGCTGGCCGACGCCTTTCCGCCGCGCATCCTGACCCGTGCCTTCGCGCTGCTGCAATTCGGCTTCATCGGCGGCACGACGCTCGGCCCGGCCGTCGGCGGGATGCTGATCGCCATGGCGGCCGGATGGGCGCCGACGCAGCATGGGGGCCTGACCATATTGGGCTGGCAATGGTTGATGATCTGGCTGGGCCTGCCCGCCTTATTCGTGGCCCTGCTGTTCCTGACCGTCAAGGAACCGCCGCGACAGGCTCCTCCGGCCGGCACCATCATGCCCCCCACCAACGCATCGCTGGGCCGCCGCATCCTCACCTTCACGGGCCTCGACGCAGCCAAGGCGATTCATGCCAAGCGCCGCGTCTATTATCCGCTCTTCGCGGGACTGGCATTGAGCGCGATCGAGGTGTTCGGCCTGCAATTTTGGCGCGTGCCTTTCATGATCCGCACCTATGGCTGGAACGAAGCGCAGATCGGCGCGGTGATGGGCACGATGACGTTAGCGGCGTCGCTGACCGGGCTGCTGCTGGGCGGCATCTTCGTCGAATGGCTGGCCAAGCGCCATGCCGACGCCAATGTCCGCGCCGCCGCCATCTTCTTCGGCTGTGTCACCATCTGTGCCATCCTCGCCCCGCTGATGCCCAATGGCTATGCGTCGCTGGGCGTCGCCAGCATCGGCGCGATGTTCGGCATCGCCGGCGCCGTGCCGCAAAATGCAGCGATCCAGCGCGTCGCGCCCAATGCCATGCGGGGGCAGGTGACGGCCATCTATCTGTTCATGTTCACCTTCTTCGGGGCGATGGGCAGTTTCCTGGTCGGGCTGGTGCAGGACTATATCGTCGGCGACCCCAGCCAATTGTGGAAGTCGCTGGTGATGACCGCCGGCGTGCTGTTGCCGATAGCGACGCTCTGCATGATCCGCGCAATCCGTCCCTATCGGGAGGAAGTGGAACGACTGGCTGCCGAAGCGGCAAATTCGTAAGTATTACATACAATGATAGGAGAGAGATTCATGTCCGACACCGATCGCATCGCGCATCTGGAAAAGACCGTCACCGACCTTTCGACCCGGTTGCAACGGCGGGAGGATGAACTGGACGTCCGCAAGCTCCAGCATCTTTACGGCTATCTGATCGACAAATGTCTCTATAACGAAACGGCGGACCTGTTCACCGACGATGGCGAAGTGCGTTTCTTCGGCGGCGTGTGGCGCGGTCAGGCGGGCGTCCGCCGCCTCTATGTCGAGCGGTTCCAGGCGCGCTTCACCCATGGCACCAACGGACCGATCGACGGCTTCCTGCTGGATCATCCGCAATTGCAGGATATCGTCGACGTCGCCCCCGACGGCGTCACCGCCCATGCCCGCGCCCGATCCATGATGCAGGCCGGCCGGCACAAGGATTATACCGACCCGTCCAACCCCATGCTGGGGGCGCGCCAATGGTGGGAAGGCGGCATCTACGAAAATACCTATAAGAAGGTCGACGGCATCTGGCGCATCCAGATCCTGAACTACATGCCGCAATGGCATGCCGATTTCGACAAGGGCTGGGCCAACACGCCGGCCGAATATGTGCCCTTCCCCAAGATCACCTATCCCGAAGACCCGACCGGCCCCGACGCGCTGATCGAGGATCACTGGCTGTGGCCGACCCATAAGCTCGTGCCGTTCCACATGCCACATCCGGTGACGGGCAGGGAAATCGTCGCCGAACGCTGGCAGGGCGATATCGACCGCGAGACGGCGGCGCGCGAAGCGGTGAGCGCCTGAGCGCCATGGCCTATCCCGATCTCTATCTGATGATCGACGGCCAGCGGCTGTCGGGCGGCGGGCGGCGGACTCATGTGGTCGTCAATCCCGCTACCGGCGCAGCGCTGGCCGATTTGCCGCTGGCCGATGCGACAGACCTGGACGCCGCGCTTGCGGCAGCGCAGCGGGGCTTCCACCGCTGGCGCGATAGCACCCCGCAGGAGCGGGCCGCCGTGCTGCAAGGCGCGGCGCGGCTGATGGTCGAACGGCAGGAGGAACTGGCCCGGATCGCCACGCTGGAGCAGGGCAAGACGCTGGCTGAGGCGCGCATCGAAGTAATGATGAACGTCAGCCTGTTCAACTTCTACGCCGGCGAAGTCTTCCGCCTCTATGGCCGGGCACTGGTGCGCCCGGTCGGCCAGCGATCGACGGTGACGAAGGAGCCGGTCGGCCCGGTCGCGGCCTTTGCGCCGTGGAACTTCCCACTCGGCAATCCCGGTCGCAAGCTGGGCGCGCCGATCGCGGCGGGATGTTCGGTCATATTGAAGGCGGCGGAGGAAACGCCGGCGTCCGCGCTCGCCATATTGCAATGCCTGCTCGACGCCGGCCTGCCAGGCGATGTCGCGCAGGCGGTGTTCGGCGTGCCCGATGAGGTGTCGCGTCATCTGCTCGGTTCCCCCATCATCCGCAAGATGAGCTTCACCGGCTCCACGCTCGTCGGCAAGCATCTGGCCAAACTCGCGGCGGAGGATTGCAAGCGCACCACGATGGAACTGGGCGGCCATGGCCCGGTGCTGATCTTTGCCGACGCCGATATCGACAAGGCGCTCGATACCGTGGTGGCCGGCAAATATCGCAATGCAGGACAGGTCTGCGTGTCGCCGACCCGCTTCATCGTCGAAGCCAGCGTACATGACCGCTTCCTTACCGGCTTCGTCGATCGCGCGAAGAAGGTCGTGGTCGGCGATGGCTCCTCCCCCGGTAGCATCATGGGGCCGATGGCCAATGCCCGGCGACTGGACGCGATGGGCCGGTTGATCGGTGATGCGGTGGCGAAAGGTGCCCGTCTGGAAACTGGTGGCGAACGGATCGGTAACGAGGGCTATTTCTACGCGCCCACGGTGCTGTCGGGCACGTCGATCGACGCCACGATCATGAACGAGGAGCCCTTCGGCCCCGTAGCCCTCATCAACGCCTATGCCGATGAATCCGCCATGATCGCGGAGGCCAATCGTCTGCCCTATGGGCTGGCCGCCTATGCCTGGACCAGCGACGCCGCGCGACAGCGCCGGGTCGCGCGAGCGGTGGAGGCTGGGATGGTCGGCATCAACACGGCGATGATCGGCGGATCGGACTCCCCCTTTGGCGGGGTTAAATGGTCGGGCCATGGCGCGGAGGACGGACCGGAAGGGATAGACGCCTGCCTCGTCACCAAAGCCGTGCATGAAGGATAAGCGATGACGCATGAACTCAAAACCGGCGGCGATCGCGGCTATTTGCGCATCGCCACCGAAGAGGCGTTCGCTACGCGCGAGCAGATCGACGCCTATCTGCGCATGGTGCGTGACGGAACGGCGGACCGGGGCATGGCGTCACTCTGGGGCTTTTACGCCCAGTCACCGTCGGAGCGCGCAACCCAGATCATCGACCGATTGCTGGACCTGGGCGACCAGCGGCTGGCGGATATGGATGCGACCGGTATAGACGTGGCGATCCTCTCGCTGACATCGCCAGGGGTGCAGCCCCTGCTGGATATCGCCGAAGCCAAGGCGATGGTGCGCCGCGCCAACGATCATCTGGCCGGTCGTTGCGCCGCCCATCCCAACCGCTTCGTCGGCATGACCTCCATCGCGCCGCTGGACCCGGACTGGTCCGCTGCCGAAATCCGGCGCGGCGCGCACGATCTGGGATTCAAAGGCGTGATGGTGAACAGCCATAGCCAGGGCGAGTATCTGGACGATCCCAAATTCGACCCGATCTTTCGCGCGCTCGCCGATACCGGCCAGCCGCTCTACATCCACCCCTCGACCCCGCCCGACGCGATGATCGGGCCTATGCTGGACGCGGGGCTGGACGGAGCGATCTTCGGCTTTGGCGTAGAGACGGGGATGCACCTGTTGCGGCTCATCACCATCGGCATTTTCGACCGTTATCCCGACTTGCAGATCGTCGTCGGCCATATGGGGGAAGCTTTACCTTACTGGCTCTATCGCTTGGACTATATGCACCAGGCCGGCGTGCGCTCGCAGCGCTATGAGCGGATGAAGCCACTCAATAAATCGATCCATGACTATATGCGATCCAACGTCTGCGTTACCACCAGCGGCATGGCATGGGCGCCCGCGATCACATTCGCGCAATCCGTACTGGGGGAGGATCGGGTCATGTATGCGATGGACTATCCCTATCAATATGTGGCGGACGAGGTCCGGACGCATGACCTGCTGGCCATGTCCGACGCCGCGAAGCGCAAGCTGATGCAAAGCAATGCCGAGCGTGTGTTCCGCCTGTGAACCAGACGATCCCACCCCGCAGCACTGCTTATTATGCGCTGGCTCTGGTCGCCGGCACCAATCTGGTCAGCCTGCTCGACCGCAACATCCTCGCCATATTGGCCCCGGCGATCAAGGCGGACCTGAAGATCGGCGACGCCGAGATGGGGCTGCTCTACGGCACCGTCTTCGCGCTCTTCTACGCGCTTTTTTCCCTGCCATTAGGACGGCTGGCGGACGGGTGGATACGCACGAAGCTGCTCGCCATCACCATCAGCTTCTGGTCGCTGGCGACCGGCGGCGCGGCCTTTGCCACCGGCTTCTTCACGCTGATGCTCTCTCGCCTGTGCGTAGGCATTGGCGAGGCCGCATCCCAGCCGGCCGGGACCAGCCTGACCTATGATTATTTCCCGCGTGAAAAGCGCGGCATGGTGATGGCGGTGATGGCCGCCGCGATCGCCATCGGCCTTGGCGGATCGCTGATCATCGGCGGCGTCGCGGCCCAATGGTGGGATGCGCGCTATGCAGCGGGCACGGCGCCTCTGGGCCTCAAAGGCTGGCAGTTCGCCTTTGCCGTGGCCGCAACACCCGGCTTCCTCATCGCCTTCCTGATGAGCCGCCTTGCCGAGCCGCCGCGCGGCGCGATGGATGGCATCCCGACGCCGCCCGATCCCCATCCCTTCCGCGCCAGCCTGTCCGTCTTGTGCGCGGTGACGCCGGGCTTTCATTGGCTCAGCCTTGCGCATGCCCGCGCCAGCGGGCGCGACTGGCTGCGCAACATCGCGTCGCTGGCGCTGATCGTCATCGTCATGCTTCTGGCGATCCGCTGGGCCGAGGCCTTCTCGCCGCGCCCGCCGCTGATGCTGGGCGGCGTCGCGATCAGCCCGCATGTCGTGCAATGGAGCGTCATCGGTTTCGGCGCCTTCGTCATCATCAACCTGATGCAGAATCTCAAAGGGCGCGATCCGGTCGCCTTCGCGCTCATCACCCGCAACCCCTCACTGCTGCTGTGCATCGCGGCGGGATCGTTGCAGGGCGTCATCAACTATGGCGTGATGGGTTTCACGCCATCCTTCCTCATGAAAAGCTACGGCCTCTCGCCCGCCGACACGGGCATGCAATTCGGCTTGTTGTCCGCCGCTTTGGGCGTGGCCGGGCCACTGCTGGCCGGGCCGCTGTCCGACCGGATCGGCGCGCATCGCCTGTCGCGCCGTGTCTGGGTGGCGCTGTTCGCCATGAGCCTGTCGCCGCTGATCGCGCTGTGGGTCTATCGCGCGGGGGATGCGAGCAGCTTCTACCTGCGCTTCACCCTCTACAGCCTTGTCCTTACCATGTGGATGCCGCCGCTTTACGCCGTGCTGTTCGAACAGGTGCTGCCGCGCATGCGAGGCCTGACAGTCAGCCTCTATATCGTCGTGTCGACCATCTTCGGTCTTGGTATCGGCCCCTATGCGGTGGGGATGATCAGCGATGCGCGCGGCGGCGATCTGGGCGGCGCGATCCTGTCGATCAACTGGGTGGCGCCGCCGCTGGTGCTGCTGTTGCTGATCCTGCTGTGGCGGGTGGAGCGCGACCATGCCGGCCTGATCCCGCGCGCGCGGGCGGCGGGGGAGAGGCTATGATCCGGCGCCGATCCCGGTCAGGCGGCACGGGCAAGATGTGGCGCCTTGTCTTAACCGGCGGGCGGTCCGATTTATTTGAAATCCGATCTAGAAACGCTTGAATATTCGCAGGCTGACGACCCGCCCCAGCGGATCGAGATAGGCCGGTTGCTGACCGATGGGCGTATCGCCCCGCCGGTCCCGAACCTGCGGCCGTGCATTGGCGACATTCCGGATGGTCGCGTCGATCATCAGCTTCTTGGCCCAGCCTGCCTTGGGCCACAACTGCTCCATATTGGCGTATAGGGTAAGCGCAGTCGTGCCCAAACTGGCAAAGCGCAGATCCGCCGTTTCGATCGGGCTTCGCGCACGGCTCCCCGAATGATAGACGGATTGCACGAACATGCCGATCCCATTGCGGTACAGCCCCAGATCGCCCTGCACATCCCAGCGGGGCCGACCGCCGCTCGCGACGATATTATCGCCGTCCAGCAGATCGAGCGGCGTCGCACCGGGGCTGAGCAAGAGCCGATCCTCCAGCCGCAACGCAGGCGTCAACGACGCATGGAGATAGGTCATTTTGGGTGGCTGGCCTTCCGGTGGCTTTGCCGGCTTGGGACCGATCGGCCCGGAAAAGGACAGGCTCGCCTTCACCGTCCTTTGCCGTTCGCGATGCAGATTGAGCGGGCGCAGATCCACGCTGGTCAACTGGCCGGCCGCGTCCCGCACGAAACGATCGGGAAAGGCCGCCGCAATCGCCGGCGTCAGGACCGACAGGGTCGCCGCCTGGTCATAAAGGCGTGCCTCTTCATAGAAGAGGCTGGCGCGAAAGGCGTCGGTTCGCAAAGGCTGGATATTGGCGGTCAGCGTCAACGTCCGTCGCTTTTCGGCAGACAGGCCGGGATTACCGCCGAACACCGATGTGACGAACAGGCTTTCGCCCGACACCAGGTCGACGAAGGGCGTATTGGGCGTGGCGATGCGGGGCGCGCCCAGTTGATCCAGCGTCGGCGCGGTTTCCGCATGTTTGAGCGTCGCGAGCAGTTGAACCCGCCGCACCGGCGTCCAGATCAGGCTGGCATGCGCAGTGTAGAGCGGGCCATAGCGGCTGACCGCGTTGACACCACCCGACACATCGGCCGACAGCCGGCCTAGGAAAGGCAGAATATTATCCGCCGCCGATGCGATGGGAATGGACAGAGCCAGGCTGCTGCCTCCCTGGCTGCGACCAAGCAGGCTATCCGCATCCGGGAAAGCGCGAGACTGGCTGTCGCTGCGGGATCGTTGTGCATTGAACGTCGTCGTCACCGCGACTGGGCCGGCCGGCAGGGTCAGGACTGTGCCGTTGAGAATCAGTTGCGCATCGTTCGTCGTGACGATCGAGCGGGAGCGATCGCGGATGGCCACGCCGATCTGATCGGCCGCAAAAGGCGCGAAGGCATCGCCGCCCTGCATGATCGCGTCCTGAACGCCGGCCATGTCGAACCCGAGTTCGCTATCGTTCTGATTATGTTTGCGATCATGATTGAGCCGGAGCGACCAATTCCATCCACCAAAGGCACCGACGAACCCCAAGCCTGCATGCAGCGTCCATATGCTGCCACTCTGGGTCAGCGGATCCGCCTCGTTGACATAGCGGTTGAGCCATATGTCGTTGGCGAAGGGGGAGGAGATGTTGCCCGCTGGAACCAGCAGCGACGCCGTCCCCAGCCCCTGAAGCGACCAGCTGCGTTGCCGTTCGGCCGACAGGCTGAGCGCGGCGGTGGTCCGCTCGCTGATGGGTTGGCTGAAAAAGCCGGCAATCTTCATCGTGCGCTGACGTGGCTGCAAGCTGCGATAGGCGCCCGGATCGGTGACATTGGGGCGATTGGCGCCGGGCAGATAGGCGTCCAGTTCCCGTCGCGCGGCAGGATCGCGCGGGACCGCGGCGATCGTCACCGGATTGTCCGCCAGCGCGCTTAGTTGCGGGTCAATCTCTCCGCCCCCCAGAGCGGTCACATTGCCGACGCTGTCGAAGGGGAGGCTGGGATCGGGACGGATCGACCGCCGGTCCTGTCGCAATTCGTTCTGCCGCAACCAGGTGGCGGTCAATGTGAAGCGTGTCTTGCCGCGGAGCCGGGTCGCGGCAAAGCGACCGTCCGCCGAGCCGCCACCGCCATCGGTGCTGGTCTGGCCATTGGCCATCGTTTCGAAACCCTGGAATTTCGCCTTGGTGGTGAAATTCAGGACCGGCTGATTGGGCGAATAGCCAAGTCCGGCCGCGGCCTCCTGCGGCAGCAGGTCGAAGGACTGGATCGCATCGAAAGGCAGGCTCTGCACTTCTTCATCGTCCAGCGGACGCCGCCCGTTGATGGCATAGACCGGATTAGCGCCATCCGCGCCCTTCAACTGCGCGCCCAGGCGCTCCATCATGTCCTTGATGCTGGTGATGCCCATGGCCCGCAATTCGTCCGCATCGAAATGACGGAGCGGCTGCGTCTCGCCTAGCTGCTTTCGCCCGTTGACGACGATGGGATCGGCCGACGCCGATTGCCTGTGCTGCGCCATCGCTCCCCCACCCGACAGCAACAGGATGGTGCAGCCGATCAGCCTGCCATGACGCTTTTGTCCAATCATGCCCGCCGCAAATAACCACCTGACTTTATGCGAAGATATGAATTCAAAAAATGTCAGGTACAGGCAAGACAAAAGTGCAAATGCGTCTCAATTGGGCGGATGCATTACCCTACCAGCCCGATCTGGTCCGCATTCGCCCAATTGCCATGCAGGCCGAAGCGCAGCCGGATGGGCACCTGGATTTCCGCGATCGGTCCCTTGGCGATATCCAGCGCATCAAACAGCAGCAGGTCGCTGCGATGTTCTTCCAGCCGGTTGCAGACCTGCACGATCCAGCCATCGCCCTCCGCCGAATCCGGCGTGCGCGGGATGAAGCAGGGTTCCTGCAACGAGGATACAGGCCCGCACCACCAGCGTTGCTTTTCCCCGGTCTGATGATCGATCAGGCCCAGCGTGTTCATGAGCATGCCGGACGGGCTGCCGCCCTTCAATTCCACCGGCTTGGTCGGGTCGATCACCAGCAGCCAGCCATAGCGATAGGGCAGCCCCGTCTGCCGATCGTCGATGCGCGGAAACTCCCCCATCATGTCGGTCAATCGCCGCACGCTCGCGAAATCCTCGCCATTGGAAGCCATGTCCACCGTCCAGCGCGTCAGAAAACTCGCCGATTCCGGCCCATTGAACGGCGCGCCATGAATGTCGGGGAAGAAGGGGAACATGTTATTCTTCGCCTCGGGCGTATCGAAATGGATCTTCGTCCCCTCCTGAAAGGCATTCATGACATGGCTGGCGAAGCAATTGTCGCGTTTGAACCAGCGAATGTCCGCCGCGCTCGCATCGGCCCGGCGCGGCAACACGCCCAGATAGACAGGCAGCGTCGTATCGAAACCGAAATGCGGCAGCCTCTGTTCCAGCCTTTCCCAGTTGGACGTGCTCGGCACGACGTGAAACAGCGCATAATCGGGCGTGATCGCAAAATCGTGCATCATGGCGTAATAGGGCAGTTCGAACCACAATTCCTGTTTCAGCATGCCGTCGGGCGACACGACATAATAGGTCATGTCCCGCGTCAGTACCCCCTTGGCCGCATAGCCAAAGGCGATCATGTCGCCGGTGGCCGGATCGATCTTGGGATGGGCGGTAAAAGTCTGCCCCGTCATCGCGCCGTCGAAGCGCGTATAGCCGTCCGTCTCCAGCGTCGCCGGATCCATCACCAGTGCCGGACTGTCTTCCTTCAGCGCATAGAGCCGCCCGCCATGAATGAAGGCAGTGGTGTTCGCGGTGCCTCGTGTCTTGCCCTTTACCGACTCGTCGTCGGTCAGCGGATTGCGATAGGCCCCGAACAGCGCCCGCCCCGCCTCATGCTCCAGCTTCCATTTGTCGGTCTTTGCCCAGCGCTGCCGCAGGCTCACCTGGCCGTCCTTGAACCGGAACATGGAGATCATGCCATCGCCGTTGAAGGCGATGTCGTCGCCCAGCAACGGCGGAAATTGCGGGTCCGGTTGCACCCGGTAAAAGGCTCCATCCAGTTCGGTCGGCACTGCCCCCTTCACGTCCAGATCGGCAATATCCGCCTCGATCCGTGAAGGCGTGTTGAAACCCGTGAAGGACGGTGTGTCCGGAAAATGCGCCACGGCTGATCCTCTCCCTGTTCTGGTTGAGGATATTGTATGTGACACTCACATTTTTTCAAGCCGCAGGATTGACGGACCAACACTTACTGCACACACTGTTACTATGAATACCATGAAAGACATCGAACCGCTCGACCTCTTCCCCGATCCTGGCCTCAGCGGCATCGATGGGCTGGTCGGTTTCCACATCCGGCTCGCCAGCGCAGCAGTCTACCAGCATTTTACCGAGACGTTCAGCGACCTTGGCCTGACCCAGAAGCAGGTCGCCGTCCTCTGGCTGATCGAGGATCAGCCCGGTATCGCCCAGGCCGATATCGGTCGCCGGTTGAAGATGGACCGGGCCAGCGTCATGGCCATCGTAAACCGCATGCAGGACCGGGGTTTCCTGACCCGCGGCGCCTCCGCACAGGACCGTCGCCGCCAGACATTGAGCCTGACCGACAGCGGCCGCGACTCGCTGGCCGATGCGCGCGCCTGCATCGCGGCGCATGAAAATTGGCTCAAGGCGCGGTTCAGCCCGGCCGAAACCGCCATGCTGGTGGAGCTGTTGCGCCGCGTCTACGTCTGACCCGGCAAAGGACATTATCCGGGATTTTCGTGGCCTTCCCGTCCCCGCCGCCATCATCCTGTTACTGCCGCTACTACCAATAGAGACAACAGCATTATTTGCCCTCTCGCAATATTGGCAAATATTGCGACAATGTTCGTCGTCGGGGCTACCAAGCCCTTGCAACGGGCAAAATTGTATGTCTTACTAACAATCGACACACAGCATGTCACAAGGCGGGTCACGTCCGGTCAGGGCGGATCTAACAAAGCCGGATTAGGAGAGGGGATTACCCATGCAACACGATCTTCGTGCAATGATGTCGCGCGCCCTGTTGGCGTCGGCCTCCATCCTCGCAATCACAACGCCAGCCTCGGCACAGGCCCAGCCGCCCGCCGCCGCGCCACAAGCGGCCGAGCAGGAAGCCGCCTCGCAATCGTCCGTCGCGGACATCGTCGTCACCGCCCAGTTCCGCGCTCAGCGGTTGCAGGATACGCCGATCTCCATCACTGCCGTCGGCGCCGCCGAACTGGAGGCCAAGAGCCAGACCAACCTGGCGCAAATGGCCGATTCCGCGCCGAACGTTTCCCTAAAGCCGCAGGGTGCCTCCTTCGGCCCCTCCATTACCGCCTCGATCCGCGGCGTGGGCCAGAACGACTTCAACCCCGCTTATGAACCGGGCGTCGGCATCTATATCGACGATGTCTATTATCCGCAGCTGACCGGCGCGGTGTTCGAACTGCTCGATCTCGACCGCGTCGAAATCCTGCGCGGCCCGCAAGGTACTCTGGCCGGCCGCAATGCCGAGGGCGGCGCGATCAAGCTCTACTCGAAGCGCCCCAGCGGCGATGGCGGCGGCTTCGTCGAGGTCAATTACGGCATCCGCAACCGCATCGGCATTCGTGCAGCCGCCGATTTCGGCATCACCGACACGCTGGCCGTTCGCATTTCCGGCGTCGCCAAGCAGCAGGACGGTTTCGTCGACCGGGTCGACTATGGCTGCGCCAATCCGGGCAGCGGCATCCCGTCGACCCAGCCGGCCGGCGACTGCACCATCAGCAAGCTGGGCGGCGTTGGTTATCAGGCAATTCGTGCCATCGCCTTCTGGGAGCCCAGCGACAAGCTGGATGTCACCGTCATCGGCGATTACACCCGCGACGAACATACGATCGCCGGCGAAGTGTTGCTGGCGACCAGCACGGTCGCGTCGCCCAACACCAATCCAGCGCCCGGCGTCGTCTATGATAATCGCTTCATCTGCGGCCGCTATTGCAACTATATCGGCACCGGCCAGCCTGCCGGCGTCTGGACCCCGCCCATCCCGGTCGATCCCTATGGCGCAGCCGGCACGCCGCTTGCCGCGACGCAGGGCACGGACCGCAGCCTCTACAAGGGCTGGGGCGTGTCGGGGCAGATCAACTATGCCCTGTCCGACGCCTTCAAACTGTCGTCCATCACCGGGTACCGCACCTTCAACACCCGGTTCGATTCCGATGATGATATCTCACCTGCCAACATCGGCTTCGGCCGCAATTATCTGGAAAATTGGAGCTTCAGCCAGGAAGTCCGGCTGAACGCGGAACTGGGCGACAATCTCAATGCCACGGTCGGCGGCTATTATTTCAAGCAGAGTTCCACTTACGACTCCCTTCAGGACATTCGCTACGTCCCGGTCTATCCTCTGCAATTCCGCCAGCCCGATCCCACCAAGGCAGAAGCGAAGGCGGCCTTCGCCCATATCTCCTGGAAGCCGGTCGATCGCCTGACGCTGAGCGGCGGTTTGCGCTACACGACGGAAACCAAGGACCAGACCTATTATCGCCTGAACTTCGACGGTACGGTCAACCGCTTCCTCGATCCGGTCGGGGCAGCCTATGGCATCGGCTATTCCGGCGCGGATACACTCGACTATAATGGCAATGGCAACAGAACCGAAACCGTCACGGCGCTGTCGGGCCTGACCGCCCATTACAGCGCCAAGCGTTGGGACTATCGCGTTGCGGCCGATTATCGCCTGACCGACAGTCTGATGGTCTATGGATCGGTATCGACCGGCTTCAAGGGCGGCGGCTCCAACCCACGCCCCTTCACCACGCAGCAGGTCATCGCCTTTCGTCCCGAAAAACTGACCGCCTATGAAGTCGGCTTCAAGAGCGACTTCTTCAATCGCCGCGTCCGCCTGAACGCTGCCGCCTTCATCAACGACTATGTCGATATCCAGATTCCGGTGCTGACCTGCCCGACCGCGCCCTGCGCCGCCCGCCTCAATGCCGGCGACGCGCGGGTCAAGGGGTTCGAGGCCGAACTGTCTGCCTATCCGATCGACGGCCTCGCGATCGATGCGTCGATCAGCTATCTCGACTTCAAATATAAGGCGAGCAGCCTCGATCCCGCAGCGGCCTATCCGACCAATCCTGGCGGTGTATCGGCCGACGATCCGCCAGTCTCGCCGCCTTGGAAGTTCAGCCTTGGGGCGCAGTATAAGATCGATCTGGACAAAGCCGGCAGCCTGACCCCGCGCTTCGACGTCACCTATGAAGACAAGAAGTTCGGCGGTTCGGCGGTCATCAACGGCACCCGCATCCTCAACTTCGTGCCGGCCTACACGCTGGCAAACGCACGCCTGACCTGGCAGAATGCGGACGAGGATCTCGACGTCTCGTTCGAAGTCACCAACCTCTTCGACAAATATTATTATCTCTCCGTCTTCGACCTGCGCGGCGCAGGCGCGGGCGTGCGCAAGGCACGCCCCGGCAACCCGCGCGAATGGGCGGTGACGGTGAAAAAGAAATTTTAGGCCTCCCCCCAAGTGGGAAAACTCGCGGTCGGGCTGCGCACGCCCGACCGGCTTCTTTCTGGAGACGCATGCGGCATGACCGACGTCACACTTTATCATTGGGAACCCAACGCCAATTCGGGCAAGCCCATGCTGGCACTGTTCGAAAAGGGCGTCGCGTTCGACAGCCATTATCTCGACCTGCTGAATTTCGATCAGCACAAGCCGGACTATCTGGCGGTCAATCCGCTCGGCACCATTCCCGCCATGACCCATGGCAAGCTGGTGCTGACCGAATCCACCGCCATCATGGAATATGTGGATGAAGCGTTCGACGGCCCGCGCCTGATGCCCGCCGACCCGGTCGATCAATGGCGCACCCGCTGGTGGATGAAATTCCTCGACCAGTGGCTCGCGCCCAGCTTCTCGATGATCGGCTGGAGCGTGTTCGTCGGCCCGTCGGTGCGGCAGAAAGACCCGGCCGAACTGGAAGCGGCGATCGACCGCATCCCCATGCCCGAACGGCGTGTCGCCTGGCGCAAAGCGATCAACGGCGCCTTCTCTGCGGAGGAAATGACGGAATCGCATCGCCGCGTCGGCCTCGGCATCGGTTATCTGGAGCAGGCGCTGGGTGAGCGGGAATGGCTGGCGTCGGACAGCTATGGTCTGGCCGACATTAACGGCTTCAACCTCGCCTATGCCATGCCGCTGTCGCAGCCGCATCTGTGCAACGACAAATTGACCCCCAACATCATGCGCTGGCTGCGCGCCATCTATGCGCGCCCTGCGACCCGCGCCTGCTGGGCCTTGGGCCGCACCGACCTCGCCCGTCGTATTTCCCTGCTCGAAAGCGAACCTGCATGACCGGCACCCTCTATCATGGCCAGCCCAATGGCCCGTCCTTCACCGTCCTGGCCGCCGCCGTCGAGAAAGGCGTCGTTCTGGACCGTCGCCCGATCGATCTTGTCGCTGGGGAGCGGCACTCGACCGCCCTGCCCCATCCCCTAGAAGTGGACCATTCGATCGAAGGCGAAGGGCCGGTGCTGGTGGTCGATGGCGTCGCCATGACCGACAGCGTCTTTATCGCCTGCTATCTGGATGATATCGGCACCGACCCTGCGATCCGCCCGGCCGATCCCTATGCCCGCTGGCAGATGATGGCCTGGTGTCGCTATGTGATCGAGCGCGTCGCCCCCGCCGCCGCCGCGCTGGGCAATGCCGCCACGCCGCCCCCCGCCGTCCCTGCCGGCATCGTCAGCGCGGACCTTGCCGCGCGCTGGACGCAGGCAGTCGAGGGCAAGGTGGACGAAGCCCAACTGGCCGACAGCCGCGCCAAGATCGTGCAGGCGGTCGAGAAGCTGGAAACGCAACTGGCCGATGGCCGCGACTGGCTGATGGGCGATTTCTCCATCGCGGACCTCGAAACCCATGCCTGGCTGGCGGGGATGCGCGCGATCGTGCCGGACGCCTTTACCGCCGCGCCGCTGACCGACGCCTGGGAAGCGCGGCTGCGTGCCCGCCCCGCCGTGGCGCAGGCGCTGGGCCTTGCCACCGTCCCCAAACCCGAAACCATCTGGGCACCCGGCCCGGAGATCAATCGCTGGGGCTGATATTATGCGCGCGATCGACTATTTCGACCGGGGCCATGATCTTGACCCCGAACGGTCCTGCCTGATCGACGTGGAGAGCGGCGAGACGCTGAGCTTCGCGGCGGTCAGGGCGCAGACGATCCGGATCGCCGCCGCGCTTCATGCGGCAGGCTTCCGCAATCAGCAGCCGATCGCTCTCTATGGCCCCAACAGTGCGACGATGATGGTCGCCCTGCTCGCCATCTGGCGCGCCAATGGCCAGTGGGTGCCGGTCAACACCCGCAACGCGATCGACGCCAATGCCGCCTATCTCGACTATGTCCGTTGCGGCTGGCTCTTCTATCACAGCAGCCAGGCAGAGGATGTGGCGGCACTCAAGGCACGCGTGCCCAGCCTCACCCGCTTCGTCTGTCTCGACCGCGCGCATGATGGCGATCCCTCGCTCGACCAGTTCATTGCGAACAGCGAGTTGGACAGCCTTCCCGACTTTTCCGACCCGTTCGGCAAGCCCGACGATGTGGTGGGCCTCTTCCCCACCGGCGGCACCACCGGTCCGTCCAAGGGGGTAGTGGTCACCAATCTGGGCTGGGGCACGATGATCGAAACGCTGGCCGCTTCGGTCGATGGCAGAACGCAATCACCTGTCTCACTCGTTGTCGCACCGATCACCCACGCCGCAGGGCCAGTGGCGCTCGCCACCCTGTCCTTGGGCGCGACGCAGGTGATCCTGCCCGGTTTTGACGCCGCCGTCGTGCTCGACACGATCGCGCGCCACCGCGTCACCCATGTCTATATGCCGCCGACCGCGCTCTACAGCCTTCTCGATGCGCCGGAGCTGGTGGGCAGCGACACGTCCTCGCTCAAAATCTTCCTGCTGGTTGGATCGCCCGTTTCGCCGGAAAAATTGCGGCAGGCGGTGGAGATATTCGGCCCCTGCCTCTGCCAGGCTTACGGCCAGGTGGAATCGCCGATGATCGTCACCTGGCTCGCGCCCGAGGATGTCGCAGAATCGGCAGCCGGCGATCGCCCAGAACGGCTCGCCAGTTGCGGGCGACCGACCCGCTCCGTGCGCGTCGCCATCATGGGCGAAGACGGCGCGCTCCTGCCCGATGGCGAGGCGGGCGAACTGGTGGTGCGCGGCGTGCTCGTCTCGCGAGAATATTATCAGATGCCCGATGCCACTGCCGAGGTGCGCACTCATGGCTGGCATCACACCGGCGACGTCGCCCGGCGCGATGCGGACGGCTATCTCTATATCGTCGACCGCAAGAAGGACATGGTCGTGTCCGGCGGCTTCAACGTCTTCTCCGCCGAGGTGGAGGCCGCCGTCACCGAACTGGCCGCCGTGCGCGAATGTGCGGTCATCGGCATCCCCCATGAAAAATGGGGCGAGGCCGTCCACGCCATTGTCGTCGCCGACAATATCGGGGAAACAGAGATCATCTCCCATGCCAAGGCCCGGCTGGGCGGAGTGAAGGCGCCCAAAAGCGTTGCCTTCGTCCGCGCCATTCCCCGGACTGCTGCGGGAAAGATGGACAAGAAAGCCCTGCGCGCCGCCTATTGGACCGGCGGGCGGATGGTGAACTGAGCGACGGATGCGAACATCCGCGCCACAAATGGAGAGGAAGAGGATGCGGGTCGCGATTGCGCTGCTGTTGGGAACGAGTCTGGCCCTGTCGGCCTGTGGCAAGGGGACGAGCCAGGACGCGGTCACGCCAACCTCCACCAGCGGGGTCGATGCCGCCCGGATCATCGCGGCCAAGCCCGCCGAATGGCTGTCGACCGGCCGCACCTATGATGAACAGCGCTTCAGCCCGCTGTCCGCGATCAATCAGAATACGGTCGGCAAACTCGGCCTCGCCTGGTCCGCCGACATGGATACCAATCGCGGGCAGGAGGCGACCCCGCTCTTCATCGACGGCACCCTCTATGTCTCCACCGCCTGGAGCATGGTGAAGGCCTATGACGCGCGCAGCGGCAAGCTGCTCTGGTCCTATGATCCGCAAGTGCCGCGCGAGACGTTGGTGAAAGCCTGCTGCGACGCGGTCAATCGCGGCGTGGCGGCATGGGGCGACAAGATTTTCGTCGGCACGCTGGACGGTCGCCTGATCGCCATCGACCGCAAGAGCGGCAAGCCGGTCTGGAGCAAGGTCACGCTCGACCAGACGAAGAATTACACCATCACGGGCGCCCCGCGCGTGGTGAACGGCATGGTCGTCATCGGCAATGGCGGCGCGGAATTTGGCGCGCGCGGTTATGTCGCCGCCTATGACGCCGACACCGGCACGGAAAAGTGGAAATTCTACACCGTCCCGGCCCAGCCAGGCACGGAGAAGGAAGCGGATTACCTCAAGAAGGCCGCCGCCACCTGGTATGGGGAGTGGTGGAAACAGGGCGGGGGCGGCACCGTGTGGGACGCCATGGCCTATGACCCGGAGCTGGACCTGCTCTATATCGGCGTCGGCAATGGCTCGCCCTGGAACCAGGCCTATCGGTCGGAGGGCAAGGGCGACAATCTCTATCTCTCTTCCATCGTCGCGGTGCATGCGAAGACGGGCGAATATGCCTGGCATTATCAGACCACGCCCGGCGACAGCTGGGACTTTACCGCCACCCAGCATATCATGCTCGCCGACATGGAGATTGGCGGACAGAAGAAAAAAGTGCTGATGCAGGCGCCCAAGAACGGCTTCTTTTACGTGCTGGACCGCACCAACGGCAAACTGCTGTCGGCGAAGAATTTCGTGCCGGTCAATTGGGCCAGCGGCATCGACATGACGACCGGCCGCCCGATCGAAAATCCGGAGGCGCGCTATTACAAGACCGGCAAGCCGTTCATCGGCTCCCCCGGTGCGACCGGGGCGCATAGCTGGCATCCGATGGCCTTCGATCCCAAAAGCCGGACCGTCTTCATCCCCGCCAATCTGGCCGCCTTCCCCTATATTCCGGAAAAGGGATGGAAGGCGAACAGACTGGGGTTCAATGTCGGCGTCGATATCGCGGCGGCCGCTATGCCGGCCGACAAGGCGGTGCGTGACGCGGCGATGAAGGCGACCACCGGCGCGCTGATCGCCTGGGATCCGGTCACGCAGAAGGAAAAATGGCGCGTCTCCTACAAGGGACCGTGGAATGGCGGTCTGCTCGCCACCGGCGGCGATCTGGTGTTTCAGGGGACGGCGACCGGCGACTTCAACGCTTATGCGACCAAGGACGGCCGCAAACTCTGGTCTTTCCCGGCACAGACCGGCATCGTCGCGGCGCCGATCAGCTATGAACTGGACGGGGCGCAATATGTGGCGGTGATGGCCGGCTGGGGCGGCGTCTGGGCGCTGGCGCCCGGCATCCTGTCCGACAAGAGCGGTCCCAGCCGCAACATCAGCCGCCTGCTCGTCTTCAAGCTGGATGGCAAGGGCACACTGCCCGCGCCCCCGCCCCATAACGCCATGCCGCTCGACCCGCCGCCCTCCACCGCCAGCGCGGCGGACATAGCGGCCGGTGCCAAGCATTTTGGCCGCTATTGCAGCACCTGCCACGGCGATTCCGCGATCGGCGGCAGCATCGTCCCAGATTTGCGCCGCAGCGCTGCCTTGAACGACAAGGGCACTTGGCAGATGATCGTGCATGACGGCGCGCTCAAGGATAATGGCATGGTCAGCTTCGCATCGATCTTCTCCCCCAAGGAGATCGAGGATATTCGCGCCTACGTCATCCACCGCGCCAATGAGGACAAGACACTGGAAAGCAAGCCCAATGCCCGTTGATCCGACGAAGGTTCTCGCCATCGACGTCCATGTCCATGCCGAAGTGTCGTGCCATGATCCCGAAGACCCGGTGATGGCCAAATATTTCGACGCGGCGTCGGCCTATTTTAAGGCGGACCGCAAGCGGCCGACCATCCCTGAAACCATCGCTTATTATCGGGCGCAGAATATCGCCTTCTGCCTGTTCACCGTCGATTGCGAGAGCGGCATCGGGGCCAAGCGGATCAGCAATTATGAAGTGGCGGAACTGGCCGCGAACGATAGCGACATCGTCATCCCCTTCGCCTCAATCGATCCGCGCAAGGGGAAGTTCGGTGCGCGCGAAGCGCGTGATCTTGTGGAGAATTACGGGGTCAAAGGCTTCAAATTCCACGGCATCATGCAGGATTGCCACCCGGCCGACCGGGTCGCCTATCCTATTTATGAAGTGATCGCGGAATATAAGCTGCCCGCCATCTTCCACACCGGCCATTCGGGCATGGGGACGGGGATGCGCGGCGGCGGCGGCGTCCGGCTGAAATATGGTCAGCCCATATTGGTGGACGATGTCGCGGTCGATTTTCCCGACATGAAGATCATCCTGGCCCATCCAAGCTGGCCCTGGACCGACGAGAGCCTGTCGATGGCGCTGCACAAGGATAATGTCTTCATGGACCTGTCCGGCTGGTCGCCCAAATATTTCCCGAAACAGGTGATCCAATACGCCAACACCCAGCTGAAGCATAAGATGCTCTTCGGCTCCGACTGGCCGCTCATCCGCCCGGAAAAATGGATCGACGCCGCCCGCGAAGCCGGCTTCCGCGAGGAAGTGCTGCCGCTGATCATGAAAGATAATGCGGTGAAATTGCTGGGGCTGGGTTAAGCAAACGAGCGATGAACTTTGCGTTCCCGGCGCAGCCCGGGCCCCAGTTCAGACCGTCGAACTGGACCCCGGCCTGCGCCGGGCAACGCTTCCTATGTGTCAACTTCTTGCTATTGCATCTGTCCTACAAGCGGCGATCCTGTCATGATATCGCCCTTGCGAGCGCAGGGAACTGGAGGGTGCGGTTTTGTCGTAAAATTTCCAACTCTTGTTCGGAAACAATAAATTTAGCGGGAAATGTGCGAAGCTAAGGCAGCGCCAGTAGAATAATCCGCTTCAAAAAAGCTGGCCGGGCAGACCCCTTTATCCGTCCCGGCCAGAGGAAACTGCCTGACTTAGCTATCGACCTTTTCCCGCTTCTCCCCGCCTGGCACGCCATGGGCGACCCGCTTTTCATAATCGGGATCATCCTCAGGCTTGGCGAGCGATGTCATGACCCGCTCATGGATGTCCTCCAGCGTCCCGCGAAATTCGGGATAGGGCAGGATATAGAGCTGGTCCGCCTCCACGCCCTTCAGCACATATTGGGCCAGCACTTCGGGTTCCATACCGACGGCGATCACCTGTTTCAGATGCGCCATGACATCGGGGTCCGCGCCATAATAGCCGGTACTCTGCAGATGCGCCGGGCGGGTCAGCACCGCTTCATGGATGTTGCTGTTGACTGCGCCGGGGCAGAGCATCGACACGCCGATGCCGTGGTCGGCCAGATCCAGCGCCAAACATTCGGAGAGGCCCCGGATCGCCATTTTCGACGTGCAGTAAATGCCTGTCCCCTTGAGCGCGACGAAGGCGGACATGGACGCGGTATTGACGATATGCCCGCCCTTGCCCCGCTCTATCATACGCGGCACGAAGGTCTGGATGCCGTTGATGACGCCCTTCAGATTGACGTCCAGCTGCCAATCCCAGTCATCATAAGTGGCGTTCTGGAGCGGGCCGAAGATCGACACGCCCGCCGTGTTGAACAGCAGCTCGACCGGCCCCAGCTTAGCCTCCACCGCGTCGGCGGCGCGCTCATAGGCATCCCGGTCGGTGATATCCAGTTTCACCGCCATCACATCATGGCCACGCCCCTCGAACCAGGCCATCGCCTCGTCCAGATGGTCCTGCCTGATGTCGACGATCGCGACCTTGCAGCCGGCCTGCGCAAACACCTTCGCCTGCCCCAGCGCCACGCCCGATCCGCCGCCGGTGATGAAGGCGGTACGCCCCGCTACCTTGGTCATGCCGCCAGTTCCTTCGCATTGCGGCGGGCCAGTTGGTCGTCGAACACCGAATTGCCGAGCAGGAAGCCGATCTCCTTCGCTCGGTCCTGATTGATCGCCTCATCCGGGACGGACGCCAGGATCGCGTCGAAGCGCGTCTTCATCCCGGCGCCAAATTCGGGATGGGTCAGGATGTAAAGGTCGTTGTTCCGGATGCCGGCCAGCACCCGCTCGCCCACCTCGTCCGCGCTCATCCACAGCGGGGAGACGGGGCGCTGCTCCAGCTCCTCCTCACGCTGGCGATAGCCGCTGTCTTCGCGATATTCGGCCGGGCGCAACTCGCCGCTATGGGCAATATGGCTCTGCACCGGCCCCGGCATGAAGGCCGATACGCCGATATTTTCCGCTGCCAACTCGCCCCGGATCGCTTCGGAGATGCCCAGTACGGCGGCCTTCGCCGCTGTATAAATGGCCGAATAGCTGATCGGGATCAGCGCCGATTGGGAAGAGGTGGTGACGATCTGTCCGCCCTCCCCATGCGCCTTGATCCGCGGCAGGATCGTGACGAGGCCGTTGATGACCCCGCCCAGATTGACGCCCATGCCCCAATCCCAATCGTCGAACCGCGCGTCCAGCACCGGCCCCATCACGCCGACGCCGGCATTGCCGACCAGCATGTGGATCTTGCCGAAGCGGGCCTCCGCCGCATCTGCGGCGCGGGCAAAAGCCGCGCGGTCGGTGACATCCAGCTGCACCGTTTCCACCTGTGCGTCGGCACCAAGGTCGGCCTTCGCCTGCGCCAGCGAATCTTCGCGAATGTCGGCTATCACCACATTGGCGCCCGCCCGCACCAAAGCGCGGGCTATGCCCAGGCCTATGCCGTTCGCGCCCCCGGTGATGAAGGCCGTCCTGCCATGCACGTCGCCCATCGGGCTGGTTGCTATCGTCATCTGATCCTCTCCCTTATTGTTTCAGGCCCAGCATGGCCCGTGTCTCTGCGGCGCTGGCGATATCGCCGCCGATCCGCTCAACCAGTTCCACGCCCCAGCGCACCAGTTCAGCATTGTCCGCCGCTTGCCTGCCGCGCCGCAAATAGATGGTATCTTCAAATCCCACGCGGACATTACCGCCCAGCAGCGCCGACTGCGCTGCCATGGGAAAACTGTGGCGGCTTACGCCAAAGCCGGTGAACCGCGCGCCGCGCGGGATCTGGTTCTTGGCATAGAGCATCGCCTCCGGCGTCGCGGGCAGGCCATATTTGGTGCCCAGGACGAAGGTGAAGGGCACGTTCTTCGGGATCGCCCCCTTGGCCATCAGATCGTCGGCGAAGACGAAATCGCCTGCCTCGAAACATTCGATCTCCGGCAGCACTCCGGCATCCTGAATCATATGCCCCATCTTCGTGATCATGGGGTCGAGGTTGATCGCCACCCCACCCCACAGCTGCATGGTGCAGATGTCGAGCGTACACATATCGGGCTTCAGGTCGAGAATATGCTCCAGCCGCCGCTCTGCAGTGAACATCAACGTGCCGGGCCCGCAGACGGCGGGGTCTTCGTCGCCCTGCATCCAGGTGCAACCCGGCCCGGTGGTGACGTTCAGGATGACCTCATCATTCTTGGCGCGGATCAGGCCGACGACCTCGCGATAATCCTCCAGCGATTGTGATGGAACGCCGGTTTCACGATCCCGCACATGCAGATGAATGATCGACGCACCCGCCGCCGCCGCCGCCAGCGCTTCGGCCGCGACATGGTCCGGGCGAAAGGGGAAATTGGGATGTGACGGCATCGGCGAACTTCCGGTCACCGCGCATGTCACAAATAGCTTGCCAGCCAATATCGCTCTCCTGTCTAGTCTCGGCTATGTTGCCGATCGCAGACCCAAGGGTCTTGCAGAGGAGAAGGCCCGCAAGAAGGCCGGTGGATGTCCCATTATTGCGAGTAACTGGATAAGGCATGGCACAAAGGGAAGAATTGTCGCGGTTCCTGAAAGCGGCGCGTGCCAAGCTGGCGCCGTCGGAAGTGGGGCTGCCGCCGGGCGAACGCCGGCGCACGCGCGGTTTGCGGCGCGAGGAAGTGGCGACGCTCGCGGGGATGAGCGTCACCTGGTACACATGGTTCGAACAGGGCCGCGAGGTGCAGCTGTCCGCGCCGATGCTGGAACGCCTCAGCCGTACCCTGCGCCTCAATCCCAATGAGCGCGAATTTCTCTTCGCTTTGGCCCAGCATCGCCCGCCCCCGCTGGCGCGCCGCCCGGACGAAACGATCCATGCCGGCACACAGCATCTGATGGATGCGCTATCGATTCCCGCATTGGTGATCGTGGAGGACTGGACCGTGATCGGGTGGAACCGGTTAGTTCCCCGCGCCTTTCGCGACTACAGCACATTGCCGCGAGAAGAGCGCAACCTGTTCCGCATCCTGATGCTGAACCCGCGCTATCGCGCCGATCCGGACAAGTTCCAAGATATGTGCCGCCGCCTGATCGCCCGCTTCAAATGGGATTATAGCCGCACCGCCCAGCCGGAGGTGTTCGAAGGCATCATCGCCGACATGATGGAACAGTCCGAATTTTTCCAACGCTACTGGCAGGATTCGGAGATCATGGCTCATTTCGAGGACACGAATATCGCCGACATGCCGGGCGTGGGCGAAATCATGTTCCGCCATACCAGCTATGCGATCGAGGAAGCGCCGGGCCAGCGCTTGCTGCTCTTCGCCCCGCTCGACGATGTCAGCGCAGCCCGCCTTGCCAAGCTGGTGGCGGAAACGGAAGCACCGGCGCTCGCCTGAGCGCCGGTGCCGGCCGATATCAGTTCGTTTCGCGCTTCAGCCGCTCGGCCAGAGCCGCGATCTCCTCCGGGTCCAACAGCCAGGTGCGCGTCTTTCGCCCTTCGCGATGGACCGGCTGAGTCAACAGGACACGCGCCTGCGCCTTGGCATGGTCCTTGTAGAGGCCAAAATGGACGGCGCAGTCGCGAATCGTGCCGATCAGCGGCGGCTTGCCGTCCAGGTCGATCATGGTCGCGGGCTGATCCCAGGGGATGCCGGCGACGCCGGGATATTTCTGTTCCATCACGCGGGGACACCATGGCCCGGCGACGAAATCAAGGTCTAAGAATCAAAAACTAGCGCAGCAGCGCCA
The DNA here is from genome assembly GCF_008710165.1 of Sphingobium limneticum. NCBI lineage: Bacteria > Pseudomonadati > Pseudomonadota > Alphaproteobacteria > Sphingomonadales > Sphingobiaceae > Sphingobium > Sphingobium limneticum. The sequence continues at coordinate 83,749 of NZ_VYQA01000016.1, read as the reverse complement.
TCAGAATGGGATCGCGGGTCGCGCCCGGATCGCGGCGAATTTCCGCCTCCTCCCGACCGATCGCGCGGAAGATGGCATCGCCGATCTGGCCCGACACATTGTCGGCCAGCGCCGCATAATCCTTGCCCCCGCTGGCGGAGAGCGCCGCCGACAGCATTTCGAACATATCGGACCGCAGCGCCCGCGACGCGCCGGGCATCAGCGCCTCCACCACCGATCCTCGCGCTTGCCGGGCCAGCAGGTCGGTTGCCGCCGTCGGCCCGCCGCGCAGCACCGACACCGCATCGGCCAGCGTCATGCGCTGCACCGCATCCATGACGATCGGCGTGGCATTATCGGCCAGGTCCACCGCCACATCGTTGAGCGACCGCGCAACCTGATTGCGCACTGCATTGGTGCGCAGCAGGGCGGACAGAACCGCACCGCCCTTGCCGCCGTTCAAATCCGGCGGCACGATTCGGGTCAGTTGATCGTCATAAAATCCGCCCGGCTCCGTCAGCCGGGCAAAGGCGCGCTCGCTCGACAATTGCAGCAGCCGCCGCACCGCATCCTCGACCGTGTAACGGCCCATCGGCGTAGCACAGGCCGCCAGCGGCAGCAGCGCCAGCGTCGCGATCAGGCTGCGCCTGTCGGAAAAGCCGATTGATTGATCCATGACGCATCTCCCTTTTCGTGGAAATCGCTATGGCCGCGTCAGGCTTGCTTGCGCCTGAACATGAATCAGGATGCGAACAGCGTCCGCACCGAGTCCGGCACGCGCTCTGCCCGCAATCCGCCCGGTCGGCTGGCATCCGGCACGGTCCAGACCCGCTTTTCGATACATTCGACGCACAGCTTGCCGTCCAGCGACAGGCGGTGCGCAACGGTAAAACTGCTGTTGCCGAAGATTGGCGCATCGGCCTCCACCAGCACATCGTCGCCATAGGCAGTCGGCACGAAGAAGCGCGCCGAAACATCGACCATCGGGAAACCGGCAAAGGGCATGGTCGCCAGCATCTCCCGCTTCTTGGGCAGGCCCGCCTGTTCGAACAGCAGCATCGTGCTTTCGCCGAAAATGTCGAAATAGCGCGGGGCATGAACGATGCCGGCCGGGTCGCAATGCCCCCATTCGATGCGGACGATCCGCTGCAAGAAAGCGCTCACGCGAGAATGGTCTTTCCCTGCTTGGTGGTTTTTTCAGCCATTTCCTCATCAGACGGCGGAGTGGGAACAAGAAGCCCGCGCTGCACCGCGGGCCGCGCTGAAATCCTTTCGAACCAGCGCTGAAGGTGGGGGAAGCCGCTCATGTCGACGCCGGCCCAGTCATGGCCGCGCACCCAGGGGAAGCAGGCGATGTCGGCGATCGAATAGTCGCCGACCAGATAGTCGCGCGTCGCCAGTTGTGCATCCATGACGCCGAAAAGGCGCTGGCTTTCGCGCACATAACGGTCGATCACCGATGGCAATTTCTCCTCGAAATAGCGGTTGAAGACGGTCGCCTGCCCCATCATCGGGCCAAGGCCGGACATTTGCCACATCACCCACTGGATGACGCGACTGCGGTCCTGCGGGTCAACGGAAAGGAACCGCCCAAATTTTTCCGCCAGATAGAGCAGGATCGCGCCGGATTCGAAAATGGCGAAATCCCCCGCGTCATGATCCACCAAGGTCGGGATGCGGCCATTGGGATTGAGCGCGACATACCAGTCCTGCTTCTGCACCCGGTCGGTGAGCGAGATCGGCGTCACCTTGTACGGCACGCCCAGTTCCTCCAGCAGGATCGACACCTTCCACCCGTTGGGCGTCTCCGACGTCAGCAGTTCCAGCATCATTCTCTCCGGTTTTTATTGTCGCTATCCAAAGCAAAGCCTTGCCCCCGCCGCAAGACGAGTGGCGGCGCTATCATTGAAACTGACAGGTTGAGCGGCCCGCCCTGCCGGGTAGTTTGGCTGATAGTATCGACAGACGACTTGCGGGCCGCCCCAACGCCAGCCAGTTTCATCCCCGAAGGCGCACCAGACGCCATAACCATAAGGTGAGGATGAACAGCGCATGTTGACGCTCTACAGCTTCGGTCCGGCTGCCAACAGCCTGAAGCCCCTGCTGGCTTTATATGAAAAGGGGCTGGAATTCACGCCCCGTTTCGTCGATCCGACCCGGTTCGAACATCATGAAGACTGGTTCAAGGCGATCAATCCGCGCGGTCAGGTGCCTGCGCTCGATCATGACGGCCATATCATTACCGAATCGACCGTCATCTGCGAATATCTGGAGGATGCCTTTCCCGATGCGATACGGCTGCGCCCGGCCGATCCGGTGCAGATCGCCGAAATGCGCGTCTGGACCAAATGGGTGGACGAATACTTTTGCTGGTGCGTATCCACCATCGGCTGGGAACGGATGATCGGACCGCAAGCGCGTAGGCTGAGCGACGCAGAGTTCGAAGAGAAGCTGAAACACATCCCGATCCCCGAGCAGCAGGCCAAATGGCGTAGCGCCCGCGCCGGCTTCCCCCAGGCAGTGCTGGACGAGGAAATGCGCAAGATCCGCGTGTCTGTCGACCGGCTGGAACAACGCCTGTCGCAAGGCCCCTGGCTGGCCGGCGACGACTATACGTTGGCGGATGTCTGCAACTTCGCGATCGCGAACGGCATGCAATTCGGTCACGCCGATATCGTCAATAAGGAAGCGACTCCGCATCTCGTCGCCTGGATCGACCGGATCAATGCCCGGCCCGCCACACAGGCGATGTTCGCCAAATCGAAGAGCGAAATGCCCGCCCGTCCCACCGCTACGGCGGCCTGATCCATGAGCTGGCAAGACGAACCGCCCGCCGGGCAGTTACGCATGTACCACATCCCCGGCTGCCCCTTTTCCGAGCGGATCGAGTTGCTGCTCGACCTGAAGGGGCTGCACGGCATCATGGCCGATCATGAAATCGACATATCGCAGCCCCGTCCCGACTGGCTGCTCGCCAAGACGCGCGGCACCACCGCGCTCCCCGCGCTGGAACTGGAAAATGGCGAGACGCTGAAGGAAAGCATGGTCATCATGCGCTATTTCGAGGATCGCTTTCGCGATCCGCCTGTGGCGCGACAAGACCCCTTTGAACATGCGCTCGAGGCGATGCTGTGCGCGTCCGACGGCCAGTTTACCGGTGCAGGATATCGCATGATTCTGAACCGCGATCCGGCCAAAAGAGAAGAGCATAAGGCAGAGGTCGATGCCCAATATGCGCGGCTGGACGAATTTCTGCGCCATTATGCACCGGACGGCGACTATCTGTTCGACCGTTTCGGCTGGGCGGAAGTGGCCTTCACACCGATGTTCAAGCGGCTCTGGTTCCTAGACTATTATGAAGCCTATCAGATCCCCCAGCATCTGACCCGGTTGCTGCGCTGGCACGATGCCTGCCTGTCACACCCGGTTGCGCAGCGCCATCATGGTCATCGCGAACTGATGACGCTCTATTATGACTATGCCCAGGGTGGCGGCAACGGACGGTTGCCTGAAGGCCGCGCCATTTCCAGCTTCACCCTCGATCCGCCCTGGGACAACCGCCCGCTGCCGCCGCGCGACAAATGGGGCGCCCCCGCCACCGACGCCGATCTCGGCCTTCTTCCCGCATAAGGACATTCATCATGCCCAATACGCTCCAGCACTATATCGACGGCCAGTGGGTCGACAGCCAGGGCGGCCGCACCGTCGCCGTCGTCAATCCAGCGACCGACCAGAGCGCCGCCGACCTGATCCTGGGCACAGCGGCCGATGTCGATGCAGCCGTGGTGGCCGCCCGCCGCGCGTTCGAGACATTTTCGCAGACCAGCCGTGAAGAACGGGTCGCGCTGCTCGAACGGATCGTTGCCGAATATCAAAAGCGCGTGCCCGATATCGCCCGCGCCATCGCCACCGAAATGGGCTGCCCCATCTCCATGGCGCAGACCGCGCAGGCGGGATCGGGCCTCGGCCATCTGGGGCAGGCGCTGAACGCGCTTAAAAATTACGAATTTTCCGAGAAGATCGGCGACAATCGGGTGGTGCGCGAGCCGATCGGCGTGGTTGCGCTCATTACGCCCTGGAACTGGCCAATGAATCAGATTCTGGCCAAGGTCGGCCCGGCGCTGGCTGCGGGCTGCACGATGATCCTGAAACCTTCCGAAGAAGCGCCCAGCTGCGCGGCCATCTTTGCCGAGATACTGGATGCCGCAGGCGTGCCGGCCGGCGTCTTCAATCTGGTGCAGGGCGATGGCGAAGGCGTCGGCACCGCGCTCGCCCAGCATCCCGATATCGACATGGTGAGCTTCACCGGTTCCACGCGCGCCGGCATCATGGTAGCCAAGAACGCCGCCGATACGGTCAAGCGGGTCGCGCAGGAACTGGGTGGCAAATCGCCCAACATCATTTTGGAAGGCACGCCGCTCGACAAGGCACTGCCCGGCGGCGTGGGCGGCGTATTGCTCAACAGCGGGCAGAGCTGTGTGGCACCGACGCGGATGCTGGTCCACAGGTCCCAACATGACGAAGCAGCCGAAAAGGTCGGCGCGCTCTTCGCCGCCAAGAAGGTCGGCGATCCACAGGTCGAGGGCGATCATATCGGCCCTGTCGTCAGCCAGCGACAGTGGGAGCGTATCCAGGGCCTGATCCAGACCGGCATTGATGAAGGCGCGACGCTCGTCACCGGTGGCACCGGGCGCCCTGACGGATTGAGCGAGGGGAGCTATGTCCGTCCCACCGTCTTCGCCAATGTCTCGCCCGACATGACGATCGCCAAGGAAGAGATTTTCGGCCCCGTCCTGGTCCTCATGCCTTATGAAGACGATGAAGATGCCATCCGCATCGCCAACGACACGCCCTATGGCCTGGGCGCTTATGTCGCGGGTGATCCCGCCCATGCGCGCAAGTTCGTCAGCCGCATCCGCGCGGGCGCTGTGTTCGTCAATGCCGGTGGCCTTGCCTTCGACATGCCGTTCGGCGGCTATAAGCAGTCGGGCAATGGCCGCGAATTTGGCAAGTTCGGGCTGGAGGAATTTCTGGAGGTCAAGTCGGTGATCGGCGCGCTGCCCGAAGAGGTAGGCTGATGGCCAGCCTGCCGATCGAAACCGATGTGGAGGACAGCGCGCGGCAGGCGCCCGCGCTGATCCGCTATCTGGACGATGGCGATTTCGTCACGCGGCGCTATGTGTCGCGTGGCGTGGAGATCAACACCGGCCGCTATAGCGACCATCGCATGGTGGTGCGCGACGGCATGCCGATCCGCGACCATTTCCGCTTCGATACCCATGGTTTCATGCTTGGCAGGCATAGCAGCGCCATCCGCGATTTCTTCGACAAGGAAGAGGTCGATCGCCTCTATCTGCGCGAATGTGAGGCGGCGATACAGGCGCTGACCGGCGCATCCTGCGTGTCGGCCCGCGGGTGGATGATCCGCACTTCTGCGGACCTGACCGCCCGCGCGCAGGAGAAAGTGGAAAATTATCGCCATGAAGGCGGCATTCAGCCGCCGGCCGGCGAGGCGCATGTCGATTATAATGAGATTACCGGCCGCCGTGCGGCAGAACGCGCCTATGCCGCCGCTTTTCCCGAAGGCCCGGGCTATAAACGCTATGTCTGCGTCAGTTTCTGGCGCACATTTTCGCCGGGACCGCAGGATTGGCCGCTCGCCATATGCGACGGGCGTACCGTGTCGGATGAAGAGGCGACGTCCAACACCCTGTTCGTGGTGGACGAACTGCCGATCGGCGACGCGCTGACCGCACCGGTGGCCGGCGAGGATCAGATGATCGCGGCGTCCATCTTCCGGCATAGGGCGCGGCATCGCTGGTGGTATTTCTCGAACATGGCGGCAAGCGACGTGCTGCTGTTCAAATTTCAGGATAGCGACCATGATGTGACATGGCGCTGCCCGCATACCGCCTTCCATGACAGCAGCCTGCCAGACAGGAAGGTCCGGTCGAGCATCGAGGTGCGGGCTGTGGCCTTTTTCGAATAGGCATCGGCGCGTTATGTAAAGGCCGAATGACAATCGGCGGTAGCTGGCGCCGCGAAGCGATCATTCGATCAATATTGTTACTGCAAATATCTCGCAATTGCATTCATGTTGCACATGCGTAATAGGGTTCGGATATCATTATCGGAGCTCCTGTGACCAAGCGCGTCTTCTTCCAAATCCACTGGTTCCTGGGCATCACTGCCGGAATCGTGCTGGCTCTGATGGGCGTGACCGGTGCCGCCATGAGCTTCGAGGATGAAATTACCGAAGCCCTGTCCCCAACGTTGTTCGCGCCGGGCGTGCCAGCCGGGGCAGATATGTCACCCGATCGGCTGATCGCCCGGGTCGAGGCCGACCATCCTGGCTATTATGTCGCCCGCCTCGATTGGGAGACGGCACGCGATCGCACCCACGCCATACGCCTGCTCGCCAGCGAAGGACGTGGCCGCATGCAGGGCCAGGTCGATCGTGCCACCGGGCGGTGGCTGGGTGAGCCAGCCGGGGCCGGATTTTTCCACCTGATGGACGAATTGCATCGCTGGCTTGCGCTGCCCGGCGGCGGCAACGGCGTCGGTCGACAGATTACCGCGTTCAGCGCCATTTCCCTCATTTTCTTCGCCCTGTCCGGCCTTTATCTGCGCTGGCCGCGCCAGGCATTGGACTGGCGCGCCTGGATGGTGCTGGATCTGCGCAAGACCGGCCGTAATCTGTGGCGCGCGCTGCATGTCGTGATCGGGACATGGGTGCTGCTCTTCTATCTGCTGAGCGCGCTGACGGGCCTGTGGTGGAGCTATGACTGGTATCGACAGAGCGTGATCTATGCCTTGACCGGCAAGGCAGGCGGCGAGGAGGGACGACGCGAAGGCAAGAAGGACGGCATCGCCCCGCGTCCCGCCATTGATCCGGCATGGACGGCCTTCCGACGCGCGACGGGCGATGATTATGTCTGGGTCCGCATCGCTCGCCCAGCGCCGGCACAGCCGATGAAGACGATCAATTTCGATGCCCGACCGGAAGGCGCGCGCCATCTGCGCCAGACCGATCGCTACAGCTACGATCCCGAAACGATCGCCGTTACGAAGCGCGATCTTTATGATCGGCGGCCGCTGGGCACCATCATCACCCAGAGCATGTTCGAACTGCATCGGGGCGCCTTTTTCGGTCTGCCCGGTCGGATCGCACTGCTGCTGACCAGTCTCACCATGCCTCTGTTCACCGTTACCGGCTATCTGCTCTATCTGTCGCGGCGCCGGCGCAAGCGAGAGGCGAAGGCATTGGAAGCCGGTATCACCGTGGCCGCTGGCGCAGGAACGGGTGACCTGCTGATCGCCTATGCCAGCCAGACCGGTACGGCCGAAATCCGCGCGCGCAATGCGGCGCTGGCCTTGGCGCAAGGCGGCGTGCGAGCGCAGGTTCTGCCGGTCGGAAAGCTGACGCCTGCATTGCTGGCGCAAAACCAACGCCTGCTGTTCGTCGCCAGCACCTATGGCGAAGGCGAGCCGCCGGACATGGCGCGCGGATTTGCTACACGCATGGTGAACGGCGACGCACTGGACCTTGGTCATCTTCGCTATGGCATATTGGCGCTCGGCGATCGGGAATATCCGGATTTCTGCGCGTTCGGTCAAAAGGTGGACCCCTGGTTGCGCGGAGCAGGCGCGACCGCCCTTTTCCCGTTGATCGCGATGGATCATGGCGATCAGGCGGCAGAACAGCAATGGGATGCCGCCCTGCATGATCTGGGCGCAGCAGACGCGCGGCGCGGGCAGACCGTCATCCCCTTCATCGCCTGGACTTTGGTGGCGCGCCATGTGCTCAACCCGCAAAGCGACGCGCTCAAGGCCTTCCACTTGCAGTTCGAGCCGGCCGCCGACATGGACGCCATGTGGGAAGCGGGGGACATCGTCGAGGTTCAACCCTGCAATGCGCCCGAGACAGTGGATGCCCTGCTGGTTGCACAGGCGCAGGACACAGACCTGCTCGACCGATCGACAGCGCTGCGCGATCATCTGATGACGGCGATGTTGCCCGATCACGATCAGCCCATGACCATGGACAGCGCGCGCGCGCTTCGTCCTCTGCCGGTGCGCGAATATTCGGCCGCGTCGATCGCGGCCGATGGCACGTTGGACCTTGTGATCCGGCAGGTGCGTGGCGACGATGGGCGGCTGGGCATAGGATCGGGATGGCTGACGGCGCATATGCCTGTCGGATCGACCACGTTGCTGCGCGTGCGCCCCAATCCAGGTTTCCGCACCGACCCGGCGCAGGGCGGCCAACCGCTGATCCTGATCGGCAACGGCACCGGGATAGCGGGCCTGCGGGCGCATCTGCGGGCTCAGGCCCATGACGGGCACAAGGGGCATTGGCTGCTGTTCGGGGAACGGAGCCGTCGGCATGAGAGCTTCTTCGACGATGAACTGTCGGCATGGATCGAGGATGGTACTCTGACTCGCCTCGATCGCAGTTTTTCGCGAGACAGCGATTGCGCGCGCTATGTGCAGGACATGCTGCCCGATGCGGCTTCTGCCCTGACCGACTGGATCGACCGTGGTGCGACGATCCTGGTCTGTGGCAGTCTGGATGGCATGGCCCAGGGCGTCCATGATGGGCTGGTTGCGATATTGGGCGAAAACAAGCTGGAAACGCTGGCCGAAGAGGGCCGTTATCGACGGGACGTTTACTGATCAGGGCATAGCGGGTGGCAGGTCGTCCGTTTGAGAAGAGCAGCCTGCAACCCGCTATCCAATCTGTCAGTCGACGAAACGCCAGCGCAGGGTTTCGCCCGCATGGAAAGGCACGACGCGAATATCGCCCTGCCCGACCACATCCGGCACGATCGTTTCCTCCCGCTGCAGCGTTACCGTGCCTTCGTTCAACGGCAGACCGTAGAAATTGGGGCCATGTTCGGAGGCGAAGCCTTCCAGTCGGTCGAGAACGCCTTCCTCTTCAAAAACCTGCGCATAGCTTTCCAGCGCGAAGGGGGCGTTGAAGATGCCGGCACAGCCGCAGGCCGATTCCTTGCGATCGACGCCATGCGGGGCGCTGTCGGTACCCAGAAAGAATTTAGGCGAGCCGGACACGGCCGCCTTGCGCACCGCAAGGCGATGACGCTCCCGCTTGGCGACGGGCAGGCAATAGGCATGCGGACGGATACCGCCATCGAAAATGGCGTTGCGGTTGATGATAAGATGCTGGGGCGTGATCGTCGCACCGATTTGAGGCCCGCTATCGGCAACAAATTCAGCCGATTCCGCCGTGGTAATATGTTCGAGCACGATCTTGAGCGCCGGAAAGTCGCGGACGAGAGGCGTCAGGATACGTTCGATGAAAACCGCTTCCCGATCGAAAATGTCGATATCGCGATCCGTCACTTCACCATGGATCAATAGCGGCATGCCGATCCGCTGCATGGTTTCCAGAACGGCGGTCAACTTGCGAATGTCGGTCACACCATGCGCCGAATTGGTCGTGGCATGGGCGGGGTAGAGTTTACAGGCCGCGAACACGCCCTGTTCGAACCCCCTTTCAATTTCCGCCGGATCTGCGCCATCGGTCAGATAACAGGTCATAAGGGGGGTAAAATCCGCACCCTGCGGCAAGGCGGCCAATATGCGATCGCGATAGGCCTCCGCCGCCGCGACGCTGACCACGGGCGGGGTCAGATTGGGCATGACGATGGCCCGCGCAAATTGGCGTGCGGTGTAACCGGCGATCGCTTCCAGCATCGTGCCATCACGAAGATGCACATGCCAGTCATCCGGGCGGCGTATCGTTATCTGTGCTGTCATGCGCTCGCTCTAGCCACCTGTGTGATGGCAGTCGATAGGCTAGTTGGGAAATGCGCCGCCGTTAACGCAGGCCAAAGCCAAGCGCCTTGAGCGCGGCGCTAAGTCGCTGCCGCCCGTTGAGCGAGGCCGCCGACGCCCCGCGTTGAAGCAATTGCGCGATCCAGCCGACAGTCGGCAGCCCCTGTCCGTGCTGGAATATGCGGGAGGTCGCGTCGTAGCTGTCGATCGCTGCCTGCTGCGGCTCAAGCGCATAGCCTTCATGGTGCAGCACGGCGGCCTGCGGCAGGCGTGGCTTGATGGATGCCGGCCTGTCGGGATCGGGCCAGCCGACAACCAGGCCGAATACCACGCCGGCATTGGGCGGCAAGTCGATCAGGGCAGCCACATCTTCCGGCCGATTGCGCAGCGCGCCGATATAGACGGTGCCCAGACCGAGCGATTCCGCCGCCACGACCGCATTTTGCGCAGCCAATGCGGCATCGATCGACGCGACCAGAAAGCTTTCGAGATAACCGAAACCTTCGGCCGGCGCATCGCTGCGGGCGGCGATGTGATGCGCGCGGGCCAGATCCGCGATCCACAGCAAAATCAGCGGAGCATGCGCGATATGCTGTTGTCCGCCCGCCAGCTGCGCCAGTTGCGCGCGCTTGTCCGCATCGGCGACCGCAACGACGCTCCACAATTGGAGGTTGGAGGAACTGGCCGCAGATTGCGCTGCGGCCACCAGCGTTTCTACGGTCCCGTCCGGCAATGCATCCTTGCGATAGGCGCGTATGGAGCGATGTGACAGGAGGTGCCCAATCACATCATTCCATAGCAGGGGGCCGGATGGTTCATCGCCACCATAGCGCCGTGCCAGCGCGGCATGGAGGTCCGGGTGCGCGATTGGATCGTCCAAGGCCATGCCCACAGCGCCTTTCTATGCGAGTGCCGATCAATATGAGAAGCGAACGCTCGCCAATACCGTCGCCGGATCGGCATAGTTGCGATAATAGACCCCGGTGGTCGGCGTATAGGCCGAACTGACCGGTTTGTTCGCACCCAATATATTCTTGCCTGTGAGCGCGACCTGGAAGCGGTCGTCCGGCAGAACCCAGGTGACGGACCCGTTGACGAAGGTTTGCCCCGGCACCCGATCCTGCGTCCGCGCCAGCGCATTGGCATAGAAGCTGCTTTGATATTGAGCGTTGGCGGAGAGCCGCAAATGGCTGCCGCTCGCGCCCAGGGGCAGGTCATAGGTCGTGCCACCCGACAGCGACCATTTGGGCGCGTTGGTCAGCGGATTACCGTCGGCATTCACGCCGTTGCCACCGGCCCCCTTATAATCGTCGTAGACCGCCTTCAGATAGCCGACCGACCCCTGGAAGCTCAGGGCATCGGTCAGCCGCAGGTCGTTTTCCAGCTCGACGCCCCAGCTATGCGCCTTGCCAGCATTGCCCCGCCGGCTGCCGACATAAGCGGGGTCATAGAAGGATACCTGCAAATCCTTATAGTCATTGTAGAAGACCGCCAGATTGCTGCGCAGCGCCCGGCCGAACAATGTCGCCTTCAAACCGCCTTCATAGGTGGTGACCTTTTCAGGATTGAAGGGCAAGGTCGCCAGGTCCAGTCGGGTGGCGCGATTATCGAAACCGCCCGATTTGAAGCCGCGCGACCAGGTCAGATAGTTGAGCAGGTTGGGTGTCCATTGCGCCTGCACCGAAACCTTGGGCGTCAACGCCTTCCATGTCTTTTCCGCTTCCCCCGCGATGGATTGCGACACGACATTGCGGTTATCGTCGATCACCTTGTTATCGAAGACGAACCGTTTCTTCTCGATCGTGCCGCGAATACCGGCCGTCACACTGAAAATATCATCCGCCTTCCAAGTCCCTTCCCCGAAGACGGCATAGGCGTCGGTATAGGTGATATTATGCGCACGCTGCTTGTTGACGGGCGCGGTCGCAGCCGTGCCGGTCCGGCTGAAACCATCGCGTTCCACGAAGAAACGTTCATGCAGGTAGAAAAGGCCGCTGGTGAAGCTGACATCGCCAAATTCACCATTCAACTGCACCTCCTGGCTCAGGAACTTGTCATTATAATGGATGAGATTTTTCTGGATCAGTGCGGCCTGCCCGTCATTTTCATAATAGACGGGGTTGAGGTTGAAGCCGCCGGCCGCCGTGATCGACTTGATCGAAAGCTGGGGCGAGAGCGTGTAGATAAGGCGCAAGGAGCCGTTGAGCGCATTGAGATGCTGGAGCGGCTCGACTTCCGAGTAGGATCGACGGCGGCTGAACGTCCCGCCCGGCTGGTTGACCGGAATATAGGATCGGCTGTCGCTGCGGTCGCGGATCACGTTGAGGGTCAACAGCGCATCGAGGTCGTTGATGCCGGTGAAGCGCAGCTTGCCGCGCCATCCGTCCAAGTCGATGCGATTCACATCATGGCCCAGCGTCGGGTTGTAGGTGACGCCGTCACGCGTCCGGTGAATGTAGGAGATGCTGGCCGAAAGCACGTCCTTGACGATGGGCCCGCTGACAAGCGCGCGCAACTGCACGTCATTATAGCTGCCATAGCCCGCCTCGGCCGTCACATGGGTCGTATCGTCCGGATCGCGGGTGATCAGGCGAAGAGCGCCCGCGCTGCTGTTGCGGCCGTATAAAGTGCCCTGCGGTCCGCGCAGCAGTTCGACCCGCTCCAGATCGACGAATTCACTCATCGATCCGATCTGACGCGGAACATAGACGTCGTCGACATAGACGGCCAGCACAGGTTCCTGGATCGGATCGCTCTCACCCACGCCACGTAGCGAGAAGGTCTGGGTCGTATGGCTGATCGACGTGCGGGCTACGAACAGGTTGGGCACTTGCCCAGCCAGATCGCGCACGCTGGTGATATTGCGCTGTTCCAGCAACTCGGGCGTGAAAGCGGAAATGGCGATGGCGGTCTTTTGCAGGTCCGTCGCGCGGCGCTCGGCGGTAACGATGATTTCTCCCCCGGACCCGGTGTCTTCAACCGGGGTCACTTGGGTCGGTGCCGTCTGGGTCGGTGCCGTCTGGGCCTGAGCGGTTTGGGCCTGGGCGGTTTGGGCCAGGACCAGGGCCGATGCCAGGGACAGATAAAAATCAAACGAGCGATAAGTGAATTTCATGGACGTGCATTTCTCTAACCACCCGCCCCGCGCGGATTTGAGAATTTTCTACTAGATTGGTAGATATTTTGAGCAAACAAGTTGTGCGCATGCGCTGTTGAGAAGCGCTGAAGTCATACGGCTTGCCATATCGCCTCGTCCCGGACGCTGGTGAGCGCAAGTCGTCTGCAGTCACTCCATTCTGACATTCAACTGGCGGTCCCACCGCCATTTCCTCCCCGCCGCTAACATGCAGCCAGGTTATGGTTGGAACATATTGCCGTGATCACGCCGGTTCGAGAGCTGCCTGTCGAGAATTTTTCCAAAGCCCGATGTGCAGCAGCAATCGCAGCCAGAAGGACCGAGCAACGGATCATTCCTATCTGAATGATGTGCCAACGACCTGTCTGTCTGAATAGCTATGTTTCCAGTTCACAAAAGCTAGCTGTCCAGAAGGGCCGTCACCGTCTTGGTTTCGGTGTAGTGAAGCACCCCTTCCTCGCCGACCTCCCGCCCCCAGCCGGATTCCTTGACCCCGCCAAAAGGCGCGGAGGGATCATTCATGCCATGGGTGTTGATCCACACCGTGCCGGCTTGCAGCTTGCGGGCGGTCAGATGGGCGCGCGACAGATCGCGGGTCCAGATGTTGGCGGCCAGACCATAGCGGGTGTGGTTGGCCGCCCGGACCACCTCATCTGCATCGTCGAAAGGCGTGGCAACCAGCACCGGGCCAAAAATCTCCTCCCGCACGATGCTGGCGTCGGCGTCGGGATTGGCGAAGATGGTCGGCTCGACGAAGTAGCCGTCTTGCTCGCCTGTTCCGCCACCGGTGACGAGGTCCGCCCCGCTCGCCTTGCCCTGGGCGATGAAATCCAGCACGCGGCTCTGCTGTACCTTCGACACCAAAGGCCCCAGCATCGTGTCAGGATCGCGCCCATGGCCAAGCTTGAAGGTTTTCGCGACCTGCGCGACTCCTTCGACCACCTTGTCGAACACGGATCGTTCGACATAGAGGCGCGAGGCGGCAAGACAAACCTGCCCGGAATTGAAGAAGATGGCGAGCGCGGCGCCGATCGCCGCCTGGTCGAGGTCGGCGTCGGCGAAGATCAGCGAGGGCGACTTTCCGCCCAGTTCCAGCGTCACGCGCTTCAGATCCTTCGCGGCGGTCTGGACGATCTGCTTGCCCACGCGGGTCGATCCGGTGAACGCGATCTTGTCGACACCTGGATGTTCGACAAGCGCCTGCCCCGCCTCATGCCCGTAGCCGGTGACGATGTTCAATACGCCCTCGGGCAGCCCCGCCTCCAGCGCCAGTTCCGCCAGGCGCAGCGCGGTCAGCGGCGTGACTTCGGAAGGCTTTAGAACGATGGTGCAACCCGCCGCCAATGCCGAGGCGATCTTCCACGCGGCCATGGCGAGGGGGTAATTCCACGGCACGATCTGGCCCACGACACCGATCGGATCGCGCACGGAATAGCTGTGATATTGGCGGCCATCGCCGGAAATCGGGTTCACCTGCCCATAAATTTTCGAGCACCAGCCCGCCATGTAGCGGAAGATATCCACGGCGGCCGGGACATCCACCGCCAGCGCATGATGCACCGCCTTGCCATTGTCATAGCTTTCCAGCAGCGCCAGTTCCTGCGCGTGATCCTCGATCTTGCGGGCGATCGCCTCGATGATCTTGCCGCGATCGAGCGGCCGCATCCGTGCCCAGACTGCGGATTCGAACGCCGTGCGCGCCTGCCGCACCGCCCGGTCCACATCGGCCGCCGTGCCTGCCGGCACGCTGGCGAAAATCTTGCCCGTCGCCGGATCTTCCACATCGATGCGGCGCCCATCCGCTGCCTCCTCCCACCCACCGCCGATCAGCATGCGCGTGGTCGGCAAACGGACCTCATGTCCCGGTTCGCCATGCAGGCCGGCAACGTGGGAGGAGCGTGCAGTCATAGGGTTTCTCCGGGAAGCAAGAAGGAGCCGCGTCCACCGTTCAGGACGCGGCCCAGGGGAGGTGGTTCAGAAACGCGCCGACAAGGTTGCGCCGAAAGTGCGGGGGCGCCCGGCGAAGCGGACCGTCGTGTCGGTGATGCGGGTGGCGTTGGACCAATAATAGGTGTTGCCCAGGTTCCGCACGAACGCGCTGATCTTGTAACGCTCGTCATCGAAGGACAGGCCGGCGCGCAGGTCGATGAGCGTATAATCCTCGATCGTCAGGCCACCCTGCGCGGTGAGCGCTCGCGACGGCGTAGCGCGGGCATTGCCCAACACCGCCTTGGTATCGCTCTGAAAATTGAGGTTGGCGCCGATAAATGCTTCCACATCGTCGCTGAGCGCCCAGTCATATTGAGCATCGGTTACAATCTGGAATTTGGGGGTATAGGGAAAGGCCGATCCGCCAAAGTCCAGCTGGTTGCCATAGCTGTCATAATTGACGAAACTGCCCTTGATCTTGGTATCGAGGTAGGTCGCGCCTATGCTCACGCGCAGACCGTCGGCCGGCGCCAGATCAAGCTGCATCTCCGCACCCTGCACGCGCGACTTGGGCACATTGACCAGCGCTTCGAGCGGGCCGAACACATCGGGATTGGCGATCACGCGGCCCTTCAACTGCTTGTCGCTATAATCATAATAGAAGAGCGCGCCGTTGATCTGAGCCCTATTCTCCAGCAAGGTCAGCTTGGCTCCGACCTCATAGGCAGTCACCGATTCCTGCGTCACCGGATTAAACTGGTTGGCATCGCTGGCTGACAGCAGCGGAAAACTGCCCGATTTGTAGCCCTTGCTGACCGAGGCATAGAGCAGCACGTCCTTGCTCGGCTTATAATCGATACCCGCACGCCAGGAGACATTATCCTCATCCAAGGTCCGCTGCACTTCACCGACGGTCAGGGTCGGACCATCGATCGTCACGCAGGCACCATCGCGAATGGCGATGGGCGCCAGTCCCGCGCCGCCACGGATGAAGTTCACCAGATTCTGGATCCCCTGCCCCAGAGCAAAGCCGCGATCAGCGGTACAGCCCGCGAAATCGATATTGGTCTTCGTATAGCGCACGCCGCCATGCAGGGTCAGATGATCGCCAATGTCATAATCCAGGTTGGCGAACACCGCCTTGTTCACGAACTTCTGTTGCGCGTATTGGCTGTAGACGAAGAAGGGGATGCCCAGGCCTGCATCGACAAAATTATAGGCCGATGTCGATTGGTCGTAGGGACCGGCATCATCCTGCTGATAGGTTTTTTCCCGCGCATAATTGGCGCCCAGAATATAAGTCAGGCCGCCCGTTCGCCCCTGCAGCCGCAATTCCTGCGACAATGATGTGATCTTGCCGGTGGTGTTGTAGAAATAATCGCGCAGCGCCACGCCGTCAGGATCGATGTCCTGATCATTATGATATTGGGAATAGCTGCTGATCGACGTCAGCGTCAGATCGTCGGTCAGGTCGATATCGCCCCGAAAGGATGCCTGATAGAACCAGTCGTCGCGCCCTGGCTTCTGCTCCGGTGTCCAGTCCGCATCGCGATTGTTGCGCGGTGCGATCGGATAGGTGGCGAGTGGACCCAGCCGCGCCGGATTGCCCAGCGGCACCACCCCGATCAGTTGCGCCGCCTGGCCGTCGCTCTTGTCGATAAAGCCATTGAGATTAAGCGAAAAGCGCGCGCCATCGGACGGCTCGAAATCGATCAGAATACGCCCGGTCGTGAAGTTGCGATCGCCCAGCTTCTCGTCACGGGTATAGCTGCGCTGCCACGCGCCGCCCTGCTCGGTGCGCAGCGCGACCCGCGCTGTCAGCGTATCGCTGATCGGTCCGCTGATGAAGCCGCCGCCCGATACCTGTCCGAAACTGTCCACCCCAGCGTCGATCCCCGCCTTGAAGGTCGATGTCGGCTTGGCCGCGATATAGTTGATCGCGCCGCCGGTCGCATTCGACCCGAACAAGGTGCCCTGTGGTCCTTTCAGCACCTCGACCCGCTCCAGATCGAGCGTCGCGCCACGCGTCATGATGGAGAAGGGGATCGGCACCTGATCCTGATAGATGCTGACCGTAGGCTTGGCCGCCAGGCTGGTGTCGTAGAAGCCGATGCCGCGCAACGTGTAGACCGGCGTTGCGAAGGCGCTTTCGGTATAGTTGAACCCCGGCACGATCTTCACCAGATCGGCGACATTGGTGATCCCCTGATTGGCCAGTTTCTCCCCCGACGCCGCCGTAATCGAGAGCGGCACATCGTTGATCGCCTGCTCACGCTTTTGCGCGGTGACGATGATGTCGCCCAAACCGGCAGACTGCGCCTGCGGCGCGGCCTCAGTCTGCGCAAATGCCGATGCGTGCATTGCCGCCATCGATACGCTGGCGACCAGCAGGACTATTGTCTTTTGCATGTCAGGCTCCTCCCATATTGCCCGGATTGTCCACCCTTGGGCATTGTGCCGACCCCGCGTGCGCGATGTCCCGGCTTTTGAAAAATCAGGCTTTCTTGAAACGGATCGGCAGCGCCTTGTAACCGCCGACAAAGTTCGTCTCGACCAGGCGCGGCGGTCCGGCCATTTCCACCGACGCCAGATGGGGCAGCAGTTCCTCGAACAGGATGCGCATCTCCAGCTTGGCCAGATGCTGGCCCAAACACATATGCGGGCCAAAGCCGAAGGCGATATGCGGATTGGGCGAGCGGGTGATGTCGAACCGATCCGCGTCCGCGAACACCGCCTCGTCCCGATTGCCCGACGGGTAGCAGATCATCAGCCGTTCCATCGCGCGGATGTCCATGCCCCGCACCTGCGTGTCGGCAGTGGCGTTGCGCATGAAATGCTTGACCGGACTGGTCCAGCGGATCGCCTCGTCCACCAGGCCCGGAATCAACGCCGGGTCTGCCTTCACCTTCGCCCAGTTTTCCGGATAGGCCATCATTCCGTGCAGGCCGCCAGCGGTGGACGATGATGTCGTGTCATGCCCCGCCGTGGCGATCGCGACATAATAGCCATTCGCTTCGTCACGCGGGATGGGCGCCCCATTGATCCGCGAATTGGCGATCAGCGACAGCAGATCGTCGGTCGGCTGCTCGCGCCTCTGCGCACTCAGCCTGTCGAAATAGGTATAGAAATCCTCGATCGAAGCCGCCCATTGTTTCGCAGCTACCACAGGGTCAGCCACCATTTCCGGCCGCTGCTCCTCAGGATCATGGACGCCGAAAAATTCCTGCGTCAGCTTGAGCATCTTCGGCTCGTCTTCGGGCGGTACCCCGAACAGCGACATGATGACACGCAAAGGATAGTGGAGCGCGAAGTCGCGGACGAAATCGCATTCGCCGTCAAAACTCAGCAAATTGTCGACCGACTGGCGCGCCAGCACCCTCACCTGCTCCTCCAGCTTGCTGATCTTGCCCGGCAGGAACCAGTTGGAAGTCAGTGTGCGGTAGGATGCATGTTCGGGCGGGTCCATATAGGTCAGCGACGACAATAGTCGCGTCGTCCCCCCGGTAATCTCCCGCGTGAAGGCGTCAGATGCCTGATCGTTCAATACGGGATTGTGATCGGCATTATGGAACAGCTTGGCATTGCGTTCCACTTCCCTGATGTCGGCATGTCTGGTGACGATCCAGAGCGGATCATAGCCCGGTACCTGCGCGATCCCCAACGGCATATGCTCACGCAGCCATTTGAACGCACCATAGATGGTCGCATCGTCCGTGTAGCTTTTGGGCGCGACCACGATCCGCGCGATATCGTCGGGGATGATCGGACGCGTGTCTGCATCCAGCGAAGTCGCCATGAAACTACCCTCTCCTGCCACGCTGCCCTTGGGCCATTTGCGTATTGCGTATGCTTATTACGTAGTTGTGGACAAGGCCGATCGTCAATCGTAAAAAGCGGTCGGACCATTTAGTGATGACGTCGGGCAAAGCGACGCTTTTGTGCGGCTCGCAGGAAAGAAATGGACTGCAAGATCCCGGCTTTTGAATGCAGGGGCACAATTTGAATGAGAGGATGACCATGGAAGTAGTGGCAGCGGTCGCCCGGACGGCGGGCGGAGAATTCACCATCGAGCATCTGACGCTGGGCGACATACGCCCTGACGAGATATTGGTGCGGGTCGTGGCGACCGGCCTTTGCCATACAGACATCGTCGTGCGCGATCAGCTGTTGCCGACGCCACTGCCTGTCGTGCTGGGCCATGAGGGGGCCGGCATCGTAGAAGCGATCGGCGCCGAAGTGGCATCAGTTGCGCCGGGTGACCGGGTGGTCATGGGCTTTGCCGCCTGTCGCCAATGCCCGCAATGTCTAAATGGCCAGCCGGCCTATTGCACCGATTTTGCCGCGCTCAATTTCGGCGGATGCCGCACCGACGGTTCGACTTGCCTGCATGATGGAAAGGCGCAGGTCAGCAGCCATTTTTTCGGGCAATCCTCCTTCGCGCGTCATGCCATCGTCGCGGCGCACAATGTGGTGAAAGTGTCGGCCGACGCACCGCTGGAGCTTCTGGGGCCATTGGGCTGCGGCATCATGACCGGCGCGGGCGCCGTCATGAAGGCGCTCAAACTACAGGTCGGCGAAGCCATTCTCGTCACCGGCGGCGGCCCGGTGGGACTGAGCGCCGTTATGGCGGCCAGCGCTTCCGGTGCCGGGGCGATCATCGTCGCGGATCCGCTGGAAAGTCGCCGGGTCATGGCGCTGGATCTGGGCGCCACCCATGTGATCGATGTGGCCGCCGGCGACACGGCAGAACAATTACGCGCGATCAGGCCTCAGGGCGTCGATTGCGTGCTCGACACATCGGGCGCCGTACCTGCGATCGATGCAGGCATGCGCGCGCTCAGTCCACTCGGAAGGCTTGCCATGGTCGGCGTGCCCAAGGCACTGGACGCCGCGGTCAGCGTCAATATCCTGCATATGCTCTCGCTTGGCATCAGCATCTGCGGGGTCACGGAGGGCAATGCCGATCCGCAAAGCTTCCTGCCCGAACTGATCGCCCTCAATGCAAAGGGGCTGTTCCCCTTCGAAAAGCTGATGACCCGCTATCGACTGGAGGATATCAACCAGGCCGTCACGGACCAGCATGAGGGTCGCTGCGTCAAGGCCGTGCTGACGATGGCGTGATACCGTCTGCGGGGCGATCCGTTTCCTTGCCGGCGCGGATCGCCTCGACATGCCGGAAAAACGCACGCTGGCGCATCAGGCCAAAGAAATCGAGCATCAGCGGCAGAGCATGTTCCACCATGGTCGCAGCTTCGCCGACGTCGATATGTCCCTCGACCCGCTCCATGAAGGTCTTTGCCTCCCACCGCCCGACAAAGTCGGCAGCATCGGTGTAAAACCCCAATATCTCTGGCGTATAGTCCAACCGCCGATCAAAGCCCGCCTTGCGCATATCACCCCAGATGCGCACCAGTTGCGCGCAGGTGATGCTCAACGCCTCCCCTTGATCGGTGTCGATGATGGACAGGATACCGATCTTGGCGAGCGTGCGGGCATCCTCCGCCGCATGCGGATAACGATCCAGCAGCGACGCGATCGTCACCGGCGGACCATCCACGCCGGCACGGTGCGATACCAGCTGCTCCAGTTGGTCGAATGCACTGGCCTCCACCCGGCCGTCCATACCCTCGCCGCCGATAATCGCCTTGATCTGCCCCAGCGTCAGCCGGTTCTCTCGCTGCAATCGCCGCACCGCCAGGATCGCCTGGACATGCTCTTCGCCATAATCGGCAACGGTCTTGCGCGGGCGGGCGGGTTCGGGGATTACTCCTTCGCGCAGATAGACGCGGATCGTCTCGCGATGGACCCCGGTCCGCAACTCCAGTTCGCGCATCTTCATTCCACCGCTACAGCATGACGAGCAAAATGTGGCAAGCTGCTATGTTTGATATATACGCAACAGCCTCACGACGCCTTGACAGCATAGCTGATCTTGCGTCTGCGGAATGGCCAGAAATTATGATTGAGGGCCGTTGCCAAAGCCCGGATAGGCCAGCACATCATCACGTCCACAATGTGGGTTAACGTAATTCCCATCCTTGATGAAATCCAGGATCCTTCAATTTATATTGACTGTTAACTGCTCAATTTCAAACATTGACCTGCAGATTCTCTTAGAACGATCTTATGTTCCAGATATATCAGCATTGATGGCTGTCCCACACTGACGTCTTTAGCGAGTTTCACAGCCAGTGTCGCCGCGTCGCTGGAGATTTGCCGCCCTGGATGCTTCACGGTCGTGAGCGATGGCCAAATCTTTACCGCGATCGGCGTGTCGTCAAACCCCACCACCGACAGGTCACGCGGCACATCCAGCCCGCGCCGATGCGCCAACGACACGACGGCGGCGGCCATGTCGTCATTGCTGGCGAAGATCGCGGTCGGCCGGTCGGTCAGGTCCAGCAGCGCCGCGCCTGCGACCAGTCCGGATTCAAAGCTCATGTCGCCGGTCGCGATCAACTCTGGCTGGACCGGCAAACCCGCATCGCGTAGCGCCGCCTGATAGCCTTCGCAGCGGGTGCGATGGATCAGGTGGCCGGCGCCGCCGCGAATGAAGCCGATATTCCGATGGCCAAGGCCGATCAGATAGGCGGTCATATCCCGCGCTGCGCCATAATCGTCAATCCGCACGCAATGGTCGCCGGACAGCGCATCACCCGGAGACATCGCTACCACAGGCACCGGACAGTCGCGGGTCAGGCCATGGCGATTGGCAATTTCGCAATAGGGCGGGACGATCAGGATCGCATTCGCGCCATTTTCCACCAGCCCCTGAATCTGCTGCGCAATTTCCTTGGGGTCACCATTTTCCAGCGGCCGGAGTAACAGCTGCGCGCCCAGCCGGCTGGTTGCATCCAGTGCGCCAACCAGAATGGAACTGAGAAATGCGTTTTCGATATTGCGATAGAGCAGGCCAATTCGCGTCGCGCTGGCGCTTGCCAGCGACCGCGCGGCCATATTGGGCACGTAATTGAGTTCACGCACCGCCGCCATCACCGCGTCGCGCTTGCTTTGTCGCACCTTGCTACTGTTGTTGAGGACGTTGGACACGGTCATGGGCGACACACCGGCATGGTTCGCAACCGTCTGAATGGTAATGGCCTGGTTGGCCCGACGCCCCGATCGGGCCATGATTGTTACTCCCTGTGCCACGCACCGCACGCTTTCGCTATATGTTTAACGCTATATTTCTGGCGGTTGCAAATGGCTACGGACGATCCAGCTGTCAGAATTCCACGATTGTTCATTAAAATGTAGCGCTATAATATTGCTGTTGACAGCATCGCGATACTGGAAGATGTAGCGCTACAACCAAGCGGCCAAACCGCTGGTGGGATCAGTTCATACGATCGCACGCCCAAACTGTGCGAATAGGGGAGGATATATGCGTTTTTCCAAGACCATGACGTTGCGCCGCGCCGCGGTGTCCGCTCTCAGCCTGGGCATCGCCCTGGCGCCTGCTGCCGTGATGGCGCAAGATAGCGCGCCGCAGGCCCCGCAGGACGGTACCGATATCGTCGTGACCGCGCAAAAGCGCGCCGAGCGCCTCCAAGACGTGCCGCTGGCCGTGACTGCGGTGGGCGCCGACACACTCGCCAATCGCCAGATCAATGACAGCAGTTCGCTGGTACAAGCCGTCCCGTCGCTGACCTTCCAGCAGGGCGCCACCCCCACCAACAGCAGCTTCCGCATTCGCGGCATCGGCACCGCGCTGTTCGGCCAGGGCGTCGAATCTTCCGTCTCCACCGTCGTCGATGGTGTCGTGGCCGTGCGCCAGACCCAGGGCTTCACCGACCTCGCCGATATCGAGCGTGTCGAAGTGCTGCGCGGCCCGCAGGGCACGTTGTTCGGCAAGAATGCGACCGCCGGCGTCGTCAATGTTACCACAGCTCGCCCCTCGCGCGATTTTGAGGGCAAGGCCGAAGCGACCATTGCCGAACATGGCGAATATCGCGCCCGTGGCACCGTGTCCGGCCCGATCAGTGACACGCTGCGCGCCCGCGTTACCGGTTTCTACAACGACGTGCGCGGTATCGCCCGCAACATCGCAACTGGCGGCTGGGACAACGGATCCAAGAGCTGGGGCGTGCGCGGCAAGCTGGAATGGGATGCGACCGAAAATCTGAACCTGCTGTTCGCGGCCGAATATCGCAAGACCGACGCGGATTGCTGCGCCTCCACCTGGATCGCAATCACCAATCCGAACCTTCAGTCGCTGGTCGGCCCGATCAACGCCACCCGTGAAAACCGCACGCTGAATGACGAAACCGTCACCTATTCCAATAGCAAGCAACAGACCTATTCGTTGCAGGCGGACTGGGATTTGGGTGGCGCGACTGTCACCTCCATTTCCGCCTACCAAAAATATCATCTGGACGTGAACCAGCCGATCGAACGCATCAACAGCAATGTGCCGCTGTTCGTAGGCAGTGGCGCGACCTATTCCTATTTCAGCCAAAATCATGGCATTGTCGACCTTGATGCCTTCAGTCAGGAACTGCGCATCGCCAATAATGGCAATAGCGATCTTAATTATGTCGCCGGCGCCTTCTACATGCATTCGGATATCGAGCGCCCATTTGATCGCCGCCGCGCCCGCTGCACCGCCGGCACCTTCGGCCAAGCCTGCGCGCCCACCAATATCATCTGGCAATCGGCCAAGAGCGACATCCGCCTGAAGCAAGAGAGCATCGCTGCATTCGGTCAGATCGATTACCGCATCATTGGCGGTCTGAAGGCGATTGGCGGCCTGCGCGTGCAGTATGAGAAGGGCACCAACAGCGGCACCCGTACCGCGCCGATCGTGGCGGGAGACGTAATCTTCCCCGGCAATGCATCGACCAGCGGCTCCGTCACCGCCAGCGACACGGCAGTCACCGGCAAGGCAGGCCTGCAATATGAATTCAGCCGCAACGCGCAGGTCTATGGCAGCTATACCCGCGGCTACAAGGGGCTGGGTTATGAGATGGAAATCTCCGCCAACCTCGCCGACCAGCGCGTGCTGGAGCCAGAACATGTCAACGCTTATGAAGTTGGCTTCAAGGGTCGCACCGCCGACGGTGTGCTGAGCGTCAGCACCGCCCTGTTCCTGGCCGACTACACCAATCTGCAGGTGCAGGCGAACCGCTCCGACATCACGTCCGGCGTGGTCCAGTTCGTCTCCACCAATGCCGGCAAGTCGCGCACCAAGGGCTTCGAGATCGAGGCCACCGTGCGACCCGACGATCATTTCAGCCTGACCGGCGCGGTCACCTATTCGGACGCGAAGATCGACATCGACGGCCTGAATTGCCCGCAGCAGATCGCCGCCACCGCGCCGATCAGGACTGGCACGCCGATCAACGTCTGCTACCGCACGGCGGCGGGCGTCACCCCGACGCAAAATCTGCGCGGCGCCACCTTGCCGGTCAGCCCGAAATGGAAGATCAGCATCGCACCCCGCTATGAAGCGCAGATTCCGGGAACCGACTATGCCAGCTTCATGCAGGTGGGCGTCAATTTCCAGAGCGCGATGAACTTCTCGGTCGAGCAGGATCCGCTGCTGGAACAGCCCGCCTATACGCTGGTCGACGCCAGCATCGGCGTGAAGCAGATTGATGGCCGCTACAGCCTGACCCTGTTCGTCAAGAATCTGTTCGACGAAAACTACCTGACCAGCATCGGTCACACCTCCTTCCTGGGTGGCAATTACGATCTGGTCGGCACCTACAACAAGGATGCGGATCGTTACTTCGGCGCCACGCTTGGCGTGAAGTTCTGATCTTTCGGGCGCGGCGGCACGGCCGCCGCGCCTCCTATTCACACGGTATGGAGCAGGACGAATGGGCAAGCGCATCCTGATGGCAGCAACCATGCTAACGGCGGCGCTCGGCCTGTCCAGCGCGCACGCCGCGCCCAAAGCTGAGGCACCGGCCAAACCCAATATCGTCCTGATCGTCCTCGACGATGTAGGCTTTTCGGACCTTGGCGCCTTCGGTTCCGAAATCCGCACCCCCAATATCGACGCGCTGGCCGCCGGCGGGCTGCGCTACAATCGCTTCGACAGCAAGGCGATCTGCACCGCCACCCGCGCCGCGCTGCTGACCGGGCGCAATCACCAGACCGTGCGGATGGCGGACCTGCCGACCAACCAGCGCACCAACGACATGAGCCGCGATCGCGGTGAACTGCCCGCCAACGCCCAAATGCTGCCGCAAGCGCTGAAAGCCGCAGGATACCGGACCTATGGCGTGGGCAAATGGCATCTCGGCCCCGAATTTGAGGACGGCACGCCCGGCAATAATGCGTCCTGGCCTTTGCAGCGTGGCTTCGACCGCTTCTATGGTTTCTACAGCGGCTGGACCGACCAATATCATCCCGACCTGATCGACGGGAACGCCACCCTGCCCAAGCCCGACGGGCCGGGCTATCATTTCTCCGCCGACATGGCCGACCATGCCATCGCCGACATAGACGATGCGGCGGGCAAGCCCTTCTTCCTCTATTTCGCGATGGGCGCGGGCCATGCCCCGTTGCAGGTGCCGCGCGCCTATATCGACCATTATCGTGAGACATATGAAAAGGGTTGGGACGCGCTGCGCGCCGAACGCTTCGCGCGGATGCAAAAGCTGGGCATTATCCCTGCCCATGCGGTCAACACCGTCCGCGCCGCCGGCGACCGCGCGTGGGACCAGCTCAGCGCCGATGAGCAGGCCGTCTTCGCCCGCTATATGGCGACCTATGCCGGCTTTCTGGAACATGCCGACGCGCAGATCGGCCGGGTCGTCCAGCGGCTCAAAGACAGCGGCCAATATGACAACAGCATCATCCTGCTGATCTCCGACAATGGTGCCGCCTCCGAAGCGGGTCAGGATGGCAGCTTTGAAAAAATGTATCGCCCCAATAAGCTGAGCTTCGCAGAGCAGCGTGCGCGCATCGACGATATCGGCACGGACAGGCTGCAACCCGAATATCCCCGTCCCTGGGCCTGGGCCGGCGACACGCCGTTCCGCCGCTACAAGGTATGGCCCTATGCCGGTGGCGTCCGCACGCCGATGATCGTCTCCTGGCCGGCGGTGATCAGGGACAAGGGCGCAGTCCGCAGCCAGATGGTCGATCCGATCGACCTCGCCCCCACATTGCTGGATGCCGCCGGCAGCGACTTTGCCCGCAGCGTCGATGGCGTGGCGCAGGTGCCGGTCGCCGGTCGCTCCATTCGCGCCACCTTCCGCAATCCGGCCGCCGCTACCCGATCGGTCCAATATTTCGAACTACGTGGTCAGCGCGCCATCACTTCGGGCCACTGGCGCGCGGTCGCGATGCACAAATATGGCACCGACTTCGCCAAGGACCGGTGGGAATTGTTCGACCTGTCGAAGGATTTTTCCGAAAGCACCGACCTGGCCGCCAGCCACCCCGCCAAGCTGGCGGAGATGAAGGCGCTCTGGTGGCGGGAGGCGCGCAAGTTCAGCACCCCCGCCCTCGCCGAACCGCCGGAAATCTTCGCCAGGCGCGCCCGCTACGACGACGCCTTCACCGATCCGAAATGAGTAACGCCATCACCACTCTGCTTTCCCCCCTTTCACCCAGTGCCGGTCCTCTGTTCCTCTCCCCGGAGGACATGGCCTGGGTGGAAAAGACCCGCGACGCGATGAGCGTCGAGGCGCAGATCGCGCAACTTTTCGTCCTGTCCGCGCGCCATGACAGCATCGCGGAGACGGACGGGCTGCTCGCCCATACGCCGGGCGGCATCCACCGTTTCCCGACCCATGATCTCGATGCCGCGTGGGCGGCGACGCGCCATGCCGTGGAGCGCTCCGAAGTACCGCTGATCCTGTCCGGCGATATCGAAGGCGGCACGGTCAGCGCGCCCTTTACCACCGCCATCCCAAACCAGATGGGCATCGCCGCCTGCGACGACCTGACTCTAAGCGCCGACCTGGCCCGCATCGTCGGGCAGGAAAGCCGGGCGCTCGGCTATAACTGGTCCTTCACCCCCGTGGTCGACATCAACCGCGCCTTCCGCAACGCAGTGGTCGGCACCCGTTCCTACGGCTCCGATCCCCACCGCATCCTGGCGCAGGCGCGCGCCTATGTGAGCGCGCTACAGGCGCAGGGCGTGGCCGCCTGCGCCAAGCACTGGCCGGGCGACGGGCTGGACGATCGCGACCAGCATCTGGTCACCAGCGTCAACGACATGGATATGGACGAATGGCGCGCGACCTTCGGCCGCATCTTCGGTACTTTGGTCGATGATGGTGTGATGACGATCATGTCCGCCCATATCGCCCTGCCCGCTTATATACGCGACAAACTGCCACAGGCCGGCGCGCAGGCGTTCGAGCCGGCTTCCGTCTCACGCCTGCTGAATCAGGATTTGCTGCGCGGTGAGTTGGGCTTCAACGGCCTGATCGTGTCCGACGCCACCGTGATGGGTGGCCTGACCAGCTGGATGGACCGGGCCGAAGCCGTCCCCGCCGTCATCGAAGGCGGCTGCGACGTCTTCCTCTTCAGCCGCGATCCGGTCGCCGACATGGATCTCATGTTGCAAGGACTTCGCGAAGGCCGCCTGTCGGAACAGAGACTGCATGACGCCGTCACCCGCTTCCTGTCCTTGAAGGCCAAGCTGGGGCTGCACCGCAAGACGCCGGACGAACGCATCGCTCCGCTCGATCAGACCCGCAACCTGTTGCGTCAGCCCGCGCATCTGGACCGGGCCGCGCGCGCCGCCGCCGCCAGCATCACCCTGGTCAAGAATCGCGACACGCTGATCCCGATCACACCGGACAAGCATAAGCGCGTGCTCATCATATCGGACGAAGGGGCCAGCTTCTTCTCCGGCGCACCCGAACGCGATTTCACGCAGTTGATCGCAAGTATGGAAGGTCACGGCTTTACCGTCCGCCATTTCGACCCCGATACGATGCCGACCCCCGACGATACCGACCTCATACTCTATCTGATCGGGCAGGAAGCGACGCCTTCGCTCAGCCATATCTTCCTCGACTTCGCCAAGCTGCACGCCAGCCCGCGCAACGCGATGATCCAGTTCAACCGCGAAATCCCGACCCTGCTCATCTCCTTCGGCCAGCCTTATTATCTGTATGACGCGCCGAATTTCGCGACCTATATCAACGCCTATGCCTCGCTGCCCGATGTGCAGACGGCACTGGTGGAGCGGCTGGTCGGGGATGCGCCCTTTACCGGGAACAGTCCGGTCGACGCCTTTTGCGGTAAGGAGCAATTGACATGGTAAGCGCTCGCAGGATTGCCGCCGCATCGCTCTTCGTGCTGGCGCTGGGCGGCGCGGCGTCTCCGCCCAAGGGCTGGCGCGACCTCAACCATAATGGCCGGATCGACCCTTATGAGGATGCGCGCGCGCCCATCGACGCACGGGTCGAGGATTTGCTGAAGCAGATGACGCTGGCGGAGAAAGCTGGCATGCTGCTGCACGGCACGCTGCCCACGCCCGGTTCCGCGATCGGCTTCGCCGGCAAGGCCTATGATGCCGACGCGACCGCGAAGCTGCTGAACGATCGCCACATTAGCAGCTTCATCACGCGCCTCGTCGTGTCGCCGTCCGAATTGGCGGCACAGAATAACGCTGTGCAGAAACTGGCGGAGGCGAGCCGGCTCGGCATCCCCGCCACGATCAGCACCGATCCCCGTCATCATTTTCAGGCGACGCTAGGCGCCAGCACGACAGGCGGAGGCTTCTCGCTCTGGCCAGACACGCTGGGCTTTGCCGCGCTGGGCGACACCGAAACTGTGCGTCGCTTTGGCGATATCGCCCGGCAGGAATATCGGGCCGTCGGCATCCATATGGCGCTCTCCCCACAAGCCGACCTCGCCACCGAACCGCGCTGGCCGCGCTTTGCCGCGACCTTCGGCTCCGATCCGGCCGAAGTGTCGCGCCTTGCCGGCGCCTATGTCGATGGTTTCCAGCATGGCCGCACCGGCGTGCAGCCCGACGGTGTAGCCACGGTGGTCAAACATTGGGTCGGCTATGGCGCCGAACCCGAAGGCTTTGACGGTCACAATCATTATGGCCGCAACGCGCCGCTGACCGATGCATCCTTCGCCCAGCATATCCGCGCCTTCGACGACAGCCTCGCCGCCCATAGCGCTGGGGTTATGCCCACCTATGTCATCGTCCAAGGCCCCAATATCGCAGGCCAGCCGATCGAGCCGGTCGCCGCCGGCTTCAACAAGCAGATGCTGACCGGCCTGTTGCGCGGGGAGAAAGGCTTTTCCGGCCTGATCGTCTCCGACTGGTCGATCACCAATGACTGCCCGCAGGCCTGCATGGCGCCCGACGCCGCGAACCCGCAGACGCCCGCCTCGATCGGCACCCCATGGGGCATGGAGACAGCCGACAAGACGACCCGCTTCGCCAAGGGGCTGAACGCGGGCATCGACCAGTTCGGCGGCGCGAACGATCCCGCCCCGATCCTGGACGCGGTCGCCAGGAAACTGGTCAGCGAAAAGCGGATCGACGACTCCGTCCGCCGCGTACTGCGTTTGAAATTCGAACAGGGCCTGTTCGACAATCCCTATGTCGACGAAGCCGCCGCCGTACGGATCGTCGGCAACCCGCAAGCGCAAGCCGAAGCGGACACCGTCCAGCGCGCCAGCCAGGTGCTGCTGCGCAACGACAAGGCGACCCTGCCGGTCGCGCCGGGTAAACGTATCTGGCTGCACAATGTCGATGCCGCCGCCGCCCGCGCCGCCGGCTTCACCGTAGTGGAAGATCCGGCGCAAGCCGACATCGCGCTGGTCCGCACCGCCACCCCGTTCGAAACGCTGCACCCGCATCATTTCTTCGGCGCGCGCCAGCATGAAGGCCGGCTGGATTTCCGTGCCGAAGACAAGGATATGCGGGCCATTGCCCGCGCATCGGCTCGTGTCCCCACCGTCGTCGCCGTGGAGATGGACCGCCCCGCCATCCTGACCGCGATCGAGCCGATGGCCCGCGCGATCCTCGTCACTTTCGGCGCCAGCGATGCCGCGCTGCTGGACGTCGTCACCGGTCGCGCCTTGGCGAAGGGCCATATGCCTTTCTCCCTCCCCCGCTCCATGGCCGATGTCGAGGCGCAAAGCCCCGACCTGCCTGACGATGGCCCCGCCCCCGCCTATCCGCGCGGCGCCGGGATCATCCTCAAGGCGTCCGCCCAATGACGGACGGCATGATCCACCTGCCCGGCGGCGCCTTCCTGATGGGGTCTGACCGTTTCTACCCGGAGGAAGCGCCGGTGCGCCGGGTACAGGTGGACGGCTTCCGGATCGACGCAACCCCCGTCACCAACCGGGATTTCGCCCGCTTCGTGGACGCGACCGGTCATGTCACGCTGGCCGAGATCGCGCCAGACCCCAAGGACTATCCCGGTATGGACCCGGCCATGGCACAGGCGGGATCGCTGCTGTTCCAGCGCACGGGAGGTCCGGTATCGCTCGAAGACTATAGCCAGTGGTGGCAATTCAGCTTCGGCACCGACTGGCGCCATCCCCATGGCCCGGACAGCCGGATCGAGGGCTTGGAGGATCACCCCGTCGTCCATGTCGCCTATGAAGATGCACTGGCCTACGCCAAATGGGCCGGCAAGGCACTGCCGACCGAGGCGGAGTGGGAATATGCAGCGCG
Organism: Sphingobium limneticum; assembly: GCF_008710165.1. Classification (NCBI taxonomy): domain Bacteria; kingdom Pseudomonadati; phylum Pseudomonadota; class Alphaproteobacteria; order Sphingomonadales; family Sphingobiaceae; genus Sphingobium; species Sphingobium limneticum. The sequence continues at coordinate 53,288 of NZ_VYQA01000016.1, read as the reverse complement.
GGGCGGGTTGGACGGCGCAGACTATGCCTGGGGCGACCAACTGGCGCCCGGCGGCGCGATGTTGGCCAATTATTGGCAGGGCGCCTTCCCCTACGGCAACACGCTGGCGGACGGTTATGAGCGCACCTCCCCCGTGCGCAACTATGCGGCGAACGGGCATGGCCTGTACGACATGATCGGCAATGTCTGGGAATGGACGACCGACTGGTTCGCCCAGCCCCGGATCGAGCGCAAGGCCAAGGGCAGCTGCTGCGTCCCCGCCAATCCGCGCGGCGGCACGAAGCGGGAGAGTTTCGATCCCGCCACGCCCGACATCGCCATTCCGCGCAAGGTGCTGAAGGGCGGATCGCATCTATGTGCGCCCAATTATTGCCAGCGCTATCGTCCCGCCGCCCGCCATGCGCAGGCGGTGGACAGCGCGACCAGCCATATCGGCTTTCGCTGCATCATCCGGGACAAGAAGGGAACCCGTCCATGACCCACGCCCGCCGCGCGCTGCGCGCCGCCGCGATCGCCGCCTGCACCCTGCTGGGGCCGGGCGCCTTTGCCAAGCCGGTGAACGCGCCACAGCCAAAGCCCACGAACATGATATTCGTGCTGGTGGATGATCTGCGCTATGATGCAATGGGCTTCCTGACGCCGGGGCTTCAAACGCCCAATATCGACCGGCTGGCGAAGGACGGCGTCTATTTCCCCAATGCCGTCGTCACCTCCTCGCTCTGCTCGCCCAGCCGCGCGACTATCCTGACCGGCCAGACCGCGCGCAACCATGGCGTGGTGGACAATAATAATAGTTCGGAGGAAGGGCTGACCTTCTTCCCCAAATATCTTCAGGCAGCGGGCTATCAAACCGGCTTCTTCGGCAAATGGCATATGGGCTTCGATACCGATGCCCCGCGCCCCGGCTTCGACAAATGGGTCAGCTTCAAAGGGCAAGGCACCTATTTCCCGACCGAGCAATTGTCGCCGGAGAAGATCGCGGCGGGCGAGCGGCAGATGCTCAACGTCGATGGCGCGCATGTGAAGCGCGCCGGCTATATCACCGACGAACTGACCGATTATGCCATGAACTGGCTGGAGAAGGGCCGCGATCCTTCCAAACCCTTCTTCCTCTATCTCAGCCACAAGGCGGTCCATAGCGATCCTCTGCCGCCAGACCGCTACAAGGCGCAATATAGCGACCTTCAGATCAAGCTGCCCGCCAGCATGGCAAACACGCCGGAAAATAATGAAGGCAAGCCGCTCTGGGTCCGCAACCAGCGCAACAGCTGGCACGGCGCGGACTTCCCCTATCACACCAACAACCCCATGACGGAGCAGGTGCGCGACTATTATCGCACCCTGTCCCCTGTGGATGAGAGCCTAGGTCGCATCCTGGCTTATCTGAAGAAGAACCATCTCGATAAAAATACGATGGTCGTCTTCTATTCCGACAATGGCTTCCTGATCGGCGAACATGGGCTGATCGACAAGCGCAACGCCTATGAACCCTCGGTCCGCGTGCCGATGATCGTCTGGGCACCCGGCATGGTGCCCAAGGGGGTGACCAACCCCGCGGTCGTGCGCAATCTCGACCTCGCGCCGACCTTCCTCGACATCGCCCATGTGGCAAAGCCCGCCCAGATGGAGGGCAAGAGCTTCCTGCCCGTAGCCGAGGGAAAGATTGACGAAAAGACCTGGAACCCCGGCGATTTCGTCTATGAATATTATTGGGAATGGAGCTTTCCGCAGACCCCCACCACCTTCGCGATCGAGCGCGACCGGGTGAAATATATCCAATATCATGGCGTCTGGGATCTGGAGGAGCTGTACGACCTCAAGAGCGACCCTGACGAGATGCACAATCTGATCGAAGATCCCAAATGGCTGGATAGCAAGATCACGCTGCGCAAGGCGCTGTTCGATCAACTGGCCAACAACAAGGGTGCGCATGTCGTCCCCTATACGCGCAAGACCAGCTCTGGCCTTGTCGATCGCAATATCGATGGCCCGCATGCCGCCGACTTCCCGGCCGACTGGTATGTGCAACCCAACCTGCCGACCAAGATGAACGATCTCTTCGCCGACAGCCCCGCCAAGGCTAAGGCCGACGCGCAAGGCAAAAGCTACCACCCCTGATCCGGCCTACAGCCCGCATTGAAAGTTCGCGTCGATGACCGCATCCCCTTCGCCGGAAACCACCCGCCCCGCCGTGTCGCTGGGTTTCGTCGCCATCTATGTGCTGGCCCAGTTCGGCATCTGGGTCGCACTACTGACGCCGGTGGTGATGACGCTGGCGCTGCGCGTCGGCGAGATTGCGAGCGAAGCGGAAAAGGGTCGCTGGCTCGGCATCATCCTGGCGATCGGCGGCTTCGTCGCACTGGTTGCCACGCCGATCTGCGGCGCCCTGTCGGATCGGACGCGCAGCCGCTTGGGTCGCCGCCGGCCCTGGTTGCTGGGTGGCCTTGTCGTCGCGGGCGCTGGTCTGCTGCTGCTCGGCCTCGCGCCCAATCTGCTGCTGCTGGGCGTGGGCTGGATCATCTGCCAAGCCGGGTTCAACGCCATTCAGGCGGGGTGCCTGCCGATCCTGCCGGACGTCATCCCGGTCCGCTGGCAGGGCCGGGTCGCGGGCATGCTGGGCATGACATCGACCATGGGCACCTTCGCGGGCAGCTGGATCACCCAATATACGCAGGGCTCGCCTCTGCTGATGTTCCTCGCGCCTTTCGCCATCACGATCATCAGCATCACTATCTTGTGTCTGATCCTGCCCGATCGCCCGGCCGACGGCGGTGACGACCGCCGCCTCGGCCCCATCGCCATGCTGCGCGCGATCGGCGCGCCGTTTCGCGACTGGGACTTCAGCTGGGCCTTTGGCAGCCGCTTCCTCATCATGATGGCCTGGTCGTTCCTGCTGACCTACCAGCTTTTCTTCCTGACCGACCAGCTCTCGCTGCCCAAGGCCGATGCAACGCAGGTCATGGTCAAATCCATGGCGATCATCGCCACTGCCACCATCGCCATCTCGCTGGTCGGCGGCTTCATCACCGACTGGACCGGCCGCCGCAAGCCGCTGGTCTTCCTCGCCGCCGCGCTGGAGGGCGCCGGTTTCCTGACGATCGCGCTCGCCCCGTCCGTCTCGCAATTCCTGGTCGGCGTCGCCATGGCGGGTATAGGCAAGGGCCTTTATTTCGCGGTCGACCTGGCCCTGCTCGCCGCCATCCTGCCCCGGCCGGAGGACAGCGCCAAGGATATGGGCGTGTTCCAGATCGCCAACAGCCTGCCCCAGTCGCTCGCCCCCGCCATTGCGCCGGTCATTCTCGTGATCGGCAATGCGCATGGCAATGGCTATGCCGCCATCTATATCGTCGGTTGCCTCTTCGCCGTGCTTGGCGCGATCACCATCTGCCCGGTGCGCCGATCTAGGTGACAAATTACTGATTTTATAGCGGTTTTGCGGCAATTCTGAATCGCAAAGGTATTCCTATCCGCCATGATTTTGATGGGGTCGCCTAAATGACTGCCCGGTTTTAGACAGGAAGTGTGGATCGGCTCCGAAGCGGGGACCAGTCAAATTTCACATACGCCGCTATATTTCAAATACAGTCATGCACATGCGGAAATTCCACTTGGATCTCCGCAAATATTCATCATTCCGGGGTATAGCCGGATAAATCCTGTAATTCGGCATGAATATCGCGCAGAGTTCTATACCTTTATCTGCATTTCGATCTTAACCGGGAGGCAGAAGCGATCGAATCGCCTTTTCCAGTGCAGCCATATCTGCCGCATTATTGAACAAGGCTGGCGTAACACGAATACACGCCCCGCGCGCGGGTCCGTCACGATGGACCGTGAACATCCGATGCTCGTCCAGCAGACGCTTGGCGATATTGACGTTGTCCTGCACGCTGGCACGCCCCTCGAAACGAAACGAGGTGATACCGCCATGTAGGCGAGGGTCAGCAGGCGTCAGTATCTCCAGACCCTTGGCTCCCCGCAAATTTTCCGTCCATAGATCGCGAAGATGGCGCAGACGCGCGGCGCGGGCCGCATCGCCTATACCATCCTGAAAATCCAGAGCAGCCGGAACGGTCAGTTGAGCGGCGAAATCCACCGTGCCGGTATGGACCCGTGAGTAGGCGCTGATGGCAAATGGCGGGCTGTTGGCGCTGTCCGGATCGATCAGATCGATCTTGTCCTTACGGATATAGACAACCCCTACGCCCAACGGCGCGCCCCACCATTTATGCAGGTTGAATCCGATGAAATCGGCATCGAGATCGGCAGGACGAAAATCGAGCTGGCCCCAGCTATGTGCCGCATCGAGGATCGCATCCACGCCGCGTGCGCGGGCCAGCGCCACGATTTCCTTTACCGGAACCACCAGGCCGGTACGGTGGCTGAGATGCGTCAGGAGGATCAGGCGGGTTTTCGGATTGGCCTTGAGCGCGGCGTCATAGGCGTCGATCAGTCCCTGATAGGTAGCCGGCTCGGGCAGGTCGATCCGCACGACATCTACGCCACGGCTGTGCTTGAGCGCGTCAAAACAGGCCTGCATGCTATCATAGTCGAGATCGGCATAGAGCACCGCATCACCCGGTCGTAGCCGATTATAGCCGCCGATCAGCGCCTTCAACGCTTCGGTCGCGTTGCGGGTGAAGGCGATTTCCTGGGGTGCGACGCCCATTTTGGCCGCCACGCGATCCCGTACGGCGATCAGGTCCGGCGTAAGGCCGCGCCGGGCATAATAGCTGGTCTCTCGATTGACCCGGCGCACAGCCTGCTCATAGCGCTCGAGAACCGGCTGGGACATCATGCCCCAATTGCCGTTTTCCAACTGGATGACATCGCGGGTGACGTCATAGTGAGCGGCGACCTTTGCCCAATAGCCTTCATCATCGGGACGAACGACGGCGGCCGGCGACAGGGCGGCATCCAACCGTCCCGCAACCGGCGTAACCGCCGTGGCCAACATCATCTGTCTGCGGCTGATATCCATATCCCATCCCTAACCGATCAGAAGGTCAGGCCCAAGCGGACATAATATTGGCCACCATCTGTGTCATAGGGCGCATTGCGCGAATAGATGAGGCCGCGAACCGCCTGGTTGGTTGCTTCTGCCGGGTAAGTGTTGAGGATATTTTCGGCACTGCCCCGGATCGAGGATGGTCAAATCTGGCGATCGCCGACCGACCGCTTTTGCGTCGCCTGTTGCATGATGGAAATCTGAAAGAACGGCAGCTTTTGGGAAATGGAATTTGCCCGCTCGCAGCAATGAACGGCGCAGAACGGACGCAAAACGGCTTTTATCCGAGCAGCCATGTCTCTGCCTCGGCCTCATCTTCAAAAAACCTGACGCCTGCCCGATCGGTCAGTCGCTGCGCCTGGAGGCGGGCCAGAGTTGAACTACAGACAAAAGCAAGTCGTAGCGATCGCACGTCGGGTGACGCGAGAAGTGTGGAAAAGGCACCCACCACCGATTGCGGCTGGATTTGCATCTGCTTGATGTCCACCAGCGTCAAATGTCCGGGAGCGTCGAGTTGCGGCAACAACGAGCGATAGGCACCGGCAAAGCGCTGCACATCCTCCTCACTGAAAAATCCTGCCATCTTTACCCGCATCAGATTGCGACGAGGATCGGCAACACAATCGAATTTAGCATCCATCTCACTCTCCGAGGCAAGTGAACGATCTAAATTAGGGTGAGTTCAAATTTGCTACCCACGCTCATCTGCTACGTGCTTGAGACATGTTGCACATGCGCAGCAACCATCGGAATTTCGGGTTTCCTGTGGCCGTAGCGCCAAATCCGCCGCACGCCATTGCATGAAGAATAGGGCACCGGTCCGATCGTCGCAGCAATATAGCGACCCTAAATTCAATGAAGTTTCAGTCGTGGACGCACGAAACGGTTGATATGACTGACTATTATGAGAGCAGGGCCGCGGATCTTTCCGTGCACGGCGAGTAAATGCATACGATAAAGCGACATGTATACGAAGCGGGCCAGCCGCCCTTCCACCGCCATGCGACCGCCCACCAGCTTGCCCATCAGCGAGCCGACCGTCGAATAGCGGCTGAGCGAGACCAGTGAGCCGTGATCCTTATACTCGAAATTTTTGAGCGGACGATTTGCCATCAGGCGGCCAAGATTGGCAAAGACGGTATCGGCCATCTGGTGCGCCGCCTGCGCACGCGGCGGAATCGGCCGGTCGGCGCCCTCGGGCGTGCAGGATGCGCAATCGCCCATGGCGAAGACATGTGGGTCGGCCAAGCTCTGGAGCGTCGGCCGCACGATGACCTGACCGGCGCGGGAAAGCTCCAACCCATCCAACCCGTCGCGGATATGCGCCGCCTTTACGCCTGCGGCCCAGACCTGAAGATCGGCGGGGACGAAACCGTCATCCTTCGTTTCCATCCCAAGCGGGGTGGAGGCGGTGACGGCCACACCGGCGCGGACCTTGACGCCCAGCGCCTCCAGTTCCTCCCGCGCGGCGTCGGCCAGCCGGTCGGGCAAGGCTGGCAGGATACGTGGCCCTGCCTCCAACAGGGTTACGTCCATCCGCTGGCGATCGAACACCTCCAGCCCGTAATATCCCAGCGCATCAGCGGCATTATAGAGTTCCGCCGCCAGCTCGACCCCGGTCGCTCCGCCGCCGACGATCGCGATCCGGACCCGTGCGTCGGATCCCGGATCGGCAGACATGGCGCGCGACACGCGCAGGCAATGGTCGAGCAGTTGGTCGCGGAAGCCGTCCGCCTGAACCCGGCTGTCTAGGAACAGGCAATTCTCCGCAACGCCCGGCGTCCCGAAATCATTGGTGACCGATCCATAGGCCAGCACCAGATAATCGTACCGGACCGAATGGGCGCCGACCACTTCGCGCCCCTTGGGATCGAAGACAGGCGCGATATGGACGCGCCGCGCCGCGCGGTCGATGCCCTGCAACGTGCCATAGAGATAGCGATAACCCCAGCGGTGACAGTGGCTGCGATAACCTACTTCATCCAGGCTGGCGTCGAGCGATCCGGTCGCGACTTCGTGCAGCAGCGGCTTCCAGATATGGGTGCGATTGCGGTCGATCAGGATGATGTCGTGACGCTTGCGACCGTATCGGGCGCCGAGTTTTCGCGCGAGTTCGATGCCGGCGGCGCCGCCACCGACGATGACGATCTGGATCTTCTTGTCGGGGATCAAGCGTATTCCTCCTCGATCGACAGGGTGATGGAACGGTCTTCCACGCGCCGGTCGTACATTGCAATAGGTCGCTCACCATCGCAAAGCGAGGCATGGACAGGCAGAATTTCACCGAGCGTCAGGCGGCCAAGAGCCGACGTCGGGCGCGAGTGATCGACACTGCGCTGCGCCATTGTCGGGTCGATCCATAGAGGCTGGGTTATGGTCATGGGCTTGGGTCAAAACTGCATCTTGATCTGACCGCCCAGCGCGAGTGCATCAGGGGTTCGGCGATAGGCGAAGGCGCCGGGGTCGAGAATATATTGCACGTCGGGCCGGACGCTGAGCCAGCGGGCTATCTGGATACCGTAGCTGGCTTCGATTGCGGTTTCGCCTGAAGGGAGCGAAGCATAGCCCTCGACCAGTGCATCGGTGGCGAGGTCGGCCTGGGCATGGCGCAGGCGTGGGTTCACCTGCGCATGTACGATGCCAAGCGAAATGGTGTCGGCGTCGCGGCCGGGGAACGTGCCGGTCTTGACCAAGCCTGCCGCATACCAGCGCGTGATCTGCGCCGAGGATGGCGGGTTGGCGGTAAACTGGGCAAAGATGGAGAGGCCGCGGTCACCGGTTCCTTCGCGCAGGATCATCTGATCGGCGAGAGCATAAATGCCATAGCGACCGCGCAACATGCCCAGCTCGCCGCGACGGTCGGCGCGCGAGGTGTCATAATAGACGCCAAGCTTGTAATGGCCCGGCAGCACTCGGCTGCCTGGTAAGATGCCCGGATCATATTCGACCTCCAGCGGCATCAGCATGCCGGTCGTTCCGCCGGTGAACGGACGCCAGGCGGCGCGTTCTTCATTGAGGCGTGGATTGACCTGATAGACGCCGGTGCGGATCGCGACGTCGGGACGGATGCGGTAGCGCACGGCCGCGCCCCAGCGGGCATTGGGATAATTATACCATCCACTATTACCCGATTCCGACAACGGATGGGCGCAAAAGGCGGCGTTGACGAAATTGCAGCCCAGGATCATGCCGCCCAGATCATTGCCCATGGCGAAGTAGCCCAGCCTAAGGTTAAGGCGACCGTCGAGCAAAGATTGTTCGTAACTGAATTCGGCGAGGCGGGCATAATAGCCGCCGGCGGCCTCCTGAACGGGCAGGCGGTTGCCGATATAGTCGGACGAGATGCCGATGCCGCGCCGGTCGTTGAACGTCAGGTGCAAGGTCGCGCCTGACCAGCCAGCGATTTTGCCCATGTCGAAGTCCAAACCGCCCCGCAATTGTTGCGTATAGGCGGTGCCGCGCCGCTCGCCGCCGTCGACGGCGGAAAAGCTTTCCGACACATAGTCGGCGCGCACGGTGACGCCCGCCTGCTTGAGACGAGTGCGCAGGCCGCCCCAGTCGCCCGTCAACGTCTCACGCGGCGGGGCCGGGCGGGACGGAGCAGCAGCGGGCGCCAATATGGTCGCAGCCGTCGTCGCCTCCTGCGAGGATGCAGGCATGGCGGCGGCATTTGCCGCCAGTGCCGTGGCGTTGGGCATGTCGGCGCCATAAGCGTCGATGCTCATCAAAGGCAGGGCAAGCAGCAGGCCAATCATGGTCAGGCGACCGGGAATATGAATATGGTGGGCCAAAGCCCCCTCCGTCTCACGCGCCCCGATCAGGGGCGAGCAGCATGTGAAAGATGTTAAAACCGGCATAGGGGGGCGCGGCGTCCGGGACGCCGCGCCGTCTCTCATTTCAGCGCATAAGCGATGACATAATCGCCCCGGTCGGTGGACTGGCGCGCACCGCCCGCCGTCACCACGACATATTGCTTGCCGGTTCTGGGCGACTTGTAGCTCATCGGGCCCCCCTGGCTGCCGACGGGCAGGCGGGCTTTCCACACTTCCTTGCCGGTCGCCGCGCTGAATGCGCGCAGGTAGAAATCCTGCGTACCGGCGATGAAAACGAGGCCGCCCTGCGTCGCCAGCGTTCCGCCCAGCGTCGGCATGCCGATCGGGATGGGCAGGCCCATGCGGATACCCATGGGGCCGGTATCCTGCACCGTGCCGACCGGAACCTGCCATTTGATGGCGCGGCTCTTGAGGTCGACGGCGGTCAGCGTGCCATAGGGCGGTGCCTGACAGGGAATGCCGAGCGCCGAAAGGAAGCGATCCTTCACCACCGAATAGGGCGTTCCCTTGAGCGGCACGCTGCCCATGCCGGTGTTGACCGCTTCGCCCGCGCTACCCGACTGGCCGCGCTGTGCCGCCGTCTGCGGGAACATCTGAACCCACAGGCCAAGGCGCATGTCGTTGATGAACACGGTGCCGGTGGTCGGGTCGGTCGAAACCCCGCCCCAGTTCATGCCGCCGAGCGATCCGGGGAAACTGAGCGACTTGTCCGTGCCGGGCGCGGTGTACAGCCCTTCGTAACGCATGCTCTTGAACGCGATGCGACAAAGCAGCTGGTCGAACGGCGTGGCACCCCACATGTCGGCTTCAGTCAGCGCGCCGACGCCGATCTGCGGCATGCCGAGCGACTTTGGCTGGGTCAGCGCATAAGGCTCACCCTTGATGTCGGCGGCCTTGACCGGGACTTCCTCGACCCGTGTCAACGGCGTGCCAGTGGCGCGGTCGAGGACATAGATCTGCCCCGCCTTGGTGCCGAAGATCAGTGCGGGCACCTTGCGCTTCGCATCGACCGGGAAGTCGACGAAGCTGGGCTGCATGGGCAGGTCAAAGTCCCACAGATCGTTATGGACGGTCTGGAAATGCCATTTTTCGCGGCCGGTGGTCGCATCGAGCGCGAGCATCGAGGCGCCATATTCATGATCGAGTGCGCTGCGCGTTACGCCATAGAGATCGACCGAAGCGCTACCCACCGGCATGAACACGGTATTGGAGGCCGGGTCGTAGGACATGGCGGCCCACACGTTCGGGGTCGAACGGGTATAGGTCTGACCAGCCGCCGGCATGCCGGTGATGGCGGGGTTGCCGGGATCGAAGGCCCAGCGCAGCTTGCCGGTGATGACGTCGAAGCCGCGCATCACGCCGCCGGGCATGTCGACTTGGACATTGTCGGCGACACGGCCACCGATGACGACGGTTGTGCCGGCCAGGGTCGGGGCGGACGTGAGCTGATATTGCGGATCGGGCGCGTCGCCCAAGCCAGATTTCAGATCAACGATGCCCTTCGCGCCGAAGTCGGCGCAGTATTTGCCGGTGTCGGCGTCAAGCGCGATCAGGCGGGCGTCGATCGTGTTCATAAGGATGCGGCGCTGGCACGCGGCGCCGGTCGGCACGGTGACGGGCGTGACCGGGGTCGCGCCGGGCAGGCTGGGTTGATTGAGCGGTGCACGGGCGTCGAAATAGGCAAGGCCGCGGCAACGCATCCAGACCGAAGCCTTGGCATTGACGATCGTCTTCCATTTTTCGCGGCCGGTATCGGCATCGAGCGCAATGACATTATTGTGCGGGGTACAGATGAAGACCGTATCGCCAATCTGGAGCGGGGTATTCTGATCCTCCGCGCCATTGCCGTCGCTCTGCGCGATGTCGCCGGTGCGATAGGTCCAGGCGACCTTGAGATTATTCACATTGTCGCGGGTGATCTGATCAAGGGCGACGAAACGGCTGCCACCGGGCGTATTACCATAAGCGGTCCAATCCTTCTGCTCATGCGCAGCATCGACCGGGGTGAGAGCATCGGCCTTCCCCGCGAAGGGCACCGTGGGATGAGCCATGAACATTCCCGATACGCCGCCTGTCGAACATAGGCCAAGCAGCGCAGCCACGATCAGAGCGGGTCGCCAGGACGGCTTGGAGCCATCCCGCCGACGCAGCAACGGATAGGATAGGGACACGACGGTAGCGCCGACCCCAAACGCCAAAAGGCGGGAGATTAGCGGCCAGAAGCTGAAACCCACTTCCCACAGCGCCCAGCAAAGGGTGAGCAGAAGGATGGCGCCAAACAGCCATGCGCCACCTGCCCTGCGCAACATGATAAGTATGCCGGCGCCGAAAAGCGCAATTCCGGCGATCAGGAAATATGGGCTGCCGCCAAGGCCAACGAGCTTCACCCCGCCGATCGTGAACAGCAGTCCAGCGGCAACTATTACCGCCCCCAACAGAAGCAGCCATCCGCGAACAAGCGGATGGCCGTGCATTTTCGTGCCTGACACGTGGCACCTCCTTCATCTCTTATGGGCGTCGGAGAGTGCCGCTCTGGGGGTCGGAAAAAAGCTGATCCGCCAGATCGTCGCGGCCGCGACGCTGTGTACCATCTAGTACATGTTGCGCGATTTACAAGACGGGATGGCACAAAGGATCCATCCGGCCGATTTCTGGAATTGGATAAAGTCGCAAAGCGGGGCGCTGCGGTCCAACGCGCCTGCAGGCCTCTCTTGGGCCGACGAAGTGAAGTCGGGCGGCTTGCCGTCGGCTCGCTTGCATAGCGAGCCGATCCTGTTCTGGCGCGATGAAGCAGGTGCAGTGCAGGCGCTCCGTGACGCATCACTGTTTGTCATGATAACCGCCGAAAATGCCGGTGAAAGCCGAGCTCAGCCGCTCGATTTCGATCGTTCAGCTACGCAGGCGCCGACTGCTTGTTACTGATTACGAACCATCTGCTGTTGCCGAACTCATTCTCTATCCGCCGCCTGGCGCATCTGCTTTCCGACGAAAGGGATAGGCGAATTGAGACCAATAGCCCTGGGGCACATTTTCGGGAACGCCGTAACCGCTCGGCCAGACACCGTCGGGCAAATGATGGGTGCCGAACAATCGATCGAGGAAAGGGAAGTGGATCGCGAAATTCTTGTCCACCGCCACCGCCTCGATACCATGATGCCAATGGTGGAAGCGAGGCGTCGCGACGAAACGGCCGAGCCAGTTGAGGTCGCCCCCCAGATTGGCGTGCAGCAACGAGGAGTAGATGTAGACGAAGCCGATATAGGCCTGCATCACCGAAGGCGAAAAGCCGAAGGTCAACAGCGGCAGCGACGTGACGCTGCGCAGCGCTATAATTTCAAAGAAATGCATGCGCGCGCCGGCAAGCCAGTCCATGGACTTGGCCGAATGATGCACGGCGTGGAAGCCCCAGAGGAACGGCACGCGGTGGAAGGCGCGGTGGAACCAATATTGGGCAAGGTCGGTCAGCAGCACGACCTCCAGAAACTGGAGCGCCCAGGGCTGGCTCGCCACCATGGCCCGGATGCCCGCCAGCCCGCCGGTCGACGCATTGATGAACCCGGACGGCGCGAGCGCAAGGAAGGTGATGAGCTGCACCAGCATGGAACTGAGCAGATAATAAAACAGGTCTTCACGCCATTCCTGCCGGAACAGGCGCTGCTCACGGCGGCGCGGAAACAGCCTTTCGATCGGCGCGAACATCAGCCCGGTCACGATCATGTTGACCGCAAAGAAATCGACACCGAAGAACACGCCCCAGTCATGGGTTTCACGCGGCTGGACATCCGCGCCGCCGAGCAATGTAGCGATCAATGCGATCACCAGAGCGGTGGCGCCGATCGCCTTGCGTGGTCGAAGCAACAAGCTGAGCAACGCCAGGCCATAGCCAGCGATCAGGATCAGGTGCACCGCCGGACGCAGGCTGCTGGAATCACGCAGCGGTGCCAATTCGGGCATCGCGAACCAGTCGGGCCAGCGGAGCGCCACGACGAGGCAAAGGCCGGTGACAGCCAGGAGCAGACCGAAGAAACCGGAAAACCAGCCGCTGCCGAACCGCCGCACGGCCAAGGGCGATTGCAAGTCACGCTCCAGATTCTCGAGCCATTTCATCGTCCATACTCCCCTTCCACAGCCGATGCTACAGACGCGCGCCGGCTGCTGATAGCGACTCCTTGACCCGCGCGATCGCCATGTCCAGCGGCGCGGTTTCGCCCAAAAGGGCAAAACTTCCGTTAAGCGCAAAGATGCAATGACCGTGGACGGTCGCTACCAGCGACCGGGCCAAGCGCGGCGCCCGATCCTGCATATCGGGCGACAAGACCGCCGCGACTTCGCGCACAACCACATCGGTCAGCGCCCCGCGCCGTGCCGCAAAGCCTTCCGGCATCGCCATATCAGGCGGCAGCCGATGGTCGTATATGGCCGTCCATAAAGGCATATGGTCCGCTGCGAAGCTGAAATAGCCCTCCACCAGCGCCGCGATGCGATCTGTCGATGGCCGGGCTAGCCGCTCTTCCAGATGCGCGGCCCATTGTTCGAACGTGCGCGTGTTGATCGCCACGATCAGCCGATCGTAACTGCCGAACACATTATAGAGGGTTCCCACGGCATAGCCGATGCGCTTGGCGACTTCGCGCGCGGAAAAGCGGGCAAAGCCCACTTCCGCCATATGGCGATGCCCTTCTGTCAGGATCAACGCTTCCAGTTCGGCGCGGCTATGATCGGATCGTCTGCCCATGAAGCCGCTCTAGAAATTTAATTGAACACTGTCTAATATTTTAATTGAACACTGTCTAATTAAAATCTATCTCCTGCTGACCAACTGGAGGGTGAGTCATGCTGGTTATGCTGGTCCTGGTCGTGCTGGGGGTCGTGCTGTTCGACACCCGGACTCGTATGAAACGGCTCGAAACGCGCCTTGCGCTGATCGAGATGGATACATCGCTCGTCCGCGCGGACTTGGCCCCGCCACCTGTCAGGCCGTCTCCCTTCACCCGCGCACCTGCTAAGGCGCAAGCCACGCCGCGCCCAGAACCAGTCGCACCTGTTGCTACACTAGTCGAGCCCGCGAAAGTCAGCCGGCCGGAACCGGCCGCGCCGCCCCCTCCCCCAGCACCACCCATCGCCGCGCCGGAACCGGCCATCGGTACTCCGCCCGTGCCCGCGCCTGTCAGACAGGCCGCCGCCTCGTCGCGTCCCGGCTCCGCGTTCGAGGATCTGTTCGGCCGCCGCCTGCCTATCTGGGCGGGTGGCATCACGCTGGCGGTCGCGGGCATATTGCTCGTCAAATATTCCATCGATACCGGCCTTTTGTCGCCGGTCGTCCGCGTGATGTTGGGCCTGCTATTCGGTGGCAGCCTGATCGCCGCAGCGGAAGGCGCGTTGCGGCAGGAGGAGCGCCTGCGCGATCCGCGCGTGCGGCAGGCCCTGGCCGGCGCCGGCATCGCCACGCTCTATGCCGCCATCCTGACTGCCGCCAACCTTTATCATCTCATCGGCCCGACGACCGCCTTTGCCGGCCTGGCCGCCGTGACCGGGCTCGCCATGGCTCTATCGCTGCGCTTTGGCGCGCCGAGCGCGCTGCTGGGGCTGGTCGGCGGCCTCGCCGCGCCGGCGCTGGCGGGATCGAGCGAACCCAATGTGCCGTTATTGTCCTGCTATCTTGCGCTCGCGATCGGCGGTCTTTGCACCCTGTCCCGCACCCAGCGCTGGCTATGGCTGGGCGTCGGCGCGCTGGTCGGCGGCGCTGGCTGGGGTAGCCTGCTGATCCTGACCGGCGCGCTCGACGTCGCGTCAGCGCTCTCTGTCGGCCTGTTGATCCTGGCATTGGGCATCGGCTTCCCGCTCCTCGCCTTCTCCGGCAGCCGCGCCACCCTGATCCGTGCCGTGTCCGCCACCGTGGCTGCCGCGCAGATGGCGGCACTGGTCGCGACCGGTGGCTTCGCGCCGCTCCACTGGGCCTTGTTTGGCCTCCTTTCGATTGCCTTGCTCTGGCTGAGCGGTCACGAACCCTCGCTTCGTCGCCTGGTCCCCGTGGGCCTCGGCATCGCGTTGCTGCTCGCAGGCGTGTGGCCGTCGCCGCCGCTGCTGTCCTTCACGCTAGTCATCACGGGCATTGCCGCCCTCTATGGCAGCGCCGCGCTCCGGCGGCTCTGGCGTCCGGCTGGCGGCCTGATCGAAGCGGGTCAGGTCGTTGCGGTTGCACTGGGCGGCCTCGCCGTCGCGGCCATCCATTTCTACCGCGCCGCGCCAGCCGACGATATCCGTTTCGCCCTGATCGCTCTCCTTGCTGCCGCCCTCCCGCTATCGGGCATGGCGCAGGGCTGGCGTCGTGCGGACCGGAAACATGGTGCGCGTTTCGTCATGCTGGCAACCGGCGCCGCCGTCCTGCTGACCGTCGCGGGCGCTTTCGGCCTGCCCGGCTGGTTGGCGCCGGTCACGCTGGCACTGGTCGGCGCGGCGCTGCTGACCCTGTCCGAACAGGCGCAGGATTATCGCGTCGAATATAGCGGCTGGGTCTTCACCTTCGTCGCGCTCACCTCTCTGTTCATGGGGGATCGCGGTATGGAGGAAAGCCTGCGCCTGATCGGCGATGCGACGGCCATCGCCCCGCTTTCCGCCATGCTGCGCTGGAGTGTGGTTGCAGCCGTCGCCGCCCTGTTCGCCTGGCGCGCACGCTTTGCCGAAGGACGCGTCGTCGCGCAGGCCGCCGCCGCCATTACCGCCTATGGCACCGTGGCGCAGGTCGTTCCTGCGCTCTGGCTGGCGCCGATCACCGCGCTGTCACTGCCCCTGCTGGCGCAAGCCACGCGCCGTCTGTCGCCGCAGCGCCTGCTGCCTGCGATCGCGACGATGCTGCTCGTCGTCCTGCTCTGGGCGGCGTGGCCGCTGCTCCACTGGACCGGACAGGCTATGCTATCGCTGGTCGGTCAGCCGATGCTGGCAAGCAACTTGCCCGATATGTCTGATATGCTGCGCCGCCTCGCCCTGCCCGCCGCGCTCGTTGCGCTGACGCTGTGGCGCGGGCGGTTCGGCATGATCGCGCGTCGTGCCGGTGTCGCCGCCGCGATCCTGATGGGCGCTGTCGCCATGCACATCGGCTACAAGCAGCTGTTTGCCATCGACAGTCATGCCGGCTTCATCCACGCCGGTCTTGCCGAACGCACAGTGTGGGAAGCGCTGCTGCTCGGTGCGGGCTTTGTCATCTGGCATTTCGCGCAGCATCGGATGGTCGCTTTGGGCCTGATCGCCGCCGCACTCGCACACAGTCTTTTCTACAGCCTGTTCCTGCACAACCCACTCTGGGCCACCCAGGCCGTGGGCACGCTTCCGCTGATAACGCTCCTGCTCCCCGCCTTCGCGCTGCCCTTCGTGGCGCTCAGCCTGACACGCCGCATCGCGCCGGATCTGACCGTCCGTTTCGACCGACCAATCCAAGGCGCGCAAATGCTGCTCATCCTCTTCTTCGCCTATAATGTTCTGCGCCAACTGTTCGAAGGATCGCTCCTCAACGGCCCGCATCTGGCGATGGGGGAGGATATCGGCCGATCGGTCCTGGCCATCGGCCTTGCCATAGGTTTCCTGCTGCGGGGCATCCGCATCGGCAATCGGGACTGGCGCATCGCGTCCCTGCTGCTGATGCTGAGCGCGGTGGCCAAGGTGTTCCTGCTCGACGCGGCGGGCCTGACCGGTTTGCTCCGCATCGCCTCTTTCCTTGCGCTTGGCTTCAGCCTGATCGGCATCGGCTGGCTCTACAGCCGCCAGCTCAAAAGCGACGCCGATTAACGTCCCGTCTATACTTCCTGCCTATTGCTCTCATCCACGGGGGTTCCAAATCATGTCTGCACCTGATCTATCGCTGTTAGGAAAACGTCGCTTCGCGCCCTTGTTCGTCGTCCAGTTTCTGGGTGCGTTCAACGACAATCTGCTCAAGTTCGCGCTGCTGTTCCTCGCCAATTTCGTGCTGTTCCGGACCGAGCCGGACAAGGCCGGATTGCTGGCGACGGTCGCCACCGGCCTGTTCATCCTGCCCTATTTCCTCTTTTCCGCGATCGCCGGCCAGATTGCCGACGCCTGGGACAAGGCGAAGCTGGTACGCGCGGTCAAGGCGGCCGAAATCGTCATCATGGCCCTCGCGCTCATCGGCTTCACTCTGCAATCGGTGCCGCTGCTGCTCGGCTGCCTGTTCCTGATGGGCCTGCATTCGACCATCTTTGGCCCCGTCAAATTCTCGATCCTGCCGCAGCATCTGGGATCGCACGAACTGATGGGTGGCACCGGCCTGATCGAGGCCGGCACCTTCCTCGCCATATTGGGCGGACAGTTGCTGGCCGGCGTCATTCCGGCGCTGACCGCTGGCCTCGCCGCGGTGGGCATTGCCGTGCTGGGTTTCCTCACAAGCCTCGCCGTTCCTGCTGCCCCGCCAGTGGCGCAGGGGTTGAAGGTCGATCCCAACATCTTCCGCAGCACCTGGCAGATATTGAAGGCCGCCCGCCATGGTCGGGGCGTATGGCTTTCGATCCTGGGGATCAGCTGGTTCTTTGCGGTCGGCGCGGTTCTGCTGTCCGAATTCGCACCGCTGGTCAGTGGCGTGCTGCACGCCCGGCAAGAGGTCGCCACCCTGTTCCTGCTGGTCTTCTCGCTTAGCGTCGCGCTTGGATCGCTACTGGTCAATCGCCTGCTGGCCGGTGAAGTGTCGGCCCGCTTCGTACCCATATCGGCGCTGGCGCTCGCCGGCTTCATGATCGACCTGTGGCTGTCGACCAGCAGCTACGTCCCCACTGGCCCGAACGCCGGTATTGCGACCTTCGTCGCCTCGGCGGGCAGCTGGCGCATTCTGATCGACCTGTTCGGTATCGCCTTTGCCGGTGGCATGTTCATCGTGCCGCTCTATGCGATCCTCCAGACCCACGCCCCGCGTGAGGAACGGTCGCGCACCATAGCCGCCAACAATATCGTCAACGCCGCCGTCAGCGTGGCGGTGGTGGCGGTCGTCACGCTGATGCTCGCGCGCGGCGTCGATGTCCCCGGCGTCATCGGCGCGATGGGCTTTGCCACGCTGACGATCGCGCTCATATCCTGCTGGCTGCTGCCCGAAACCGTGATCAAGGCCATTTTCCGCGGCATCCTGCGCCTGCTCTACCGGGTCGATGTGACGGGGGCGGAAAACATGCCCGCCGCCGGATCGCCCGCCGTGGTCGTTGTGAACCATGTCTCCTTCCTCGACGGCCTGCTGCTCGCCGCTTTCCTGCCGGGCAAGCCGACCTTCGCGGTCCACACCCGCATCGCCAAAGCCTGGTGGATCAAGCCTTTCCTGCCGCTGTTCGACGCCTTCCCTGTCGACCCCACCAATCCCATGGCGGCCAAGGCGATGGTCAAGGCCGTGCGCGAAGGGCGCACGCTGGTCATTTTCCCCGAAGGCCGCATCACCGTCACCGGCGCGCTGATGAAAGTGTTCGATGGTCCCGGCATGGTCGCGGACAAGGCGGACGCACCGATCATCCCCGTGCGCATCGACGGCGCGCAATATACCCCCTTCTCAAGGCTGAGGGGCAAGGTTCGCCTGCGCCGCTTCCCCAAGATCCGCCTGACCGTGTTGCCCCCCCGCCGCTTCGCGATCGATGGGGAAATGACCGCCCGCGCCCGTCGCGCCATCGCCGGCCGTCGTCTCTATGATGAAATGAGCGCGATGATCTTCGCGACGTCGAACAGCGACGAAACGCTGTTCGAGGCGCTGCTGGAAGCCCGGCACATTCATGGCGGCAAGGCGCCCGTAGTCGAGGACATCAAGCGCGAGCCGATGACCTATGATCGGCTGGTCATCGGCAGCCTAGCACTGGGCAAGCCGCTCGCCGCCGCGACCCGGCAGGGCGAAGCGGTCGGCGTGCTGTTGCCCAATGTTTCGGCCGTGGTCGCCACCTTCTTCGCGCTTCAGGCGCATGGCCGCGTGCCAGCCATGCTCAACTACACCGCCGGCCTTACCAATTTGAAGGCCGCCTGCACCGCCGCGCAGGTGCGCACCATCGTCACCGCCCGCGCCTTTATCACCCAGGCCAAGCTGGGCGATATCGTCACGGCGCTGGAGGCCGAAGGCATCACAATCCTGTGGCTGGAAGATATCGGTGCACGCATCGGCACGGGCGCGAAATTGCGCGCGATGATCGCCAGCCGCTTTGCCGCGCGCAGCCACAAGAAACTGCGCATCGCGCCCGATGCGCCCGCCGTCATCCTCTTTACCAGTGGTTCAGAAGGCCTGCCCAAGGGTGTGGTGCTGACCCATCACAACCTGCTGTCGAATTGCCGCCAACTCGCCGCGCGGATCGATTTCAACACCGCCGACACGGTGTTGAACGCCCTGCCCGTTTTCCACAGTTTCGGCCTGACCGGCGGCACGCTGCTGCCGATCCTTCACGGCGTGAAGACGTTGCTCTATCCCAGCCCGCTTCACTATCGGATCGTGCCGGCGCTCGCCTATGACAGCAACGCCACGATCCTGTTCGGCACGGACACCTTCCTGTCGGGCTATGCCCGCATGGCGCATAATTACGACTTCTATTCGCTGCGCTACATCTTCGCGGGCGCCGAGCGGGTGCGCGACGAAACCCGCAAGGCCTATGCGGACAAATTCGGCCTGCGCATATTGGAAGGCTATGGCGCGACCGAGGCTGGCCCTGTGATCGCGGTCAATACGCCGATGCACTTCCGCGCCGGCACCGTTGGCCGCCTGCTGCCCGGCATCGTGCCGCAACTGGACGAGGTTCCCGGCATCACCGAAGGCGGACGGCTGTCGATCCGTGGACCCAACATCATGGCGGGCTATATGAAGGCGGATGCGCCCGGCGTCCTGCAACCGCCCGCAGATGGCTGGCACGACACGGGCGATATCGTGACGATCGACTCCGAAGGCTTCGTCACCATTCGCGGGCGCGCCAAGCGCTTCGCCAAGATCGGCGGAGAGATGATCTCCCTTCCTGCCGTAGAGGGCTATGCGTCTGCACTGTGGCCCGATGCCGAACATGCCGTCGTCACGCGTCCCGACGCACGCAAAGGCGAACAGCTGGTCCTGTTCACCACGCGCAAAGGGGCGAAGGCGAGCGATCTCCAGGCTTGGGGCCGTTCGAACGGTATCACCGAACTGGCCATTCCCCGTGACATTCGCGAAGTGGACGCCCTCCCGGTGTTGGGCACGGGCAAGCTGGATTATGTGACGATGGGGGCATTGGCATCAGCATGAATCCGCTCATCCTCTTGGAACGGCAAATCGGCGCGTCTGGGCGGCGGTCATGCGGGGTCTGAACATCGCGATCGCAGGCTGCGGGCCATGCGGACTGGCGGCGGCGTTGTTGCTCAGTCGCGCGGGGCATCAAGTTACGCTTTTCGATCGTTTCGACACGCCCCGCCCTATCGGGTCGGGGCTGATGATCCAGCCCACGGGCATGGCGGTTCTGGGGCAGTTGGGGCTGCTGGACCAAGTCGTGCATGCCGGGTCGCGCATCGATCGCCTGTTTGGCAAGGCGGGCGAGCGCGTGGTCCTCAATGTCCATTATGCTGCCCTGCGCCACAAGGGCGCGTTCGGCATCGGCATTCATCGTGCAAGCCTTTTCAGGATATTGCATGAGGCCGTGTTGCGGTCAGGCATCACTGTCCATACCGGCCGCGCCCTGGTGGACAGCGAGCCGGTCGGTACGCAACGGACGCTGCGCTTTGCCGATGGCGACGCCAGCGCGCCCTATGATCTGGTGGTCGATGCACTGGGGACGCGCACGCCGCTGGCGCCGCCGACCGGTCGGGAATTGGCCTATGGCGCTCTGTGGGCCAGCCTCGACTGGCCGCAAAAGGCCGGCTTCGATCCGCATAGTCTGGCGCAGCGCTATGATCGCGCCAGCATCATGGCGGGGGTCTTGCCGATCGGCACGCCGCCTGACGCGATGACGCCAAAGGCCGCCTTCTTCTGGTCATTGCGTGCCGATCGGCTTGACGACTGGCACAAGGCCGGGCTCGACTCCTGGAAGGCACGGGTTACAGCGCTCTGGCCCGAATGCGCGCCGCTGCTCGACCAGATCGACGACCCCGGCCAGCTGACCTTTGCGCGCTATGCGCACCGCACTTTGCGGTCACCAGCGGAAACTGCGTTGGTCCATATCGGCGATGCCTGGCATTCCGCCAGTCCCCAGCTTGGGCAAGGCGCCAACATGGCCCTGCTCGATGCCTGGGCGCTGGCAAAAGGTCTGGCGGAAGCGAACGACGTGGATGAAGGCATTTGTCGCGCCGTCAAGATGCGCCGCCGCCATGTGATGACTTACCAATGGCTCACCGCATTATTCACGCCCGTCTATCAATCGGACAGCCGTCTGCTGCCCCTTATCCGCGATCATGTGGTCGGCCCGCTATCCAAGCTTTGGCCTGCCACCACCATACAGGCGACGATGGTCAGCGGATTGGTCGCCAACCCGCTGGGGCCGCTTGGGCTGGCAATGGAACATCAGGCAAAAGCACCGCTGTGGGAGGCCGCATGAGCACGGATTGCGCTGGCTTGCATGGCCCGATCACCATCGTGGCCATGAGCCGTGAAGGATCCCCTGAAATCTGCGTACTTCGGCAGATCAGCAAAAAGCTGCTCCCACATGTTCCATGAGCGTATGTCATAATCGCACAGCATTGCGCATTGGTCGCCATCGATGACGCGCCTTAATTTTGGACAGTGCCCATGACGGGCGTCGTTCGATCAGAAAGGAATATCCATGGCGGAGACAGAAAGCCTGACCGCGCAATTTGAGGCCCTGCATGCGGAGCGCGTCCGTACATGGGAGCCGGCACAACTGGCCAAGAATGTCGACCGGCGCGCGCGGCTGGTCGCCGATTTCGATCCCAAGGCGGTTGTCCAGGTCGGCGACGTGGTCGAGCCTTTCACGCTGGAGGGCGCGGATGGGGAGACACTGACGCTGGAAGATCTCGTTGCACGGGGGCCGGCGGTGCTGATCTTCTTCCGCTTCGCTGGATGTCCCGCATGCAATCTGGCCCTGCCCTATTATGATCGCCAACTTCGGCCTGCGCTGGAGGAGGCCGGCATCCCATTGGTCGCAATCAGTCCGCATCTGCCGGAAAAGGGGCTGGGCGCGATCAGCGAACGGCATGGTCTGAGCTTCCCCGTGGCAAGCGACCGGGGCAATAAGCTGGCCCGCCGTTTCGGCATCAGTTTCGATCGGGATGTAGTGCCCGAAGGACAGCCGACGGCCGGCTGGATCGGCGATCTGACCGGCACGGGCAGCGCGGAGTTTCCGCAGCCGGCCGTCATCATCATCGACAACGAACGGGTCGTGCGCTTCGTCGATATCAGTCCCGACTGGCTGGTCCGCACCGAAGCACCGGCCATACTGACCGCGCTGGCCGATCTGCGTAGCAAGGTCGATAGCTGAACCGGAACCATCCCGCCTTCCTGAAGAAGGCGGGATGGCCGGCCAATCAGAATTTCACGCCCAGCCGCGCATAATAGAATCCACCGCTCAGGCCGAAGGGCGCGAAATTGCCGTAAAGGCCGGCCCCGGTATTGGCCTGAATCACGCCCATATCGTCAGGATAGACATCGAACAGATTGTTGGCGCCCACCGCGACATTGATCTTGGGCGTGATTTGCGCAGAGATATCGAGATCGGTCACCCATTTGGGGCTGAAAGTCCGATCGTCCGTGGTCGAAGTCTGGCTGGTGCCGGTTTCGGTATATTTGCCGAACCGGGTCACGCGCAGCAGACTGCGGAGCGCGCCTAAAGTCCATTCGCCACTCAGCACCAGCTTGTCGCGCGGCGTCGCGCTGGTGAGGTCGGCGCGGGCTTGCCGCCCGAACAATATCGTGTTGGCGAGATTGGCGGGATTGGCCGCGACATCGAGCAGCTTGGTCTTGTTGTAGCTATAGGCGGCATTGAGTTTGAAGTCGCCAAACGAGCCGGTGCGCCAAGTATATTCGGCCACAGCGTCAATGCCGCGCGTGCGGGTATCGACGCCGTTGATGAAGAATTGCGCGCTGCTGATCCCCGGCACGCCGCGCGCCGCCAATATGGCGGTCACTTCGGGACTGGCGAGGATCGCCTTAGCCTCTGCGCTGTTGAGGATTTCGGTCTTCACGATCCGGTCCTTGATGCGGATCTGATAACCATCGACCGTCAGACGGAACGGCCCGCTTTCGAAGGTCGCACCGGCGGTAAAGTTCAGCGACTTTTCCGGCGTCAGCGGCTTGGCGCCGAAATAGCCGGCGATCGGATCGTTTGGCGCCAGGAACTTCACCAGTTGCGGCACGCGATCGCCGTTGATGATGATGCTGGTATTTTGCGAGGTCGAAAAGCCCTGCTGCGCCAGCGATGGCGCGCGAAAGCCGGTGTTGACGCCGCCGCGCAGCGCGAAACCAGGAGCGATTTCATAGCGGGTGGAGAATTTGCCGCTGACCGTTTCGCCGGAGCTGTCGGTATAATGTTCGGCGCGGCCAGCGACGCCGACGAACCAGGCCTGGCTGATATTGGCGCCGATATCGACATAGGCCGCGACATTGTTGCGCGTGAGGACAAAGGCGTCCGCGGGAGTCGTGCCGGTGAAGGAGACAAGGCTGGCCGCAGGACGCTGGCCGCCATAGGCCAGCTGGAACGGCGTGGCACCGGTCGGGATCACATAGCCGCCGTCGCGATAGCTGTCGGGTTCGCCGGCCTTGTTCTGAAACCGTTCCCATCGATGTTCGAACCCAAAGGCCAGCGTCAGCGGCTCAGCAAGGCCGAGGTCGAAGGTGCGGCTGAAATCGACATTATTGACCCAGAGGCTGGCAATCTGCTTGCCCATGAAAAAGCTGGTCTTGCTGCTTGGCCCCAGCGACGGGTTGAGCGTATCGACCGCGCCCAGCTTCACATCGTCCCGGCCGAAGCTGCTGCTGAAATCCGCGTCGAAGCCCCCGATCGTGGTGCGGGCACCGGCCGTGATCTGGAAATCCGTTTCCCAGATGCGCCGCTTGGCCAGGAAGCCATTGGGGAAGATTTCGGGCAGGGAATTTATGTTATTTGCGTTGAACTGGCCGCGCCCATCCTTGATGTCGCGATAGCTGATCGTCGAGAAGCTGTAGAGCGTCGTCACGTCGCTGACGGGCAGTTCCGCATTATAGGAGCCGTTGGCGATATAGTCGCGATTGGTGCGGCCATAATTGCCGGCGCGGTTGCGGTCGATGGTCGCTTCGCGCGGATCACGCGCACCGCCCGCCAGACGCGGATAGAGATCGACCGAATCCGCGACGATCGCACCCGACGGATCGGCACGGTCGTGGAACTTGCCCTCCGCTGCAAAGCGAATGAAGCCGCCGTCCGCCCCGATGCGGGTGCCATAGCTGACCGATTGCTGGATCAGTTCCCCGCCCTTTTCATAATGACTGCCAGCGGTGGTGGCGAACTCGCCGCCTTCGGGCGAGGCGTCCAGGATGAAGTTGATCACCCCGGAGATCGCATCCGACCCATATTGGGCGGCCGCGCCATCGCGCAGCACCTCGACCCGGCCGATGGAATTGGCGGCCAGCAGATCGATATCGACCGGCGTGCTGCCACCCGACACGCGGGAGAGATTGTTGATGAGCGAGGTGGTGTGGCGGCGCTTGCCATTGACCAGCACCAGCACATAATCACCGCTCAGGCCCCGGATGGAGATAGGCTTGGCACCCGAAGATGTGCCGCCCCCACCCAGCGCCGGCACGGTCAGCGATGGTACGATATTGCCCAATATGTCCTTGAGGCCAACGCGACCCGTCGCCTGCAATTCGCGCGTGTCGATGACGTCGATCGGTACCGGGCTGTCCGCCACGGTCCGGGGCCGCGCCCCCCGCACGCCGGTCACGACGATGGCGCCGCCATCGGCGACCGCATCGTCCGGCGCGGCCGATGCCTGCGGTTCGGCCGCGTGAACGCTACAGGCCAGTGAGACAACGAGTGAGACAGCCGAAACGCTATGTTTCAGCAATGGCGATAGGATCATCATCTTTCCCTGCGACTATTATCTGTCAGAGATGCTTGCTATCGAACGCGGCGCCGCAGCTTAAACGAGTTAAACCTTGCAGAGGTTTAGTTTAATTTTATTTTGAATTGGCAATATACCCATGATCATTAATCATAGGATCGCAAAGGCCTGATCAAGCGGCCTGGCCGGCTTTATTTCCCCGGCATGCCCGAATGTATCGAGCACGATCCTTTGATCGTCGATCACGGATGGCGTGATCGGCACGGTATGGCGGTTATTCTTGCGCACCATGACGAGCGCGATGTCCAACGGCAGTCCGGTTTCCTTCGCCAGCACTTTGGCATAATCGGCCGAATGTGCCGCCGCCCAGTCGAGCGCTTTCGATTCCCGTTGCAGGAAATCGGTCAGGATTGCGCGTTTATCGCCGATCGCCTGTTCATTGGCCACTTCGAAGGCATAGCCGTGAATGAGATTTTGGCCGTCGGCGACGACCCGTGCACCCTCCGCGATGGCTGTCGTGGTGTAGGGCACCCAGCAGGCCCAGGCGTCGATCGTGCGCGAGGCGAAGGCGGCACGGGTGTCGCCCGGCGTCAGCCAGATGAAATGGACGGCATCCGGCGGCAGTCCGGCTTCATGCAGGGCGCGCAGGGCAAGATAATAGCCGATCGACCCGCGCGTGGTGGCGATGCGCTTGCCCCGGAGGTCGGCGATGGAGCGCGCCGGCGAGTCACCGGGCACGACGATGGCGACAGCTTGGGTCGGGCGCGGATCGCTGCGCTGGGCGGAGACGGCCTTGATCGGCAGGCCGCTCTGATACGCGAACTGGAACGGCGCGTCGCCGGCCAGCCCGACATCGACCGCACCGCTGCCCACGGCTTCCAGCAGATTCTGGGCCGCCGGAAATTCCGCCCATTCGATCGGATAGCCCACTCCGTTCAGCACGCCGGACGAGAGCATCAGCGCTTTCGTCCCGCCTTTCTGACTGCCGACCTTGAGCGTGTCGCCAGCCGCGCCGCGGCCGCAGCCGGCAAAAAGGCCGGTCGCGGCGAGGCCCATAAGTGCCCGGCGTCGGGATAGGGACAGAATAGTCATGCCGGCCACCTATACTCCTGCAGGAGAGGTGGCCTCTGCCACTTGCCGGTTGAACGATCCGTCATAACCCTTGTCCGCCCTTGGCACGTCCGGGATGATCCCGGCCGCATGATAACGCTCGAAAATGCCCGCCTGTTCGCGAATGAGCGCTGCGTCGATCGGCACGGCATTACCGACATAGGATTGGGCGGCGAAGCGCGCGACGTCAAACGGTATGCCGGTTTCCTTCGCCAGAACGCGGGCATAATCGTCGAGATGATCGCGCGCCCAGGCCCGCGCCCGCGCCAGCCGCGCGACATAATCGCCCAGCAAGGCGCGTTTTTGTTCGATCGCCCTGTCATTGGCGGCGTAGAAGCCGACGCCGGTGGGCAGGTTTCCACCATCGGCCAAGATCCGGTCGCCATCTTCCAGAACCGCGATGCCGACATAGCTGCCCCAGGTCGACCAGGCATCGATGGAGCCGGACGCCAACGCCGCCTTCGATTCCCCATTGGACAGATAGGTCCAGCGGATCGTCCGGGGATCGATGTCCGCCCGTTCCAGCAGGCGCAGCACCAGATCCTGTCCGGCCGATCCCCGGATCGTCGCCACCTTCTTGCCGCGCAGGTCGGCCAGCGTCTGGATAGGCGAGTTTTTCGGCACGACGATCGCCGACGCCCTTCCTGCATGTTCGCCGGTGGGGCGATAGGCGGTGACCGCCCTGATCTGCGCACCGCTCGCATAGGCGAAGGCAAAGGGGGCAGCACCGATGCCGCCAATGTCGATGGCGCCAGCGTCCAGCGCCTCCAACAGAGGAGACGCGGCCGGGAACAAGGCCCATTTGATCTGATAGGGCACATCATCCAATTCGCCCGCCGCCTTGAGCAGGGCCTGGGCGCCGCCGCGCTGATCGCCCACGACCAAAGTGCGCGCTTCGTCGGCCGTCCCCCCGCTAACGGGACGGAACAGGATGGTGGCGAGTACGGCCAGAGCCAGCACCACCCCACCCCACAGCCAGAGGCGGGAGCGGCGCTGCGCCACCCCTGCCCCCTGCCGATCGGATGCGACCGGTTCGGTCATGCTTTCTCGCTTTTCAAAGGTCAGCGTAGAGCGGTTCGTCGGCGATCAGAACGCGATGAAGCAGGCGCGGATAGTCGCCATAGTTGCGCACGGCATAATGAACGGCGGCGCGATTGTCCCAGAAGGCGACCGATCCGGGCTTCCACGAGAATCGGACCTGAAATTCGGGGCGCTTATATTGCAGCAAGATCTGATCGATCAGGTCGCGGCTTTCGGCCAGTTCGACGCCCAATATCTGCGGGCTTTGCGTCAGATTGACCCAGAGGATCTTCCGGCCCGTCTCCCGATGGGTGCGCACCACCGGATGGGCGACGATCGGATAGTCATGACCGTCGGCCAGCAGCGAGGGGCGATAATCATGGGTGACGTGCAGCCCCTCCAGCCGCGCTTTCAGGTCGTCCGACAGTCCTTCATAGGCGAGATGGGCGTCGACCCAGACGGTGTCGCCACCGACCGGCGGCAGATCGACCGCGCGCAGCACCGCGCCCCAGGTCGGCACCAGACGCCAGCTGGTGTCGCTATGATAGGCCTCGCCCGGCCTGATCTTCACCTTCGCATGACGTTTGTCGAAACGCGCATTATCCACGGCGGAGATATTGTGGATAGGCGTGACCTTGGGGTCATGAGTCGTGCTGGGATGCGTGTAGAGCGGCCCGAATTCACGCGCAAAGGCGGCGTGGCTTTCATTGTCGAGTTGCTGGTCGCGGAAGAAGACGACCTTATATTCCAGCACGGCTGCGCGAATGGCATCGCGCACGTCCGGGCTGATCGGCTTGCCGATGTCGATGCCGTGGATTTCGGCACCTATCGTGGGTTGGAGCGGGCGAATGTCGAGCCCTGTGGCGGTGATGATCTCGGCTGCGGCTGTGGACATGATGTCATCCTTTCCTGCCTTGAAGCCCCCGAAATGGAGCCATGAGCCAAGGGTATGGAATCCCGCAGGGCAAATCCCATGATTAATTCTTGATCGTCTATGACCGGGCATGAACCTGCCTTCGCACCCAAGCCAAATCGGCATGTTCCGGCCTTTTATGCGGCCTTTCTATTAGTGCGGGACATAGATGGACGAGCGATTTCCATAAGCGGTCGCCCATGGTGAGCGCGATAGCAGGCGGTCAGGCGGTGGCCGGTCCCGACGCAAGGCGCCATCGCCTGTAACCCAGTATCGCCAGGATGATCATCGCGCCGTAAAGGCCGGCCGTCAGCCACAGATGCTTGTACGCAAACATGCCGACATAGACGATATCGACCAGGATCCAGAGCAGCCAGCTTGCCGCATGGCGGCGTGCGGTCCAATATTGCGCGACCAGGCTGAAGCTGCTGAGCGCGGCATCCATCCAGGGCAGCGACGCATCGGTGAAGCGATGCATGGTCCAGCCGATAGCGAGCGCGCCGATGACGCCGACCGCAAGGCCCGCCAGCGCGCGCACGAACGGCAGGGGCGCGACGACGACTTCGCCTGCATCTGCCCTGCCCCTTGCCCAGACGATCCAGCCATAGAAGATCGCTATGCCAAACAGCGCTTGCAGCAGCATGTCGGCATAGAGGCGCACATCGAGGAAAATCTTGAAGTAGAGCGCGCAGGCCAGCAGGTTGACCGGCCAGCACAGCATACGCCGCTTCGCGGTCAGCCATATGCCCAGAAAGCTGACGATCACGCCGATGATTTCGAGCGCCGACATCAGGCCACAGCCTCCCCTGCCAAACGGCGCAGAAAATCCTGCCCCGCAGCAGACAGGAACCAGTCGGCATGGCCGATCAGATAATCCTGCCAGGCGACCGCCGCCTGATCGGAATCCCCGACGATGCCGGCGAAATAGTCGATCTCCGACAGGGCGAATTCCACATGGACGAGCGGCAGCAAGCGAGCAAGCGTTGCCATGTCGGTCGGAAGCGGTAGCAGCGTGCGATAGCCGGCCAGGATCGCGCGCGCCGTGTCGACATCACCCAGCGCATCGTCCTGCCCAAGATCCAACCAGCGGAAGGCGGTCCGCTCGATCGCGATGGCGAGGTCGTGGAGCGCGCATGTGCGTGTTGCCAGCCCGAAATCGATGATGGTGTCGACCTGACCCTCTGCCGTCCAGAGGAGGTTGGACGGGTGCCAGTCTCCGTGCGTCCACAGCGGCACTTGGTCGGGCACGCCTTCGCCCAGCGTCGCGAACAACCGCGTCAGTTCCTGTCGCCATGGCTTGTCCGCCAGCCAGCCGGCAAGCGCCGGGCGCGCAGCGATATAGGCTTCCGCAGCCGCCAGCGGATCGGACGCGGACAGGATGGTGAAGCTGGCAACAAGGGGACGATCGTCGCGGGCAGGTGCCTCATAGCCCTGCGCAGCCCGGTGCAGCCGCGCCAGTGCCGCGCCCGCTTCATGGGCATGACCTGGCGTCAGAAACGGCGTCCAGGACTGGCGATCGCGATAAAGGTCGATGCCAGGCGCGTCATGATGCAGTTCGTAGGTCCATTCACCCAGCGCGATCACGCTGGCGCCGTTTGCCGCCGTTACCACGTCCGGCACCGACAGCCCCGCCGCCCGCAAATGGGCCATGAAGCCATGTTCCTGCGCCAGTGCTGCGGGCGTGCGAAGCCGCTGATGATGGCGCTTGAGGAAATGGACGCCTCGGTCCGTCTCGATCAATGCCGCTGCCGAAAAGGGACGCGGCGAATGCCAGTTGAGGTCAATCAGACGCCCTGCCGCCGGAAAGCGGTCCAACACCGCCTCCGCCTCCGCTTGAGTGATAGCGGGCCAGGTCGGTGCCTCCAGCGCCGTCCCCATGCCATGGACCAGATGGCCGCCGCTCATGGTCAGAAAGCTCGCGATAGCGTCGCCACGAAGGCGCGTCCGCTGCCGATATAGTAGCCGGGCGCCGAACCCGCGATCAACGTGCCGTTGCGGCCGGTCACATCCTGCGCATTGGCGCTGATCGCCGACACGCCGGACAGGACGCGCGGGTTGGTGACGTTGATCGCGTTCAGGCGCAGGTCCATGGCGCTCGCGTCGATCAGCCCGGCCAGATGGACGCCGATCGCCAAGTCCAGCGTGGCATAGCCCTTGATGCTCTCATCATTCATGAAGGTCGCATATTGGCGGCCGACATATTTAAGGGCCGTGCTGCCGAACAGGCGACCATCATCATAGGTGCTGCCAAGGGCGAACTGAAAGCGTGGCGCCGCGACCGCGCGCTTGCCCTTCGTCGGCAACCGGTCGCCGCCCACCGACAGATCGTCATCCAGCCGGCTGTGCAGATATTCGCCCGATGCGTAGAGGCTGAACCCCTTGAACGGGCGATAGTCGATCTCGCCGTCCAGGCCATAGCTGGTCTGGCTGCCGCCATTGATCGTCGAATTGACCAGCGCGCCGCCGCTGTTGACCACCGTCGCGACCTGACGATTGCGGAAATGATAGTGGAAGGCGGTCAGCGAGAAGGACAGGTTGGGGCCGATATAGCGATAACCCAGCTCCTGCGAGACGCTATATTCATTCTTCAGCGCGCCCGTCCCCTGGTTGACCAGTTCGCCGCCATAATAGCTGTCATAGAGGGAAAATTCGTTGGGCGTGCGGAAATTGGTAGTGATGTTGGCGAACAATTGTTGCCGCTCGTCCAGTCGATAATGGACCGCCGCGCGCGGCAAGGCGGCGAAGCTGTCGACATGCACTTTCGACTGCGGTCCCGGCAGATAATTGCGGCCGTTGCGCAGCAGGCTCACCCCCTTCAACCCGATATCGATGCCCAGGCGCGGCGTGAGCGCGATACTGTCCGCCAGGAAAAAGCCCTTGGTCACGGTGACGGTGCGCTGATTTTCATAGGCGAGCAGGCGGCCGTCGGCCGTGCGGATCGCCTTGTCCTGATAGCCCCAGGCATCGACCGGCCGCCCATTCGCATCGATCGACGTATAGCTTTGTGTCACGCGGTCGGTGCCATAGTCGAACCACAGGCCGGCGGTGATGCTGTGGATGCCCGCCTGCAAGGTCAGCTTGCTGACGTCGCCGACGCGCCTTTGCTTGCCGGTCCAGTTGCCGAGCACGGTCGCCACGCCATCGACGGCGCCGGGCAGCGCGATCGGCTGCGTCAGTTCTTCGGTGCCCAGATAATTGCCGGTGGTCGCCAGCTGCGTGCCATAGGGCGAATTGCCATGCCCCATCTGGAGATAGGCGCTGCTATCGAATGTCAGGCTGTCGCTCAGCTGAATATGCACCGGCGCGGCGAAATAGAGGTTGCGGAACGGCGCGCGATAGAGGCGCCAATAGCTGGTGTCGCCGTCCGTGTAGCGCTTGGTAAAGTTGAAGCCGCGCCCGCTCGCCTTCCAGTCCGCCATGGTCGGGCTGGGGTAGGTGGAGGTGATGGCATCATTATAGGACACTGCCAGGCTGGCGCGATTGCCCTCGCCCCATTCGTGCAGCAGTTTCGCGTCGATATGCTGGCGCTTGTCATAGCCTGCCCCACGCCAATTGTCCGCGCGGTTGTTGGAGTAGGAGATGAACGCCTTGAGGCCGCTATTCCCGATCTCGCCGGTGTCGAACCGCGCGAAGACGCGCCGCTGGTCGTAGGAGCCGGCCGACAGGTTGATAAGGCCACCCATCTCCTCCTTGGGGTCATTCAGCGTCAGCGACAATGTGCCGCCCGCCGCCGCCACGACCGGCGCGTCGATATCGGCCGCGCCCTGCGCCAATGCGATCTGCCGCACATTTTCCGCGTCGGCAAATTGCGAGGGATAGGCGTAATAATAGCCGATGTCGTTCTGCGGCGCCCCTTCCAGCAGCACGCCGATCTGGTCCTGTCCCAAGCCGCGCAGCGTAAGGCTGGACGTTGCGGACAGACCATAGGGATCGCTCGACGACACATTCGCGCCGGGCAGCAGGTTGACCAGCTGGAAGGCGTTGAGCGTTGGCGCCTGCTTGCTGATGAAGGCTTCGGCGATCGAACTGACCGCCTTGGGCGCATTCTGGTCAGGCAGCAGGCCCTGCGGGTCGGGATAGCCCGTGACCTCTATGGTCGCGCGATCCTGTTCGTCGTCCGCCGCCATCGCGACGGAAGCCGACACCAGCAACGCCGTCGCAAGAGCGGCCCGGCCAACAAAAGTCACATATATCGTCATCGTCTCTCGTCCACTCCACGCGGAGGGACTGGCGGACGCGCCGCCTTGCCCTCCCTACGCCGGTAATCAGCCGGATCAGGTTCAGCGGGTCGTGGTCTGCTGACCACCTCTCAGCCGCGCATGAGCGGCCCCCCGGGGATAAAGCGCCTCTAGGCGTTCGGACGCGATGTGGAAAGCATTATCGAACAGGAGTGGCTAGCCGGCCAAGCAAAACCGAGCCGGCATTCAGGTCCATATCACCGGACTGCTTGGAACTGACATGAATGGTCATTATCACGGCCAGGAAGTTCAGCTTTTACGGCGGCAAGGCTTTTACGATGGACCAAGCGCATTGGAGCCGCCAATAGGGGTCAAGTTCATGCGCCGGGCGACCGGACCATGGCCGGAAAAGGGGAGGAGCGCAGAGTGAAGATTGGTGCACCCAGAGAAAAGTCACTGGGCGAGGCGCGCGTTGCGCTGACTCCAGACAGTGCGGGGCAACTTCAGAAACTGGGCCATATATGCCTGGTCGAAAGTGGCGCGGGTCAGCAGGCCGGCTTTGCCGATGATGCCTACCGCGCGGCTGGCGTGACGGTCGTGGCCGATGCAGACGCATTATGGGCCGAAGCGGACGTGATCGTGAAGGTCCGCCCGCCCGAGGCAGAAGAGACGGCGCGACTGACGCCCGGCAAGACGCTGATCTCCTTCTTCTATCCCGGCCAGCGCGGCGAAGAACTGGCGGCGATCAATGCCACCGGCGCCAATATACTGGCGATGGACATGGTGCCCCGCATTTCGCGCGCGCAGAAAATGGACGCGCTGTCGTCCATGGCGAATATCGCCGGTTATCGCGCGGTGATCGAGGCGGGTGCCAATTTCGGCCGCTTCTTTACCGGTCAGGTGACCGCAGCAGGAAAAGTACCGCCGGCAAAGGTGCTGGTGATCGGCGCAGGTGTCGCGGGCCTGGCCGCAATTGGCGCGGCGACATCGCTCGGCGCCATCACGCTGGCCTTCGACGTGCGGCCGGAAGTCGCCGAGCAGATCGAATCGATGGGCGCGCAGTTCGTCTATCTCGATTTTTCGGAAGAACAGCAGGATGGCGCGGCGACCGGTGGATACGCCGCCCCGTCCAGCCCCGAATTTCGCGAAGCGCAGCTCAAGAAGTTTCGCGAACTGGCGCCGACCGTCGACATCGTCATTTCCACCGCTCTCATTCCGGGCCGCGATGCGCCCGTTCTGTGGACCAAGGACATGGTCGAGGCGATGCGGCCCGGATCGGTCATCGTCGATCTGGCGGCCGAACGCGGCGGCAATTGCGAACTGACCGTCACCGACCAGAAGATCGTGTCTGCCAATGGCGTGACGATCATCGGCTATACCGATTTTCCCAGTCGCATGGCGGCGCAATCCAGCTCGCTTTATGCCAGCAACGTCCGCCACATGCTGGCCGACCTGACGCCGGGCAAGGATGGCGTGATCGTCCATGATATGGAGGACGACGTGATCCGGGGTGCGACCATCGCCTTTGAAGGGCAGGTCAGCTTCCCGCCGCCACCGCCCAAAATCAAGGCGATCGCCGCGCAAAAGCCCAAGCCCAAGGCCGAGGAACTGACGCCCGAGCAGAAGCGGGCGAAGGACATCGCCGCGTTCAAGGCGCAGACCCGGTCGCAGGTCACGCTGCTCATCGTCGCCGCGCTGCTGCTGATGGGCGTCGGTGCGGTCGCCCCGGCCAGCTTCATGGCGCATTTCATCGTCTTCGTGCTGGCCTGTTTCGTCGGGTTCCAGGTGATCTGGAATGTCAGCCACGCACTGCACACGCCGCTGATGGCGGTGACCAATGCGATTTCGGGCATCGTCGTGGTGGGGGCCGTGCTTCAAGTCGGGTCATCCAGCACCATCGTGCTGGTTCTGGCGACGATTTCCATCCTGATCGCTTCGATCAACATCGTTGGCGGCTTCCTGGTCACGCGCCGGATGCTGGCCATGTTCCAGCGGTCATAAGGGGGCCTGCATGTTCGATACTGGCATAGTGTCCGCAGCCTATATCTCGGCCGCGGTCCTGTTCATTCTGTCGCTTGGCGGCCTGTCCAATCAGGAGAGCGCCAAGCGGGCGGTGTGGTATGGCATTTCCGGCATGGCGCTGGCCGTGCTGGCAACGCTGCTTGGCCCTGGCGCGGCCAATCTGCCGATCGTGATCGGCAGTTTCGCCGTAGCCGCCATCATCGGCTGGATCGTCGCGGTGCGGGTGCAGATGACCGAAATGCCGCAACTGGTGGCCGCCCTGCATAGCTTTGTGGGGCTGGCAGCGGTGCTTATAGGCTTCAATGCGCATTTTGAACTGGAAACGGTGCACGCGCTCGATCCCGCCGCGCGCGACGCCCTGACCGGCTTTGCCGGCGTGCTGGCGCACAAGACGCCGGTCGAGATCAATATCCTCAAGGTCGAGGAATTTCTGGGCATCTTCATCGGCGCGGTGACCTTCACCGGGTCGATCGTCGCCTTTGGCAAGTTGGCCGGCAAGCTGGACGGCAAGGCGAAGAAACTGCCGGGTGGCCATTTGCTGAACGCCATAGCAGCCATCGCATCGCTGCTACTGCTCGTCATGTATGTCGGCAATATCGGGATCGAGGGCCGCGAACTGACCGTGCTGATCGCCATGACGGTGCTGGCGCTGTTCATCGGTTTCCATCTGGTCATGGGCATCGGCGGCGCGGACATGCCCGTCGTCGTCTCGATGCTGAACAGCTATTCGGGCTGGGCAGCCGCCGCGATCGGCTTCACGCTGGGTAACGACCTGCTGATCGTGACCGGGGCGCTGGTCGGTTCCTCGGGTGCGATCCTGAGCTACATCATGTGCAAAGCGATGAACCGGTCGTTCGTCTCGGTGATCCTGGGCGGCTTTGGCGGCACCAGCGGCCCGGCAGCGGAGATCGAGGGCGAGCAGGTCGCGATCGACGCCGATGGCGTGGCCGCCGCCCTCAATGAGGCGGACAGCATCATCATCGTGCCAGGCTATGGCATGGCGGTGGCGCAGGCGCAGCAGAGCGTGAGCGAACTGACCCGCAAGCTGCGCGCGGCGGGCAAGACTGTCCGCTTTGCCATCCACCCCGTCGCAGGCCGCCTGCCCGGCCACATGAACGTGCTGCTGGCAGAGGCCAAGGTGCCCTATGACATCGTGCTGGAAATGGACGAGATCAACGAGGATTTTCCGTCTACCGACGTGGTGATCGTCATCGGCTCCAACGATATCGTCAATCCGGCTGCGCAGGACGATCCCAACTCGCCGATCGCGGGCATGCCGGTGCTCGAAGTGTGGAAGGCCAAGCAGGTCTTCGTGTCGAAGCGCGGCCAGGGCACCGGCTATTCCGGTATCGAAAACCCGCTTTTCTACAAGGACAATACGCGGATGTTCTACGGCGACGCCAAGGTCGCAGTGGACAGTTTGCTCGGCAAGATCGGCTAGATCGGCCCTTATCATCGGCGGACGGTACCCCGTCCGCCGATCGTTAATCCGGCACTCATGCTCAGGCAGGTAGGAGCCGCAATCAAGACCATGAAAGCCATATCGGGAGAGGCGAACCAACGGAACGCGGAGACCATCTGGTGAAGATAATCGGCAAAATCGCCCTTGCTATGGCGACCCTGGCCCTGTTGCAGGGATGCGGCCCCATTCACCCCAGATGGCAGAATGCCAGTTCCCACGACATCGTCATCGCCTATCTCAAAGGCGCGGCGCGGTATGACGTGAAGGTCAAGCGTGGCCGGGATGCCGTTCCGCTGGCTCCTGTCGATTTCCAGAGCGTCGACACAATCGAAGTCAAAGACAATGGTCATCTCTACCGTTTCGACCATGCCGAAATTCTGAAACTTCATGCGGAATGTGGTCACGGCTTTGCCTGTTGGATCCGCTATGACGACAGCCATATATTGCACGTTTCGACCAGCCAGCCGGCTACATCGAAGGCCTGACAGGCGGCCGAAGGTGGCACCGTTTGTGCGGCTTACAATGTGGAATGATCAAGAAAAGCCGGCATATATTGCGACCCTCGTTCGCCAAATTGGACAATCATCATGACCGACCTTGCCATTGACGCTGCCGATGTTCGTGATGCCGCAGAACGTATTTCCGGAGCGATCATCCGGACGCCCATGCTGGAATTTGCGCCGCTCAACGAGCGGGTCGGGCACAGGGTGCTGGTCAAGTTCGAAGGTGCCCAACATACCGGATCGTTCAAGTTTCGCGGCGCCTATAACCGTCTGTCCCGTATTCCGGACGAACAGCGGGCCCATGGCGTTGTGGCATGGTCTTCGGGCAATCATGCGCAGGGCGTTGCCGCAGCAGCGCGGTTGCTCGATATTCCGGCGACCATCGTGATGCCGTCCGACGCGCCCGCCATCAAGGTCGCCAATACGCGCGCACTTGGAGCACAGGTCGTGCCCTATGATCGCTACACGCAATCGCGCGAGGCCATCGCCACGGCGTTGGCAGCGGAGCGCGACGCCGTGCTCGTCCCATCCTTTGACGACCCCTACATCATCGCAGGGCAGGGAACGGCCGGACTGGAGATATGGGAGCAGGCGCAGGCGGCCGGGGTTCAGATAGGCCGGGTGCTGGTATGCTGCGGCGGTGGCGGCCTTGTTGCGGGTATCGCCACGGCGATCAAGGATCAGGCGCCCGGCGTAGCTATCTACAGCGTGGAGCCGGCTGCATTTGACGATACCGCCCGGTCGCTGGCCAGTGGTGTACGAGAAAGCGTGGAGGCCCAGGCTCGTTCGATTTGCGACGCCCTGTTGGCGCCCAGCCCCGGCGCTTTGACATTCCCCATCAACAAGGCGCTGCTGTCCGGCGGGCTTTGCGTCACCGACGATCAGGTCCGCGATGCAATGCGCTTCGCCTTCGAAAAGATGAAGCTGGTCATTGAACCCGGCGGTGCGGTGGCGCTGGCCGCGGCGCTGGAGGGCATCGCGCCGCCAGCCGATGGTGCCACGGTCGTCGTGATATCTGGCAGCAATGTCGATCCGCAAGCCTATGCGCAGATCATAGCCGGCTGAGATCGAACGCGGCGATTACCTTATAGAGCATGATTTCGATCGGCTAGCGGAAGTGGCCGATCGGGTTAGGACGCTACTCTGCCGGGCACCGCCACCCGGCCATGATGCATAAATGTCTCACAAACGACAACATTAATGCCGCGTTTCTGAATCGTAACAAAAATGACCAGAAGCGGGCTTAGCGGCCTCTCCGGGGTGATCGAGAGGGTCGCCGGGGACAGGATATATACATGACGAATTTTTCGCGCCGCAATATGCGCCACGGCAAGGCTTACGCATTTTTCATGGCCTCCGTCGCGCTGGTCGCCATCGCGCCCGCCAGCTACGCCGAGACGGCCGCAACCGCCGCACCGGCGCTCGATACCGCAGGCAATGGCAATGTCGACATCGTCGTTGTCGGCAGCGGCGAAACGCGATCGGTTTCGACCCTGGTACCGTCCAACCTGGATGCGCTGCCGCCCGGCACCAGCATTCAGAAGGCGTTGAACATGCTGCCCGGCGTCAGCGCGCAATCCATCGACGCGCTGGGCGTCAACGAACAGTCCCTGTCGCTTCAGGTACGTGGTTTCAGCACCACACATTTGGGCTATACGCTGGACGGCATGCCGCTGGGCGACGGCGCCTACAATAATTATAACGGCCTGACGATCAGCCGCGCATTGATCTCCGAAAATCTGGGACGCGCAGACCTTGCCACGGGCATTGCCGGCCTTGCGATCGCTTCAACCAGCAATCTGGGCGGCGCGGTGATCTACACCAGCAGCGACCCGAGCAAGGATCTGGGCCTGAAGGTCAGCCAGACCATCGGCAGCGAGAAGACCGCGCGCACATTCGTACGCTTCGACACCGG
Organism: Sphingobium limneticum; assembly: GCF_008710165.1. Taxonomy (NCBI): domain Bacteria; kingdom Pseudomonadati; phylum Pseudomonadota; class Alphaproteobacteria; order Sphingomonadales; family Sphingobiaceae; genus Sphingobium; species Sphingobium limneticum. The sequence goes on along the minus strand of NZ_VYQA01000016.1, from coordinate 15,352 downwards.
CGAGTATCAAGGCCTGTCGGCCTATGTTTCGGGCCATTACAGCCGACAGGATCTGTTCGTGGATCAAGCCGCGTACAAGAAATCCACGGGCAAGCAGGTCAATGCCAAGATCGTGTATCGGACCGATGGCTTCAAGCTGACGGCCTTTGCCGACATTTCGCGCACCAACCAGGCCGACGATGCCTATCTGTCCAAAGACACGCTGGCGCGCCGCGGCTGGGATCTGGGCGGTTATGCCCCGAATTGGCAGACCTATCTCAGCCGCAACGCCTGCGCGGTGACGACGACACCGATCAAGTGCGTCCCGTCCGCGGCGCCGGAGAAAAGCGGCGACGTGACCTTCACCAACGGCCAGATCCTGCGGAACGACCAGCTCTATTATCTCGCGGCCGATATCGAAATCGCCACGGGGCTGAGCGCACGCGTGCAGGGATATCGCCATACCGACAAGGGTGCCGGCAACAATTTCATCTCCGGCCTGTCGACTCAGGGTACGGCGACCACCGCCGACGACCTGCCCGTGACGATCCGTGATACGCGCTACACCATTGATCGCGACGGCGTGCTGGGCAGCCTTAGCTGGCGGATCGGGTTCAACCATTTCGAAGCGGGCGTATGGACGGAAGCCAATAAGAGCAGCGCCGCCCGCTACATCCGCAACGACGTCACCGGCCCGTTCGACCTCGGCCAGTTTCTGAAGGGCCAGCCGGCCACGGCACAATGGGTGCAGGAAACCGACTGGACGACCCGGCAATTCTACATGCAGGACACGGTGTCGCTGCTCGACGACAGACTGACTTTCGATTTCGGATTCAAGGGCACCTACTCCCGGTCCGATGCGCGGGCCATCCGCGGCATTGCCAAGGCAGCGCCGCCGGCATCCACCCAGTTCGCCACGGGATCTTTGACGGCCAAGGATTATTTCCTTCCCGAATTCGGCGTCCATTGGGAAGTGGCGCGCGGCCATGAAGTCTTCGCCAGCTATGCCGAAAATATCGCCATGTATCAGGGTGGTTTCAAACTTGGGCCGCAATCGGTGACACAGCCGATCTGGAACGCCCAGGGCGCCACGCTGAAACCGGAAACGTCGCGCAGCGTCGAGGGCGGCTATCGCTATGTCGGCCGCACGCTTCAGGTTTCGGCAACCGGCTATTGGGTGAAATTCGACGACCGGCTGTTGCAATATAATCCGTGCCCGACGAACCAGCAGCAAAATCCGGGCTGTGGCAATTCCTTCCACAACGCCGGCAGCGTCACTGCAAAGGGCCTGGAACTCGGTGTCCTGTGGAAGCCGGCGCCGTGGTTGAGCTGGTATAATTCCGCCTCCTTGAACAAGACGGTCTATGATCAGGATCTGAACTTCTGCACCGCCACCTGCGTGCTGTACGCCACCCATGGCAAGCAGCAGGTCGATACGCCCAAGCAGCTATATTCCAGCGCCCTGACGCTGAACTATGGCGGCTTCTCCGCATCGGTGATGGGCAAATATACCGGCAAGCGCTATTACACCTATATGAACGATCAGGGTTTTGGCGGTTATGCGACGGTCGATCTGGGCGTCAGCTACAGCTTTGGCGATCTGGGTCCGCTGAAGAATACGAAGCTGTCGCTCAACGTCACCAACCTGACCGACAAGCGCTATGCTTCCAATTTCGACAATAGCGTGTTCGCGCCGAACGACCCGACCGGCTCTATCCTGGTGTTCCATTCGTCGGCACCGCGGCAAGTGTTCGGGACCATCGGCGTTGCTTTCTAAACATCTGACCATCATTTGGCTATTGACGGCCCTTCTCTCCCCCCTTGCCGGCGGAGAGGGGGCGATCGCCGGGACTGACGGGAACAAGGTTCCCGACGTCCGTAATATCCCGTTTCACGATCAGGTCTTTGTCGATCAAGGCCTGGTCGGCGCCGGGCAATTGCCAGCCGACACCATCGATTTCCTGGGTGACACGCTGGGGTCTTTCTCCTCTCTGAAGATCGCGCCCGGCAGCTGGAGACGCGTCGGCGACCATTATGAGGGCATATTGTGGACCTTGCCGGATCGGGGTCGCAACGATCCGGCGGCCAAACTGTTTTTCGATTACCCCGCGCGACTGAACCGGTTCCGGCTACGCTTCACGCCCGGCGACGGCCAACTGACTTTTACACCCGACGGCGGATTGAAGCTGCGCGACTTTGACGGCCGGCCCTTTACAGGCGCGGACCCGGCCGCCGGCACGAAGACCGAGCGAGGCATCATCCTGCCCGCGCCAGCCGATGGCACCGGCATGGGCAAGATATCGCTCGACGCAGAATCGCTGCAATTCACGCGCGATGGCCATTTCTACATCGGTGACGAATATACGGCCAACATCTATTATTTCGATCGCGGCGGAAAGCTGCGCGGTGTGATCCGTCCGCCCGCCGCAGTCATGCCAATGTCCAATGGGCGCCCCTATTTCGGATCCCTGCAAGCGCCAGATACGGGGCGACGCAATAATCAGGGTCCAGAAGGCCTATCGATATCGCCCGATGGACATAGATTGTTCGTTGTCCTGCAAAGCGCCCTTGTCCAGGACAGCGCGACGGGCAACGCCGCGGGCCGCATCAACAGCCGCGTGCTGATATATGACATCAGCCGAACACCAACCCCTTCGCAACCCATTGCCCATCATGTCGTAAAGCTTCCGGCCTATGACAAGGATGGCAAGGGGCAGCGCCCCGACCGCACCGCCGCGCAGAGCGAGATATTGGCGATCGACGATCATCGCTTCTTGATGCTGGCGCGCGATGCGGCCGGACGCGGCGCAGATCCCAAAACGCCCATCGTCTACAAGAAGATTCTGCTGGTCGACGTCAGCCATGCGACCAACATTGCCGGTCTTCCCTATGAAAATGACACCATATCCTTGCTCCAAGACCCGGCCGGAACGGCACTCAAGCCGGATATCGTTCCTGCCGAACATGGCGAACTGATCGACATGCTCAATCCCGTTCAACTTGCGCGGTTCGGTCTGAGCGTTGATGCCCTGTCCGAGAAATGGGAAGCGATGGACCTGGTTCCGACCCTGCAACCGGGGCGGCCCGGCGATTATTTCCTGCTCGTCGGCAACGATAATGACTTCATCGCGCGCCACTGCCGCATGTCCGGGCAATCCTGCGATTCCGACCTGGACAATGACAACCGCATATTGGTTTATCAGGTGCGGCTGCCGGCACCTTCATGAAGACATGATCGATGGTTGACTTGGGATCGACTTCAAAAACAACCTATCGTCATTAGCCCGGACAATTGATAGATTTTGAGCCTAGATCCTCGCCGGAGGAATGAGCCGGACGAACCAAGGCAGATCTCGCCGCCAACACGCACTTGCACGTTGACGAAGACTTAATGGCCCGGCGAGGTGGGAAATCTGCTTTCGGCTCAATCCCGACCGTTCGCAAAGAAAAGGGTGACGCGGTCTGCGCGCAAAATAGCTGTGAAACAATGCCTGGCGATCTGCGTGAACAGCCGGCTCGCCTCGATGGAAATGCAGCGCCGTCTCGCAGAAGAAGACGGTTCCTGCCGGACCTTCGCAACTGACGATATCCTGATGATAGTCCGCGCCGAGTTTTTCCGTCAGCATATTATCGTCAGCCAAGCTGTAGTGATAGCCGTGAGGCCCGCCCTGTGTGGGGTCGCGGCGGCGTATGAGCTGAAACGGGCCGCCGCCCGCCACGACATCGTTGCAGTAGATGCCGATCTTTATGGTGCGCCGGTCCTCCCAGTCCCGATGCCAGCAACGCGGACCCGCTTCCCGGCCGCCAGATACCGTGTAGATCAAATTGACGCCATCATAGCCGACTGGAACGCCGAGATAGGCCTCGACGATATCCAGCAGGCGCTCATGCAATCCCCATGCGAATATCTCTGGCCGCGACGCGACCGAAGCGGGTGGGGCGATCGTCAATGCAGCCCCATCGGCGGACTGCTGCCGCGCCTCCACCGAGAAGGCATCGCCGACCATCCGCCCTGCGGCCAGCATCGCGTCCGAACCGGGCAATCCCAGCGCCGCCAGATTTGTCACGAAAATCCCGTCCCGCCGCAGTCCCTCCACGATCTCCAGGTCGATCCCCGACAGCTTGGGCGCTTTACCCTCATGCCGGGCCAGCCTCTTGGCGTGACCTCTTTCCAGGCGCCGGTTGATTATTCGCATATTGGCGCAACGCAGCGCCATGCGGGCAGGCAGATCGCGCATCCATGCCATCGCATCGCGCATATTCACCTCAGGCACGAGCCAATATTCCAACGGCCCGATCGACCTGCTCATCGCTCAGATTGGCGTGGATCGGCAGGCACAATATCTGGCGTGCGATACGGCGCGCGACCGGAAGGGCCTGACGTGCCGAGGGAAGGTCGCGATAACCGGGCATGTCGCAGATCAGGGGATGGAAATAGCGCCGCGCCATGATGCCCACAGATTGCAGTTCGCGGCATAATGTATCGCTGCTGACTGCATATTCTTCCGTTACGCGTACGGGGAAATAGGCGTGATTGAGCGTGGTCGCGCCAATGGCGTGGAACGGCATGATACCCGCCATTTCCGCCAAAGCACTATGGTAACGCGCGCTGATCGCGGCCCGCCGCGCGATGATGTCGTCGATATAGCGCAGTTGCAAAAGGCCAAATGCCGCCTGGAGTTCATTCAGCTTGCCATTGATGGATGCCCCCGCCAGCGTCATGTCGCCGACGAACCCGAAGTTGCGCAGCCGGTCGATCTTCGCCTTGGTCCGCGCGTCAGGCGATATGATCGCCCCCCCTTCTATCGTGCTGAAAACCTTGGTCGCATGGAAACTGACAGTCGACAGGTCGCCATGGCACAGAATGCTTGATCCATCAGCCTGCACGCCAAAGGCATGGGCCGCGTCATAAATCACCTTGAGGTCATGAATGTCGGCGACCTCGCCGATTGCCTTCACGTCGCAGGGATGGCCGAAACAATGCACCGGCAAGATGGCGGTGGTCCTCTCGGTGATGGCGGCCTCTATGCCTTGCGGTGAGAGGTTGCAGTCGGCCTCGTCAATATCGACGAAGACCGGCGTCGCGCCGACAAGGCGCAGCGCGTGCGCGGTCGCCACGAAGGAAAATGGCGTCGTTATGACTTCACCACCGATCCGGAGCGCCTGCAAGGCTATCCATAGGGCGGTGGTTCCGTTGGATATCAGGGAAAGATGCGGCACGCCCAGATGCTGCTCCAAAGCCCGCTCCAGTTCCTGGTGGAACGGCCCGGAGTTGGTCAGCCACCGATTGGCCCAGATGGTCTGAAGATAAGGCATATATTCAGCCAATGGCGGCATGAAGGGCTGGGTAACGGGTGTCGGCCATTGTTCCTGCACCAAAGTCAGTGGGGGAGACACGGGGGGGATCGCAGCAAGCAGTTCACGAGGAGTCATGCGTCCATCTCCACCTTGTCAGGCAAGGGTCATACGACATTGCAAAGGCGCATGCCGGACCTGCCATCTGCTATAGAGGATCGTCATGTGCCCGCGGAGACAGCGGAATGCGTGGGGGAAATCCAGACCTTCATCCCACAGGCCATGGCGGCGATCAGGGTGCTTCATAATAATCATATCCATAACGATCCCGCCTCGCGGTTATGGACTTGTTCAGCACCGATCCGACAATCCGCGTCGGGCTGAGCAGCCGCAAGACTTGCTTCACATCCCTCGCCGTGGTGCGCCCTTCCTCTATCACCATCACGATACCGTCGGCATTGCGCCCGATCAGCATGATGTCGTCCAGAACAAGGGCAGGTGGCGTGTCGATAATGCAGATGGGTTGATGGGATGCCGACTGAATCGCCCGTATCGCTCCTGCCATTCGCCCCGACGCAAGAAGGGTCGAGGAATCCTGCCGAGGCAGCCGAACCGGGAATAATGTCAGATCCAGTCCTCTCGCCTTTTGCCCGACATCTTCCCATTCGCAGTCGCCCAGCAGATAATCGTCCACGCCGGCCTTCACCGTCAGCCCAAAGCGATCCGCCATCGTCGGCCGGCGAAGGTCGAAATCGATCAATATCGTCGGTTGGATCAGGCACAGCGCCGTCGCCAGATTTGTGGTGACGAACGTCTTTCCGTTGCCCGCCTGGGTCGACGTAATCGCCAATATCCTGCCGCCATCGGCGTGAAAGCCGTTCATGATCTGGGACCGCAGCAGGATGAAGCTGCGTGCGCGCTGATCCATATGTTCCAGCCCGAATATGCCATTGTCGAGCAGCAGCGACCGGTCGAGAATGACATCTCGTCTTCCGGCTGCATGTGCGACCGTGATCGCGGTGCCCTTGGCTATGGTCGCCATCATTCCACTCCCGATCGAAGGATGTCGGACCGTTTAGACGGCAACCGCAAGAAGCGGCGCGCGCGCTCCAATATCGGCATCGCCATGCCGGGCGCCAATATCGGGATGACGGCAAGCGGCGGACAGTCCATCAACCGCGCCACCGCACCCTCGCCATGGATCGGGCCGGCGATGAATTCCCAAATTATGACCAACATCAATCCGACGACGAACCCGCCCAGAAGGCCGCTGATCAGCAGTTGCATTCTTTTGGGACGAATGGGGTCGAGCGGCGCACTGGCCGCGTTCACGACCGAAAATCGCTCGCCCTTATCCTCTGCCTGAAGGCTGGCGGCGACCTGCGCCTCCATCTGCGTGTCGCGCACGTCCTGATATTGGCGTTTCAGATTGTCGTAATCGCGTTCCAGATTGTTCAACTCATAGGTCGCTTGCGGCGCAAGCGCCGTTACACGCTCCATCTGCGCGATCGTTCCCACCAGTTCGTTCCGGCGTGCGGCCAGCATAGCGATACGCGCGCGCGTGGCCCCCATTTCAGACGCTACCGCGCCGCTGCCCGGCATCGGCCCCGCCGACCTTTGAGCGACGCGCCGCTGCCGATCGACGGCAATTTGCGCAGCGATCACATCAGGATGCGTGTCCGAATAAGTGGCGCCCAATTGCGCGACACGTTCTTCGGCCTTGCGCAACGCGTCCAATTCTGGCCGAGGCGCGGCCGCGATTTCCTCGCTCCGCGTCGCAAGCAGGCTGTTCTGCTGCACAAGGCCTTGTGTTTCCGCATCCAGCCGGGACACCTCCGAACGCAGCGATGACCCCGATTGCGCGCTCAACGCTACCTGATCTGGAAGAGCGCCGGCATAACGGCTCTCTATCTCCCGGCGTTTGCCTTCCAGCGCGACCATCTGATTACGTAAATCATCGACGCGCCGCCCCAGAAAGGCAGCGGTGCCCACGGCCTGCTCGGTCCGTAGCCTCTTGTCCTCGGTCATGAACATCGCGACGAGTTTCTCGGCGACGGCATGGGTGGCGTCAGGGTCGAAATAGGTGAAGGACAGGTCGAATGCGATCGTGTCGGTCGCAGCGCCCGGACGCTGGTTCCCGCTGGCGCTTACCAGATCGACGGCGATGGCGCTGCGCATGACCCCTAGCAGGTCGTCGAACGACATCGAACGCTGCTCCCGTTCGTAAAGCCCCCCTTCCCGGATCAATCTGGTCAGGTTGGAACGGCTCATGATCTGTTGCCGGATCTTTGCCACACGTTCATTGGCGTAATTGGCGGTCCGCACCGGGGCGAAGCTGGTCGGGATCTGCGGCGAATCTATCAGCAGCGTGGCTTGCGAACGATAGGCTGGCGTCATCAACAGCGCGATCGCCAGCGCCACCAATATCCCGATCAGCGTCGGTACCATGATCCACCAACGCCGCCTGTAAATAATGGCCAGGAGTTCCGGCAGGCTGATCACGCTGCCATTCTGGCTAAGATCTTCGTTCATTTGCGTTGTCCGAAATGGTAGCGCAGTTGAAGGCCGATAAAGGCCGATCCGATACGCTTTCCCGTAACCAGTTGACGGCGAAGATATTGAGCGCTGCCGGTCAAAGTCACATTAGGGCGCAACTTCCAGTCCAGCATCACGATGTTACGCACCGCATCCGTCGTACTAGTCCGCATGCCTGGGGCAGGTGCGCTCACGAGCGATCCGCCGATCAGCGAGGAATGGCGATATTCGCTGACACCGCGCAGCTTGAAATGCTCGCCCAGAGCCTTGCTGAGCGATATCGACACCGTCGCGTCGCGGCGCAGGCCGCCAAAGCCGCTGATTTCCGAGTTCAGCATGGCGGAAAAACAGCCCGTCAACGCATGGTCGCCTTCCTCCGGCTCCCGACACAGATCGACCCGGCCTGCAAGCAGGGTGCGGCCTGGCCGACGCATTTTGACGTCTTCCAGCCATTCGATCTGACGCCCTGCCCGTTCCACGCCGAGTTCTGCCAGCAGGCGTGCGCGTGGCCCCAGTTGGCGATTGAGCGTGGCGTAAAGTGCCATACTGTTCATGCCGGCCATGCCGGTCACGGAATTCATGGTATCGCGGGCGCGCAGTCCTATACTTGTGCGAGGGCCGACACGGCGAGCGTAAGCCAGGCTGAAGGTCAAGGCGTTTGCGTTGCGCAGCAGATCGCTGTCCGCATAGACGGCTCGTTCAAATCTTATGTCCGGCGTGATGAGCGTATAGATATTGGGGCGCCACGCCGCATCGACGCCGCCATACCAGCTGTTGCGAATGCCGCGCGGATCGCCGGCCGCATCATCGCTGGATGCAAGCAGGTCGATCGCCAGAGCCCGACTATATCCCGCCCATCCACCGACAGTGAGATACTCGCTATCGCGATAGCGCCCCTCGACACGGAAATCGCCCAGCAGATAATGGCCATATCGCCGTGTATAGTTGCGATATCTGATCGTGCCGCCAGCATCCATGGTCGATCCACCTGGCGAGGTGATGGTGATGCCGGGCGATGCAGCCACTTCTAGCGAGGTCGCGCCTCTGCGTTCGCCTTGCAGCAACAGGGGATTGGGAGATGCCAGAACCGACATATCGACGTCCAGCCGCGGTTCGGTGCGGCTATTGGCCGGCACGACGATCATCGCCGGGATGACGATGGCCGCGGCCCATGCCTGACGATCAGGGAATGAGAAGGACATCGCCCGCCTCCAGCAGAGGAAGAGGCGCGGCGAGCCGCCCCGGATCAATGCCGCGCGCGCCCTTCAGCAAGGCAGAAAGGCGCACCCGCTCTACCGTCTGCCCTTGCGCCGTATGCCTGAGGATGATGGCGTTCTTTACGTCCGCAAACTCCGCCAACCCGCCGGCCATGCTCAGAGCCTGGATCACGTTGACTGCCTTGCCGGACGAAAATCCGCCCGGCGTGCGGACCTTGCCCATCACATAGAAGCGCATGCCTGTGGCCTCCCTCACGGCAACGGTGATGTCCGGCGCGCCTTCCCGGTAATTGGGTGCGATGTTGAGCCGGATCTGGTTGGCGATTTCCGTCACGGTGCGATCGGCAGCCGCGATCCGTCCCGCCAGGGGGAAGGTGAAGGTACCATCGGGCAGGACGCGCACGACGCGCTGCAACCGCTCTTCCCCCCAAATCAATATGTCGAGTTCGTCACCCGGATTGATGCGATATTCAGGGTCGGAACCGCTTGGTGGGGCCAGAGGCGTTATGGGCTGTGCGATGGCAGCAAAGGGGCCGGCAAAAAGCAGTAGTAGCGAGACAACAAGCAGCAGCTTGCGCAAATAAATATCGGATCGCGCGCCAAGCATCGTGACAGCCCCCAGCAGTTGAGCGCCGAGTCTAGTTTGATCGACAGGTGTCCGTCAGTCGTTCGAGGATGGTCCTATTTCTGACCACTTGAAATGCGGAATAGGTGCCCGCGCTTTTACCCGTAGATAGAATATACGGGGATATAATGCCCCCGTATATTAAATCGGCCACGATGTTGCGGCGCGGATGTATAGAAATTTCAAATCTGTTCAGTGCGGATCCGATCTCATCCCACATCTGCCGAGGATGGAAGATTTCATGTCCCTCACATTGTCCGTTCCCACGCACGCAGTCCCTGCGAACATTGGTGAAGAATCCGTTGCTCCGCAATATTCGCAATATCATTCACCGGCGCAGACATTTGAATTTTTCGACTTTGCATTCAGCCTGCGTGATCAGGCCCAGCTGTTGGACGATATCGAACGGCGACCGACAGACGCGGCTTTTGCCTATATCGTCACGCCCAATGTCGATCATGTCGTCCGCATCCAGTGCAAGCGATCCGATCTGTGGCCCATCTATCGCAATGCCTGGATCACGCTGTGCGACAGCCGCATATTGGGAAAGCTGGCGCGACGGGCTGGTGTGGCGTTGCCGGTCGTGCCGGGCAGCGACCTGACCGTCGCGCTGCTGCGAGACATCGCTCAGGCTGACGATCGGATCGCGATCATTGGCGGAAACCCTGATATGGTCGATATATTGCGACAGCGCTTCGGCCTGTCACAGCTGATCCATCATGAGCCGCCAATGGGTTTCATTCACGATGCCGATGCGACGCAAAATGCCGTACGCTTCACCATTGCGGCGCAGGCCCGCTATGTCTTCATTGCCGTGGGATCCCCGCAGCAGGAACTGCTCGCCTACCGCATCAGCCGGACCGGCCAGGCCGTAGGGATCGGGCTTTGCATCGGGGCCAGTTTGCAATTCCTGACCGAGGAACAGGCTCGGGCGCCCAAAATCCTGCAACGTCTTTGCCTGGAATGGCTGTTTCGACTGACGCGTGATCCCAGGCGATTGTGGCGCCGCTATCTGGTGGATGGTCCCCTTATCTTCCAGATCTTTCGCCAATGGCAACGCCGACGGGCGAAGTGATCCGCCGTCGAACGACATGAGGCATCGGCATGGACGCAAAAGCTTATGGATCGCGACTGTCGCTTTGTCGCAAATCGGTCCGGCGACGCCGGTCGTGACGCAGATGACGGGTATCGCGGCACCGATGGCAGCATCCCACCAGCGTCCGGACGGTCCACGGCGGCTGTTCCTGTCGGGCCATAGCCTGATGGACCATCCCTTCCCTGAATATCTCGAACGCCTTGCCGCAAGCATCGACCGCCCTCTGCTATGGGACATGCAGCAGCTGGCCGGCTCGTCCATAAAGGATCGCACCATGGGACAGGGTGCAGGCCGCTGGACCGGCTATGCCGCGGGGACAAACAGGAATGACCAGCCGATAGATGTGCTGTCGGAACTTCAGCGGGCAGGTTCCTATGGAAACCAGCCCTATGACACGTTGATCATCACGGAACAGCATAGCTTGCTGGACGCTGTCGTGCGAAACGACATGATACGATATTTGCGCGATTTTCATGACCGCATGGTCGAACAGAATCCGCAGGCACGGACCTATGTTTTTGAAGCGTGGATGACCGTTGCCGACATGGACAATCCTGCATCATGGATCGCCTATGAGCGATCGGCTGCTCCCATATGGCGATGCGTCGCGGATCGGGTCAACCATGATCTTGCGGCATCCGGCCGCGCCGACCGCCTGATGACGATCCCGGCCGGATCGGCGCTGGCCGCACTGGTCGAGCAGGCGCTGTCGCCCATGTCCGTTCCCGGGTTGAAAGGACATGATGCGCGAGCGACAATGGCCACGCTTTTCCGGGACGACGTCCACCTTACCGAGACAGGCACATATTTCGTCGCGCTGCTGACGTCCGCGATAATATATGGGCGGGCCATTCATACGCCCGAGCGCCCTTTTGGCATGCGAGAGGACACGGCGCAGAGACTGCAACAGATGGCGTGGAATTTCACGACCGACCTGGCCGGGCCATATAGACCGATGTCAAGCGACGCCTGCCTGTCCTATCTCAGCGACGATTTTGCGCCTGCCTACCTGGCCTATCAGCGCGATCTGCAATGGCGCCGCAATCCTGACGCCAAAATCTGGCTGCGATGGATAAAGCTGCGCCTTTCATGGCCCGGCCTGTTCAGGCGCAGAGACGCCAGCAACCCGTTTCACACCGACGAGCCGGTCGTTCCGATCCTCTGATACGAGCCTTGCAAGGTCGATCAGCGCCCCGTCCGAAAAGCGCACATTGGAGATGCGGGTCAGGCTTTGCACGCCGGTAGGACCGATCACCTGCACCACGGCCTGCGATGGCTGCGCCTGGAAGCGATAGGATGTCCGACGCTCCGGCAGGACAAGCATATCATGCCCCCCGCCCCCATCGATGCGGCTGCCCGATCCCCGCCCGGCAAAGAAGCGATCATTACCGCTGCCTCCGACCAGCACATCATAGCCATGTGCGGTTCCGGTAAAGGTTTCTCCCTGCGTCCCACCCAGTGCGATCCGGGCGTCGGCATAGGCAATGGCCGGTCCGCGTGCCGAAGAGGGCGGATGCAAGCGCAGCCATGTCATCAACGCATCATATCGTGGCGAACCAGTCTGCCGGATCGTTTCGAGCGCCGACCAGTTCCCCCATTTGGACGGTGTGCCGATGATGCCGAAGTTCATGAAGAGGCTGCCGCCCGCTTGCGCAAAGGCGCTGTAGTTGGCGGTTTCCAGTGCCTTGAATTCCGGCCTGCGCTGCAATTTTGCCAGAAAATCCGTGTAAGGCTGATTAGCATGCTGGGATATGGGCGTATATTCGCCAAAGCCGCTTTCATAGCTGACGAGGCGAAGGCCATGCGCGCGCGCGCGTCCTGCATGATATTGATAGAGCGGCGCGTTGAAGTCTGTAATCCGCTCGTTCAGTTCTGCGATCGCACGACCATAGCCGCCATCCTCATCCTTCCACCAGCTTTGGACGATGGGCACGGCGTCATCGACGTTCATCGTGCCATCATAATAGCCGGTGATGGCATATTCGTCGAAATAGTCGGCGGCATGCATCGGCCGTCCGTTGCCGTCGCGCCAATGCCGGGTTTCAAGACCGGTCGCTTCCAGCCCGCGCCAGCCAAACTGGGTGCCGAACACCATCGCCACCCTGCCCGATCGCAACCCGCGTTTCTCCGCTTCGCCGAACGCCCGCTTCCAGATCATGCCCACCTGCGCCGCGCGCATGCCATACCATTCCAGCCCGTCGCCATCGGGGCCGAAAATCGCGCGGGCGCGAGCGCGGGCATAGCGCGCCTGCGGGAATATCCAGTTCCAGACTTCATTGGAAAGTTCGACATGGACTTTGAGGTCGGGACGCAGCTGCGCGTGGACATAGGAGGCAAAGCCGCGGACATAATCGTCGCTAGCGTTGACGGGCATGGTGAACCACGGCTCGGCGCCCGTACGATTGGCCAGTTCGACCATGGCTTCGACCGGCACCCCGCGGCTGCCCTCCCCCCAACGCATGGACGTGGGCCTGGGCCGATCCGCCCAGTCCAGTTGCGGCGCACGCTCGATGGCCGCCTCGTCCGTCAGCGGACCACCTATGGGCGCGAACAACGCATTGCTGTTCATCCAGTCCATGAAGCGCAGCGCATGGAAGGATTTGATCCGTTCTAGAAACTCCGGGTCGAATGTCAGCCCGGCCCGGTAGAGCGGCAGATAATCTGCCCTGACGACGCGTATATTCCGTATCGGATCACGCCCCTCTCCATCGGCGTCGATGCGCAAGTAAAGGCTTCCGCCGCGCCCGGCGCTTACATGCAACTCCCCATCGATCCGGGATAAGACCCGCGCTCCGTCCACATCGACGGCCGTGATCGCACCATGGCCTTCATAGAGGACGACATAGCGTTCGGCGGGCAGCGCAGCGGGATTGTCATGCAGGATGTTGACGAGCAGCGTGCGGTAACGGCGCATAGCGGCGTCCACCGGCAGCAGAGGCCAACCGTTACGGTCCTGCGCTATGGCTTCTCCCGTGTCGTAGACACCTTCGGCCTGCGGCAGCCAGACGCTCGCGGATTTCATCAGGTCCAGCACCGGCATGGCGCTGCTCCAATAGGCAAGGCCGTCCAGATTGGTGCCCATCGCCATACCACCCGGGGCCGGCCTCGAAACGGAGCGCGAAACCGGCGTCGCCGCCGCGCGGTCTTTATCCGTCGCGGCGGCGACGCCACCTTCCCCGCACCCCACCAGACACAACATCACGAACAAAGCGGCGGGTTTCCGACACAGAACATCCATGCGCGTGATGCCTGAAATTGCCGGAGATTTCCCCACGCACTTATCCCCTCCCAATGGGCATGATCGGATGTTGCAGGCTGTGTCCATATAGTGAGCGGACACATGGGTTCGAGGAGGCATGCTCCTGCCCCCATTCTAGCCCCCCGCCCCCGATGCGACAGGTAGCGATATTATGGTGGTTGAATGTACCGGGAAGAAATCCACACCGACCGTGCGAAGGCGCCACACCGTGCTGCTGCTGGCGGAGATCGCCAATCCCGACATGGTGAGCGTGCCGCTGATCGGGTGGTGCATTGCCGAGGCGCTGGCCCGGCAGGCGGACGTGCATCTGGTGACCCATATCCGCAATCGTCCGGCCATCATGGCCATGGACTGGCAGGAAGGCCGCGATTTTTCCACCATCGACACCGAAGCCGTGGTGCGCACGATATTTCGCGTCGCGCGATTTCTGGGCGCGAGCGACAATCGTGGCTGGACGATCTATCAGGCGTTGGCGCCGATCGGATGCTATGCGTTCGAAAAAGCGGTCTGGGATAAGTTCCGGCCCGCTTTGAAGGCCGGCGCCTATGACATCGTGCATCGCCTGACGCCGATGAGCCCGACGACCCCCTCCTATCTTGCCGCCCGGCTCAAGCGATTGGGCGTGCCGCTGGTGGTCGGGCCGCTCAATGGCGGGCTGCCATGGCCAGACGGATTTGCGGATCGCCGAACGCGCGAACGGGAATGGCTGTCGCAACTGCGCGGCGCCTATAAATGGCTGCCTGGCTATAAGGCGACCCGCCGCGACGCTGCAGCGATATTGGCAGGATCGCTCCATAGCCTTTCGGAATTACCGGAGCAGGCGCGACCGCGCAGCTTTCACCTTCCCGAAAATGGCATCGACCCTGCTCGCTTTGCCTTGCGCCGGACGAGGCGCGCGCAGGCGCCGCTGCGTGGCGCGTTTGTCGGGCGGCTGGTGCCGTATAAATGCGCCGATGTCCTAATCCGCGCGGTACAAGACATGTTGCGGGCGAATGCCCTGCATCTCGACATCATCGGCGACGGGCCGGAACGCGATATTATCGCCGCGCTGGTCAGGGAAATGCGCGTCGATAAAGCGGTCACGATTCATGGCGCAGTAGAGCATCGGCAGGTGCAGACATTGTTGGTCGATTGCGATTTTCTGGCCTGTCCCAGCATAAGGGAATTTGGCGGAGGCGTGGTGCTGGAGGCGATGGCCTTAGCAGGTTGCGGAAAAAGGCTCTTTCCTTGAGCCGCTTGAGGTGATTCAGACGCCTTCAACTGAGGTTGAAGGATTTGAGATGCGGGGCGGCGATTACCGGAGCGAAGGGTTGTTTTCCTACGTGAGCTGCGAAGCTCGGGTTCCG